>CAYHHO010000074.1:2783-15490 GCA_964356445.1 uncultured Singulisphaera sp. | reverse complement strand
GACTACACCGATTTCTACGCTTCGGTTCATCACGCGACGAATGTCGGCAGCATGTTTCGGCCGGACAATCCGCTGCTTCCAAACTGGAAGCACCTGCCGATCGGCTATCACGGTCGATCGAGTTCGATTGTTGCAAGTGGAACGCAGGTTGTGCGGCCTTGCGGGCAGACTGTGTCGCAGGACGATGGCCCTCCTGCGTTCGGTCCCACCAAGTTGATGGACTACGAGATGGAGGTCGGCGCGCTCATCGGAACTGGCAATCCGATCGGGCAGCCGGTTCCAGTCGATGGCGCACTGAATCGTGTCTTCGGACTTGTGCTGCTCAACGACTGGAGCGCACGCGATATTCAGAAGTGGGAGTACCAGCCGCTCGGCCCGTTCGTCGCCAAGAACTTCGCATCGACGCTCTCGACGTGGGTGGTGTCGCTCGAAGCGCTCGAGCCCTATCGGATTCCGCTGCCGCCGCGCGCGAGTGGCGATCCACAGCCGCTTCCGTATCTTTCGGGTGCGAACGATTGCCTCTTCGACGTGCACCTCGAAGTGCTGATCGCAAGTGCCGGAATGCGCGCAGCGGGAACCGCGCCAAGCCGAGTGAGCCTGGGGAACTACCGCGACATGTACTGGTCGATCGCGCAGATGATCGCGCATCACACAGTTGGCGGTTGCAACTTGCGCACAGGCGACTTGCTTGCAAGCGGCACAGTTTCCGGACCAACCGAAGAATCACGCGGTTGCCTCCTCGAGCGAACCTGGCGAGGGACTAAGCCTTTCAAACTTGGCGACGGCACCGAGCGGAAGTTCCTTCAAGACGGCGATGAAGTGATCATGCGCGCGTGGTGCGAGCGATCGGGACGTCCGCGGATCGGATTCGGTGAGTGTCGCGGGGTTGTCTCGCCTGCGCGCGTCGTGTCGTGAACCCCTTGAAATGGTGGAATAGTGTCGAAAAACGACACTATTCCACCATTCCAAGAGGAAGTCAGCGCGTTCGCTTGAGATAACCCAACAGTTTCGCGCGATCGATCGCGATCTTCATCCCCGGCTTGATCTTCAGCGCTGCGTTCGTGCCCGCGGGTGTCTCGATGACGAACTGAATGCCCGGTCCACTTGGGTAGCGCTTTAAACGATTGTGATAGTCAAACTCCGACTCCAACTCGCCCTGCGGCGCTTCCTTCTTCATCGCATAGACACTCATGACCGTCCCATCGGGAGCGAGATAGGCGATGTCCATATCCACGAGACAATTGATCATCCAGAAGCTGCGGTCGTTTCCAGATGGGAAGACGAAGATCATCCCGGTCTTCGGCGGGATCTCGCTGCGCTTGGAAAGTCCGTACTGAATCTGCGCCTCGGTCGACGCCACTTCAAGCGCGAAGTCTTGATCCGCGATCGTGACGTGCTCGATCGGAAGACCGCTCTTCGCTTTCACTGACCCCTCCTGGCCGATCGCCTTCGCGGCCGTGTCATCACCCGATCGAATCGCCGCGTATGCAAGCCCGCCCATCGCAACGATCACCAGCGCAAGTAGCCCGATTCGAATGACTGTAGTTCGCTTCATCAGTTCTCCTTCACCATGCTTGCCATGCTTCACCGTGATTCACCATTCGTCGCCATGACCTACCAAGTATTGACCTTCGAAGACTCTGGCGCAGCGCCAGCGGGTCCCTTGCCCTGCACCGCCTGCTCCCAACTGAGCGGATAGTTCTGGTCGTCCATTTCGAGTGCGGCCTTCGTAGGAAAGAGCGGACGGAAAGTGTCGCACATCACTGCGAGTTCGTCGGTCTTCGTTGCGCCGATTGACGCCTCGACCGTCCCTGGATGCGGACCGTGCGCAATCCCTTGCGGATGCAGCGTGAGCGACGCGCTTTCGATGCCCCGTCGAGCCTTGTAGTTGCCCTCGACGTAATAAAGCACTTCGTCCGAGTCCAGATTGGAGTGGTTGTATGGAACGACGATCGCCTCGGGATGAAAGTCGAGCAGTCGCGGGCAGAACGAGCAGATCACGAAGTTGTGAGCCTCAAAGGTTTGATGCGTCGGTGGCGGCATGTGGTGCTTGCCCACAATGGGACTGAAGTCATCGATGTTGAAGATGTACGGGTAGTAGCAGCCGTCCCACCCCACGACATCGAGCGGGTGATAGGTGTACATGTACGAGTGGACCATTCCACGGGTCTTGATTCGCACTTCGTAGTTTCCGCGAGTGTCGTATGTCAGCGGCAACTCAGGAAGTCGCAGGTCGCGTTCGCAGTACGGCGCATGCTCGAGGAATTGCGCTGTCTGCTTCGACAAGTAGCGCGGCGGCGGAAGGATGTGCGATCCATTGACCGACTCCATCAGAAGGAAGCGGGGAGCAGGAGCGCCTGGCGCAACTTGATCGAACTCCATTTGATAGATGATTCCCTTTGGAATGATGATGTAGTCCTTGGGGCGAAACTTGAGCGTGCCAAAGGTCGAACGCACCGTTCCAGATCCATGATGGATGAAGATGCACTCGTCGCCCGTGCCGCTCTTGAACCAGTACGGCATCTTCTCGGCTGGAACGCAAACCGACATCTCGACATCTTCGTTGCCGAAGAGCACGACGCGGCCGGTGATCGGATCGCCCTTGGGTTTCATCGGCGCGCTGCGCACATGGCGCATGCGCATGACGTCCCGCTCGACATACTCGGGCTTGAACGGGTAGATCGCCTTCCACCCAGTCACCTGAGTTGGTGGATGGATGTGATAGAGCGTCGAGGTCGGCCCGGAAAAACCCTCTGTTCCAAAGACTTCCTCGCTGTAGAGCGCGCCGTCAGGGCGGCGAAACTGAATGTGGCGCTTTGACGGGATGTTTCCAAGTTTCGTGTAGAAGGCCATGGCTTCGTATTGTACGGCGAGGCAGAGCCATCCTGTGGATCCTCAATCCCAACATCCGCGCTTCCAACCGAGCACATTTCCAACGATTGTGCACACAGAGCCCGAGTGGCTCGTGCTCGACAAGCCGATTGGGTGGCACACGGTTGCGGCGCGTGACACGGATGGCGCTCCAACGATCGAGCAGTGGATTGCGAAGACTCTTCCGCAGCAGTGCGCGCTTCCCGAGTGCGGCCTTGTTCATCGACTTGATCGTTCGACCAGTGGCTGCCTCCTCGTCGCGCGAGACCAATCGATGTACGACTCGCTGCGAGAGAATTTTTCGGTCGGTCGAGGCGGATGGTCGATCGAGAAAAAGTATCTCGCGCTTGTCACTCCAGGTTTGCCATCAGTTGGCGAATTCGACCTGTACTTTTCCGGTCGCCACAAGGGCTCAGCGAAGGTCCAAGTGAAACCGCACGGATCAGCGAGCGAGCGCGGAGCATGTCGATGGAAAGTCGTTCGGCGTGCAGCCGCAGGAAGTTCCCCAAGCGACCCACGCGCCTTCGACCTTGTCGAAGTGGATCTCATCGGCGCCGGGAGAAGGCACCAGATCCGAGCTGGTTTGAGTTCGCTCGGGCACCCTCTTGCCGGCGACGATCAATACCGGGGAACGGCACTCGACCCAACGTGGAATAGCAATTGTTCCGCGCTTCATGCGTGGCGACTCTGCGTCAGCGGCGTGCTCGTGACGTGCCCCAAGCCGATCTGGGCGGAGTGCGGTCAAAGTGAGTTGCCGATTACTCGGAACTCTTGACCGCGTCGGGTTCGCCCGCAAGTGCGTCGGGCACGAGGATCCGTGGATCGCTCCAAACGGGCAGCATGACCGCCTCGCGAACTTCCTCATCTGGAATCGACACGAGCAGCAACTTGTGTGGTTCAAGCGACGAGTCGCCGCCATTCCAGAAGGGCAGGGCGAGCCTTCCGCCGATTCGTAGGTCGTCCATCGAGAGGACTCCAGACCCCTTGAAGATGAGGTTTTCGCCGACGCAAGTGAATGCACCGTTGACTTCGACTTCAACTGCGCGGTCGTGTGGCAGACTGAGTTGCTGTTCGGCTCCGAGCAACGACGTTTCTTTCGCTGCAACCCGCCCGAGCGAGAATGCATGAAAGGATCCGCCGATCGTGACCATGATCGGAGTCTCGGGTCGCTTTCCGTCGCACGACGGTGAACTCCACTCGATCCCCTCGATATTGACTGTGATGCCAGGCTGCTCGATCGCTTCGAGAAGTTTGGCAACCTGCAATCGCATTCCACTCTGTCCGCCACGCATTCTGGACGGATCGAGGTAGCGCATCGCAAGCGGCTGAAGCACGTCGTACGGAGATTGAGCGGCAGCTCGAACTTGCTCGTAAATCATGCGATCTTCGGCGAGGGAAACTTGCTCCCAAAGTTCCTTGACGTCGAGCGAAAAGGTCGGCCAGAGGGCTCCAATGGCTACGCTATCGAGACACGCTCTGTACTCGTTCGCAAGGTTCGCCCAATTGCCAGACGCCTGTGCTGCCGTCGCCATCGCTTCGATTCTTGACACGGCATCAACTTCGAATCCATCGAGGAGGGGCGCGAAGGCAGGGGATGGCGCACCGATGTCGGCTCTCGCTGCGACGAGAACCGCAGCCGCAGCAGCAATTCGGTTTGCGCCGAGCATCTCGCGGCTGCGCAGAGCAGCCTGTTCCCACGCAACGGTGTTGTGAGTCAATACATCAACCTCTTGTTGAAGTTGCAGAAGCGCCTGTGTTCGATCACCGATGGCAGTTTCGAGTCGTTGGAGGTCGGCCACGATGGATGGCAACTCGCACTCAGGGATCGATTCCTCTGCCAAGGCTGACGCGAACGCCGCAACGGCATCCACCGACTCTGCGGCAGCGAGCGCGTCAAATTTTTCGTTGAGCCACGCTCGCGCTTGGTCGCGTTCGGCAAGCGCTGTCGCAACATCGGTCGCCAATAACGCACCTTGAACTACCTGTTCACGGACGGAATCGAAGCGCGCATCGACTGGGACCTCAAGGCTCAGGAGCATCTGGGATGCGCTCAAGACTTCATCGGTGGAGACTGTGTTTAGGTCCGCTTGTCGAATTCCGGCGATTGCGGTTGCAAGTTCCCCACGCAATTGATCGCGCTTGCTTAGCAGTTCCTTCGCGAGGCTCAACTGCTCTGCGCAGCGGGCGGCGGCATCGGTGAGTTCGGGTGGATTTCGATCTTGCGGCAAAGCGCGCGCCAACTCGCCTTCGATTGAGGCAAGGTGGACGAGGTCGCCTTGTTGTTGAATCCGCGCGATTCGATCCGCGATCTCTGAAAGTGCCGCATCTTGGGCAGCGGTGAGGGTCGCAATCTCGCTGCGAATCTTTTCGGCTAACTCTGTTCTGCGCTCATCCGACACCCCGCCATCTGCTGGGTGCGGTGGCTGGTCATCTTCAAGATCGTCGATCGATGACTGAAGGATGATGATCGTTCGGTTTGCATCAGCGAGTGCAGCGTCGGATGCCTCCACTTGCGTGGTCCACCAGAGCCTGTTTGCGCTCCGATTCGCCGCTGCTTCCGCCAGGTCGCTCGCCTGCTCTTGCGACTGGATCATATCGCCTTCTGCAAACGTTCGAACGAGAACATCCTCCCACCAAGGGGCTAAGACGAATGCTCTCACGCGAGCAGAAACGCGATCAGAGTCTTGCGACTCACCCGCATCTTCCACCTGCCCACTTGTCGCTGCCGCCCGGTCGCGCGCAGCCAGCAGATCTGCGGTGATCGAATCAAGTTCGGCTCGCGCGGTGAAATACGACCAGCCAAGCCACGCGATCGACGCGACACCGACGACAGAAACACCAATGAGGATCGGGATCAGTCGAGACGACTTGCCACCCACTTTCTGCGAAGCAGCCTCGGGGAGCGAACTCGCTGACGCACCGTTCGCGGCAACCTCAGTTTGCGACGAGTGACTCGCTGCGGGCTCTGCGTCGGAGGGAAACTGCGCTTCGGACCCCGCGAGATCACTCTCGCTCAAGAGCGAGTCATCGACCCCCAAATCCACATCGAAATCGGACGGTCCAAGATCGCCATCCGCAGGGACGGACTGGTTCGGAAACTCGTTTGGATCAAGTGGGTCATGCGGGTCATGCGGGTCATGCGGATCGTTCATGTGGAATTCCTCAGAAGGTATTCGGTTGACAGTCGCCTTCTCTCAGAGATTCCCGCGGCGACCCTGTTCGTCTTCCAAAGCCTCAAAGAGTGCCTTGAAATTGCCCTTGCCAAATGACTGGCTTCCGCGTCGGCAGATGATCTCAAAGAAGAGTGTCGGGCGATCTTGGAGGGGCTTTGTAAAGAGTTGCAGCAAGTAACCCTCGTCATCGGAGTCGACCAAGATGCCAAGGTCTCGAACGCGCTGATGATCTTCCTTGACTGCCGTGTGACCGTGAGAGGTGAGCATCGCGTTGACGCGGCTCCAGACAGTCTCGTAGTACGCGTGAGGAATCTCGAGGAAGTCGACGCCGCGGTTGCGAAGCTCTGCAACGCTGGTCAATTCATCGTCCGTGCGGAGCGCAAGATGCTGAATGCCTGGCGTCATATTGTGCCAGTCCAGGTACTCCTGAACTTGGCTCTTGCGCTTGCCTTCTGCGGGTTCATTGATGGGCATCTTGATCAGTTGGTTGCCAGACGCCATCACCTTGCTCATCAGCGCCGAAAAGTCTGTTGCGATGTCCTTGTCATCGAAGTGCTTGAACATCTTGAATCCCATCACATCTTCGTACCACTTGACCCAGTGATTCATCTTGCCCATCTCGACGTTGCCGACGCAGTGGTCGACGAATTTCAGGCCGCACGGATGCTTGAGGTTGAAATCGTTGAGGCGGAATCCGTCGACTTTCCTGAAAGCTGGCGCGAACTTGGCGCCTTGCTTGAGTTGGGGAAGCTCATATGTTCCCGTTCGACTCACGAACGAGTGCATGACTCGCCCGTAGGTCTGAATCCCTGCCATCGTCACAGTGCCCGAAGCATCCTTGAAGGTGATTGGTTCATATGCAGACTTTCCACCATTCTTGATTGCGCGTTCCCACGCACGTTCGGCGTCAAAGACTGTGAAAGCGATGTCCTTGATCCCGTCTCCGTGCAGTTTGATCTCCTGCGCAGAGGGATGCCTATCGGAAAGGGGGGTTTCAAGAATAAGCCGGATGTTTCCCTGCGTCAGCAGGTACTGGGCGCTCTCCCGACAACCGGTCGTCAGGTCTGCGATCTGATCGACCTGAAATCCAAAGGCGCTCGCGTAGAAGTACGCAGACTGTTTGGCATTTCCGACAAAGAATCGGACATGGTCTACATCGATCAAGGTCAACGGATCTGTTCCCGTTGATGTCGAAGGATGACTATCTGGGCTGAGAGTTGCCATTCGCTGATGGTATCGTGGCGGTTCTATGAGTGAACAAGGATCATCGTCTAGCGGGTCGAACAAGTTGGGACGCACCATCGGTCTTGTGATCGCAATCATCCTCGCCGTCGTTGCCGTCTTCATCGTTGTCATGTGCACTGCGGGTTCGCCGAAGGTGCTCGAGTCTCCTGCAGACTTTCCAGCACCGAACAACTAGTCTTGACTGATGAGTCGGATGGGCAGGCAGGAGTGCTTTTTCATCGACTCTGGGAGAGAAAGTCAGTGAGCAAACCTACTAACCAACAATCCAAGCGCCTCGAGACAGTCGAGCCAGTTGGCAAGCGAGTTCTGATTCGCAAGGATGAAGACAGGAAAGTCACCAAAGTCGGAATTCACCTTCCCGACAAGATGGAGATTCCGACACTCACTGGTCGCATCGTCGCTGTGAGCGCACAGGTCGCACGCGACGAGGACTACGCGATCGCCCAGTATGACCGCGTACTCTTTCATCCGAAGAACTTGATTCCGGTCGATTTCGAAGGGGACAATCGGCTCTTTGTTGTTCCAATTGAAGATGTTGTTGCGATCTTCCGCACCGCAGGCTCTCGCGATACGTGAACGCGCCGAGTGTGAGCAATCATCCGACTGTCACTGCGATCACGCCGCTTCAGCGCCCGTTCAATGCAGTCATTGAACCGCCTGGGTCGAAGAGCCAGACCAATCGATTCCTGATGCTTGGCGCACTGTCGGCAGGCGTGTCAAGGTTGGAGTCGCCACTGCGCGCGAAAGACCCAGACCTTTTCGTGGACGCGCTGCGTGCGATCGGAGTGCCGATCGAGACAGGCGAGAATACGGCGCACATTCACTCCCCTCGTGGTCGTTTCGAGGGCGGCGCATCCGTGCAACTGGGCGACGGTGGAACTCCAACGCGATTCCTGATGGCAATTGCGACTCTTGCGCGCAAACCAGTGGTGATCGATGGGAGCGCTCGCATGCGAGAGCGTCCGATCGCAGAAGGGGTCGAACTCTTGCGGGCTCTCGGCGGGAAGTTGGAGTACATCGAAGAGGATGGGCGCCTGCCGATTCGAGTGGGTGGTGGACGACTCCCTCGAGGTGGAGCAGTGAAAGTTGGCCGGACAGCGTCAAGCCAGTTTGTGTCGGCTCTGTTGCTTCTTGCGCCGCGCCTCGAGCGCGGGGTTGACCTCTTCGTGAGTGATGAGACACTGACGAGCCCCTCATACGTCGAGTTGACCCTCCATGCGATGACAAAGTGGGGAGTGCCCTACGAGGTTTTTCGAGACTCAGCAGGACGAATCATGCGCGTGACCGTTCCACGGTCGGATCTCGCGCCTCGATCCGTTTCGATCGAGCCGGATGCAAGCAGTGCGGTCTACTTCCTAGGAGCTGCCACGACTGTGCGAGATTCTCGGGTGACGATCAAGGGGCTTCCTCGGCTCTCGCGACAACCTGACGCCGCATGTCTCAGCGCGTTTGTTTCGATGGGAGCGCATGAATGGTCTGGTCCTGTCGGAATGGGCATCGAAGGGACAGCGACGCTCGATGGGATCGACCTCGATGCATCCCGCTGGCCAGACGGCGCACTCTGCGTTGCAGCAGTGGCATCGCTTGCCAACGGTCGATCGCGCATCCGGGGCTTGGAGACACTGAAGGTGAAGGAGTCGAACCGAGTGCAAGTACTCGCGGAGGAACTCACCAAGATGGGCTGCCGAGTCGAGACCACTTCGAATTCAATCACGATCGACCCTGATCGGACCTCTGCGCGACCTGTTGTGATCGACCCACGGGGTGATCACCGCATTGCCATGACTTTCGCAGTACTGGGGCTCTCGCGACCTGGCATTGCGATTGCGGATCCAGAGTGTGTTTCGAAGAGTTATCCAAACTTCTGGCGTGACTTCGCGCTCCTGAGCGAATCAGCGCGCTGATAGGATTGGCTGCAGCGGCATGGGTCCCTTCCTTTCATTTGCGCGGAGACTCCTTTCGCAACCCTGGCAACTTGGGCTTGCGCTCTTTTTCGCCGCGATTTCAGCGGCGGGGCTTGGTGCTGGATTGCTCGGACTCGAACCAATCCTGACGCTCATTCTCGGCAAGTCAGCGACCACCCTTCCAGAAATCGCCCGCCAGTTCAATGCCTCGAAACACGCCGTGGCGATCCCCGAGGTCTTCATTGAATGGTTGCCTGAGGGGAGATTTGAGGGGGTTGTACTCATCCTCGCAGGTCTGATGGCACTCACCGTTGCAGGTGCGACAGCAAATTTCCTTCATCAGTACCTCTCCATCAATCTGTGCGCGAAGGTCATTGCACGAATCCGCCTCGACGCATTTCGCCACGCAGTGCGAGTGCCGATGAGTGCGGTTGTTCGAATGGGTCCAGCTGAATTCTCCAGTCGGGTGATTCGAGATTGTGCCGAATTGCAGGGAGGATTCCTTGCACTCACGAGCCGAGCAGTTGCGCAGCTCACGAAGGGCATCGCCGCCTTTGTTGTTGCGGTGGTGATCGATTGGAGGGTGGTGTTGGTCGCCGCGGTCGCTGGTCCCGTGCTCGCCGTGATACTGCGAAAGTCAGGAAAACGGATTCGACGAGGTGCCAAAGGTGCGCTGCAACATCAGGCGACGCTCCTCCGTGTGACGAACGAGACTCTGCAAGGAATGCGCGTCATCAAGACTGCAACCGCAGAGGGTGCGATGCTTGGACGATTCAAGCGAGCGAATGCTCTTGTTGTCATGGAGCAACTGCGTGCTCGAATCGCGCAGAGCATCGCAAGTCCTTTGATCGAGACGCTGACGATTTTCTTCGTCGTCGTCCTCGCGCTGGTCGCAGTTCGCGAGATCATTCGCGGATCGCTGACTTTCGAGCAATTCCTCATTTCGCTTGGATCGCTGGCAGTCGCGGCGAGTTCCATGCGTCCACTCGCAGGGCTCGTTGCCGAAATGCAGGCCGCGAGCGCCCCTGCGCTGCGCCTGAAAGAACTCTTCGATGTCGGGGCGGAACCAGCCTCGGACCGCAGTCGAATGAATCTGCCGCGGCATCAGTCTCATATTCGGCTTGAAGGAGTTTCATATCGATATCCCGGAGCAGAAGTTGCGGCAGTTGACGGCGTCACGATCGAGATCCGCCACGGTGAACATGTCGCGGTTGTGGGGCCAAATGGCTGCGGCAAGACAACGTTGCTTTCACTTCTCACGCGCTTGATCGAACCCGGCCAAGGCTGCATCAGAGTTGACGGAGTCGACATTGCATCAGTCAACCTTCGAAGTCTGCGGCGACAGATTGGTGTTGTGACCCAAGAGTCGGTGCTCATCCAAGGGACAATCTCGCAGAACATCGCCCTCGGTGTGCCCGGTGCGACGAAATCTCGAATCGTGGAAGCGGCGAAACGCGCGCACGCCGATGCCTTCATCATGCAGATTCCAAGGGGCTATGAAGCGGATGTCGCAGAACAAGGGGCGAGTCTCTCGGGCGGGCAGCGCCAACGAATTGCGATTGCGCGTGCGGTTCTGCGTGATCCTTCGATTCTCATCCTCGATGAAGCGACAAGCCAAGTCGATGCTGAAAGCGAGGCGCAGATTTCGCAGGCGATCGAAGAGTTTGGTCGCGAGCGCACCGTGATCGCTGTGGCGCACAGACTTTCAACGATGCTCGCCGCAGATCGAATCATTGTGATGAATCGGGGGCGCGTCGTTGACTCTGGCACACACGCGCAGTTGCTCGACCGCTGCGAGACCTATGCCCGGCTTGCCAAACTGCAGATGCAGCCCAGCGGGTTGAACTAAGGCTTCGTCGCAGCAGGCGCTGGTTCTGGCACGATCACAGGTGGCGGTAGTTCGCTTGGCGCTGGCACGGGAACAGGAGCAGTAACGGGCGCGGTCGCTGGCACGGGAACAGGAGCAGTAACTGGCGCGGTCGCTGGCACGGGAACAGGAGCAGGACCGGGAACAGTCGCTGGTCCTAGAGTGGGTAGTGAAGTTGGCGGGACGACGACAGGTTGCGCTGGCGCGACCACCGGCGTCGGCGCCACAAGTCTCGCAGCCTCTTCTTGAGTCACCGCGACGAGTTGGGGTCCGCGCGTGGCTGAATACACCGCGTAAACCAAGGCGACCGTGCAGAGAAGTGCGACGATGGCGAGCCAGAACTGAAGTGCTTTCTCCAAACGATCGGCCTGCTTGACGCGGCGCTCAGTTGCAGAGGCCAGATTCTCGAGCGCCCTCGACTGCCGATCGCTTGTCGCTGCAAAGGTCGAGATCGCACTCGCTGTCTCCTTCAGGCTCTCTGCAACACGCAAACTCACTTCATGGTTGAGATCGAGTTGCTGCTGGACCAGCCCGAGGACCTGCGTCTGCCGATCCGAACCATCTGTCAGCTGGACGAGATTGCGCTCGATTGCTTGGTCGCGGATGCGTGAACGCGCAGCGCCCTCAAGCAGCGTTTCAAGAACCTGACCTTGCTGCCGTGCGAGTTGGGGAAGCGCATTCAGCGTCGTGGTCAGCGTCCCCAGAAGAGAATTGAGTTGCTGCTGAGAGTGCGCTTGCGAGGTGAGTTGATCGCTGAATTGAACTAAGAGAGTTGCGCCGTCGACTGACCGAGAACTTCGATCCTTGAACACCTCGACCTCACGAGCCTCCTCCGTGCGCTCGACAACGACCTCAGTCGGCGCGCGAGGTACCGGCGTGTTTCCGAAGATTCTGCGAAGGAAGGACCAGATCGCCATGGGTTTGACTACTTTAGCCAACCGTGCACGATCGTGATTGGTCCATTCACGCCGCAAGGTCTTTCGCCCGCTGCGCGGTGATGCTCGCGGCGATCTCAGGCTGCGATGATCGTCCGCAGTCCGAAATCGTTCGTGCTGATGCAACGAGTTCGACCGTTCGGATTGTTTCGCTGTCGCCGGGGGTCAGCGCCACCATTGCTGCGCTTGGTCTCGAAGCACACCTCGTTGGTCGCACACCTTGGTGCCAAGTGTCGAAATCGATTCCCATCGTGGGTTCATTGCTCGACATTGACGCGGAGATGATTGTTCGGACCAAACCGACGATCGTTATTGTCCAGCCACCCGCACAAGGCTCGGTGCCGATGCTCGACACGCTCGCCCGTGAACATCAATGGAAAGTCGCGCGGGTCAATCTCGAATCGCTGGATGACGTCAAGGCGCTGATCGACACGTTGCCTGCGCTGATTTGCGACAAGAACCTCGAGAGTTCGCGAGAACGGATCCAATCAAAGAGTCGGTTGCTCTGCGCAGAACTTGATCGAGTTCTGCGTCCGATTGACGGTGCAGCTGCCGCTGGTCGCGTTCTCATCATTCTGGCGAACGCGGAAGGCGCGGATGCACTTGGGTTTGGGAGCGACACCTATCTTTCCGATGCGCTCGTGAGGATGGGTGGCACCAACGCGCTGACTCGACTCGGGTATCCGTCATTCGGGTCGGAGGACCCTGTGCG
>CAYHHO010000074.1:0-2773 GCA_964356445.1 uncultured Singulisphaera sp. | reverse complement strand
GAATCGCGCCAGACACGGTGGTTGTGATCGGGGCGCGGTCGCAGGATGACGTGTTGGCGCTCGCAAAGCTGCTGCCTTCGGCTTGCGTGCAGCCGCTCAACGCACCTGAACTGATGCAACCTGGAGGTGGCATGCTGCCGGGACTGGCCAAGTTTCGTGGTGCGATCGAAGATGCAGTGCGGGCGCGTGCGGCTTCGAGTGTGGAGACTTCAAAGTGAGCAAGCGCCAATGGATTGGGCTTTCGGTCTTGCTTGTCGTGCTCTGCATGGGCATCGCCGCTCGCATGCTCTTGGGGCGAGACCCCGCAGTGGGTGGATCGATCGTCGAGTGGCCTTCGCCAAGTATTGCCGCTCTTCGATTTGGTGCGGTCCGCAGCGCGCTCGTCGCGGGAGCATGCCTTGGCCTCAGCGGACTCTTGCTGCAGGCACTCCTTCGAAATCCTCTCGCGTCGCCGTTCATTCTCGGCCTCTCCGCGGGCGCTGGACTCGGGTCGACTCTTGCATTGTGGGCCGCAACTGCCGTTGGCGGCGGAGCGGTTTCATGGTTGGCATCCCTCGCGGAGGGTTCGGATGGGGTCATTCCTGGAACGATCGGATCCCTTTCGGTGCTGATCATTGTGTACGCACTCGGTCGGCGGGCATCGCGGCTCGATCCAGTCACGCTCGTTCTCGCTGGAACTGTTGTGGCGACAATTTGCGGTGCGCTCACGCTTTTGGTGCAGTCGCTCATGCCGCCGGCAAGTCGCGGAGAGTCGTGGATGTGGTTCATGGGACAGGTGCCAGAAATCCCAGGCAGCGTGACAATCTGGACTGCATCGATCCTGCTTCTCATCGCGCTCGCCGCGAGTGCACGCAGCGCTGACGCGCTCGATGTCGCAAGCACGAGTGACGTGGAAGCGGAGAGCATGGGTGTTTCCCTCGCGTCGCTACGAATCATGCTCTTCATACTTGCTGGAACGCTTGCGGCTGCGAGCGTCGCGCTCTGCGGCCCGATCGCCTTTGTTGGATTCGTAGCGCCACACCTCAGTCGCTTGCTGTTGGGATCCCGTCACCGAGCACTTGTTGGTGCAAGCGCTGTTGCGGGGGCAGCGATTCTGGTCTGGTCCGATTCAATTCGGCAGTCCATGGATATCGGGGCAGGGAGGCTCCCCATTGGTGTGCTCACGGCGCTGCTGGGTGGACCAGTCTTCCTCATCGTGCTGCGAAGCCGCCGCGTTCGAAGCGGAGAGTGGTCATGCTGAAACTTGAAGCAGTCCACTTTCGGTATGGATCGCGCAGCGCACTCGCCGGGATTTCACTCGCTGCGCAGCCAGGGCAGTTGATTTCGCTCGTCGGTCGTAACGGAAGCGGAAAGAGCACCCTGCTGCGCATCTGCGCCGGGCTTGCAAAGCCGCGAACAGGTTGCGTGACATGGAATGAGGTTGCACTCGCCGGCGTGTCGCCGCTCGTGCGTGCACGGAGCGTTGGGTATGTGTCGCAGCGCCCATCTCTCTCGATTGATCTGACGGTGAGGGAGATGGTTGCTCTTGGCGGATTCTCTGCGAGCCCTCTCGACCGTGCAGTGCGGACTTCTCGTGCGCTGAAAGAACTCGGGCTTGAAGCATTCAGTGATCGGTCCTATCACGATCTCTCGGCAGGCGAGCAGCAGCGATGCGTGGTTGCGCGAACACTTTCGCAAGTTGGGCCGCACGCGCTGATTGCCCTCGATGAGCCATTTTCAAATCTCGATCCTGCAGAAACCCTGCGGGTTGTTCACGCCCTTCGCACGCGTGCGGCAGCGGGTGCGCTGATTCTGGTGGCGATGCATGATCTCGCACTTGCAGACCGAATTGGAGACTGCGTCTGGTGGCTCGAGCAGGGGCTCCTTGTTGGCGCGGGTGCGCCGGCGGAGATCCTCGCGCCAACGCGGTTGCGAGAGATATTTTCCTGCGAGTTCACCCGAGGGGCTCAGGGGTTGACTCTCGGCGAACGAGTAGCATGAAGCACAGGCAATGACGAGCAGCATCATCATCTTCGTGATTGTGTTGCTCGTGCAGGGGATCGCGGCCGCCATCGCAAAGAAACACGAGCGCGAAAAGGCAGCGAAGGAAGCGCAGGCGCGGAGTGTTGCGCCGAGCGCGACTGCGCGTGTCCGCGCGGAGCCTGATCGTCAAACAGCGAGTCCTCGCGCCGATGCCGGTCGGCAGATAGCGAGCCCCATCGTGCCGCCAAGCGTTGCCGTCGTTCACGAGGTGCCGGCGCTCGAAGTTCGGCAACGACCAGTACTCATCCAAGCGCCGATTCACATGCCAGACTTTCACTCTGCCGAGGGTGAAGCAACTGCATCCGACTTGGCTCGAACGGTCCGCGCTATTCAGAAGGGGATGCTTCGTAGCGAGGCGCCATCCAGAAAGCCGCTCGCACGAAAGCCAGCCCAAGTGACTGCGGGGGTAGCGGTCCGCCTTTCGAGGTTTCGCACGGCAGCCAACTTGAAGGCCGCGATCATCGCCAGCGAAGTCCTAGGGAAGCCAGTCTCGCTTCGCTAAACGCAGGTGTTGGTGGCAATTCTGGTGCGATCAGCAGCGAATGGGATCCGATCTGTGCCGATTTCCAATTTCTTGCTAGGATCGGCTCATCATGATGGATATTCGAAAGTTGAAGGAGTTGGTCAAGTTGATGGTCGAAAACGACTTGACCGAATTGGATCTTCGAGACAAGGACGAACAGGCGACTGTGCGTCGAAACACCGCCTGTGGGGCTCCACAGGTGTTCCATGGCAGTCACCAGACCGTCGC
>CAYHHO010000073.1:0-15693 GCA_964356445.1 uncultured Singulisphaera sp. | reverse complement strand
TGCGATGTCGCATGAATCAGGGATCAAGTTCGCGTTGCAGTCTTGGCTTGTGCCGAGACGGGTGCGCTTGCAATCGGTAGTCACTTCACGCCGGCCGTGGCCATTATCCGCGCGGAGAATGAGCAGGAAGCGTTTGCGATCCAGAGGTCGTTCGGAAAAAACCTTAGCGTTTCTGTTTTCGCGGCGCCGACAACCGTCCAGCGGATCTCATCGGACTCGCGACTCATTGAGAGCCTTCAATCCGGATTCGTGACCTTCAATGACACCATTGTGCCAACGGCGCACCCAGGAGTTTCAATTCGGGGGAGAGGCGAGAGCGGATGGGGTGCCTCCCGCGGATCGGATGGACTGCTCGAGTTGACGAGAGCGGTCACAATCTCGAAGACGAGTCGTTGGCTACGGCTTCCGACTGGCGAGCCGACCGCACGCGTTCAGCGCACCTTTCGTCGGTTGCTCGGAGGCACCGCAGCGCCTACGAGATCGGGCGGGTCGTGACCGTCCCATCTGCTCAGTCGAGTCGACCAACAGCCATCGTCATCGGTGGAGGTCTCGCAGGTCTCGGCTGCGCTGTTGAACTGACGACGCATGGATTCGAAGTCACAGTGATTGAGAAGAACAATCATCTCGGGGGCAAGATGAATGTGCTCGAAGAGCGCGGGTTTCGATTCGACATGGGACCGACCATTTTGACGCTCCCCCAAGTGATTCGAGGAATCATCACTCGAAGTGGTCGCCGTGTAGAGGACCTCATCGAGTTGGTTCGTCTTGACCCGCAGTGGAGGTGCTTCTGGGAAGATGGCACTCGGGTTGACCTTCGCGACGGAGTTGATGCGATGGTGCGCGCGGTTGATTCGCAGTTTCCGAACTGCGGCGCGGGGAGAGGTTGGCGTGACTTCCTGACATACAGCAGGCGAATGTTCGGTCTGAGTGAAAAAGTTTTCTTCTTCAAGGATCTTGAGGGGGTGCTGGACCTCATGCGCCACTCGCCAACGCGCGAGCCAGGCTTGCTCGGTGATGTCCTGCGGATGCGCATGCATTCCACCGTTGCGGGCACCGTGCACAAACACATCGGTGAGCCGCATCTCGCACAGTTGTGCGAACACTTCATGCAGTACATCGGATCGAGCCCGTTTCTTGCACCTGCGATCCTTTCGCTCATCGCTGCTGCACAGTCTGATCACGGCTGCTGGTATTCGATGGGCGGAACTCGGTCGATCGCGCGTGCCCTCGAGGGGATCCTGCGCGACGAGGCTGTCGACATCCGGCTCAGCTGCCAAGTTTCGCGCATCCTTCAGTCGCAGGGGCGCGCCACGGGTGTGGAGTTCGCGGATGGCCGCACGTTGGATGCGGACATTGTCGTGTCGAACTGTGATGTGCAGCGCACCTATCGAGATCTCGTTGGTGGATCAATGGGGCGCGGTGTGCAGCGCGCGATTGGGTCCAAGTACGCGCCAGCTTGCAGCGGTGTGGTCTTCTATCTCGGGATCGACCGCCAATACGATCACCTGCTGCATCACGACTTTCTTTTCAGCGCAGATTCACGGCGTGAGTTTGACGAAATCTACCGGCAGGGGATTCCTGCTCGCGACCCATCGATCTATCTCTGTGTGCCGAGCAGGACCGATCCGACTCAGGCGCCGGCTGGATGCGAGGCGCTTTACGCACTCATTCACACTCCCGCGCTTCGTTCGACTCATCAATGGAGCGGATCCGGCGGATTGCTTGAGCAGTACCGGCCCGTGGTGCTGGAAAAACTGAAGCGGTGTGGAATGCCGGATCTCGAGGAGCGCATCGTCGTCGAGCGTCATCTCACGCCGGAGTCAATCGAGCAGCTCTACAACGCAGAGGGAGGTGCGATTTACGGTCTCGCATCCCATGGACGACTGCGTGGAGGATTCAAGCCGCGGAATCGAAGTCGATTTCTAAAGAATCTCTACCTCGCTGGTGGCAGCACGAATCCAGGCGCGGGAGTTCCGATGGTTCTGATGAGCGGCGTGACAGCGGCGCGGTGTGCATGCGAGGACCTGTCGATACCGCTTCGGGGTTCGGTGCAAGCAGGGAATCTCTCATGCGACCCGACGCTGGCGACAACCTGATCCTTCCCGGCAGGTGGAGCGCTCGTTTCGCAGCGTGGTCCTTTCGATATGTACGCCGACTATTTGCACGGCGATTTCACGGTGTGCACCTCGAGCGCGCGAGTCTCGAACTGGCTGCAAAGCTTTATGAAGGTCACGAACCGCTCTTGATCGTGATGAACCACAGTAGTTGGTGGGATCCGCTCATCTTTGTGTTTCTGCACGGGGCATTCGTGCGAACGCGACGGGTGATCGCGCCTATGGACCGGTCGCAACTCGAACGATTTTCGATTTTTCGTAGGGTGGGTGTCTTTGGCATTGACCCAGACGATCCGCGATCGCTTGCTGCAATGATCCGCTACGTCGAAGGGGAACTGGCGGTTGATCGCCGAAGCGTGATCTTCATCACTCCCCAAGGGAAGTTTGTCGATGCCCGTTCGCCAATCGAGAATCGACCAGGCGCCGCCACGCTTGCATCGCGAGTCGCCGAGATGCGCGTTGTCGCGGTCGCGGTGGAGTATGGATTCTGGATTGACGCCCGCCCGGAGATCTTTCTTCGCATGAGAGAAGTTTCGCCTCCCGCAGAGCGCTCGACCGCGCACTGGCACAGTTCCATCACGCAAGCGATGCAGGAGAATTCGGTACAACTTGCGGCGAGTGTCATCTCACGCGATGAGGGGCGATTCGCTCGGATTGCAGGCGCAGGAAGCGCGAAGATCAATCCGATCTACGATTTGTGGCTGCGGTTGACTGGACGCGGGATCGCCATCGACATGGCGAATCGCGCGGCGGCGCGCGAGCCGAGGTCCAGTTGAAATGATCGACCTTTCAACCGCTGTACTGGCACTCTCCGTGGCAGCAAGCGGCGGTGCCGCAGTGTGGTCCGCAATCAACTTGCGCCGATATCGACCTGCGCCAAGAGTCGGCACGATCGAAACGATGGCGCGGGATGGACTTCCCAGCGTGACCATCTGCATTCCAGCGCGCAACGAGGAGTCGAACATCGAAGCGTGCGTCCGGTCAGTGCTCGCGAATCACTCGGTCAGTCTGGAGGTGATCGTGCACGACGATCAGTCGACTGATCGAACTTCCTCGATCCTGAGTGCGCTCGCGAACGAAGACTGCCGGGTCCGAATCCTCTCTGCAAACGAATTGCCAGCTGGGTGGAATGGAAAGCAGTGGGGGTGCGACCGAATGGGGCGGGCTGCGCGAGGAGAGTGGTTGCTCTTTACAGATGCAGATGTCCGATTCGAACCCTCCTGTTTGCAAGCGACTCTTGCTGCTACCCAGACGGCAGGGTGCGAACTGATGTCGACGATTCCACGGCAGCTCACTCGGACGTGGATGGAGGATGCACTTGTTCCGCTCATCCACTTTGTCATGCTCTCGTACCTGCCGATGGGCTGGATGCGTTCGTCGCTGAATCCTGCAGCGAGCGCTGGTTGCGGGCAATTTCTCTTCGTGCGCAAGGCGACATGGGAGCGCGCGGGTGGGCACGCGACCTTTCGCGCCTCCATGCACGATGGAATCCAACTTCCGAGGGCGATTCGACGCGCTGGGGGGCGAACGGATCTCTTCGATGGAACCGCGCTCGTCTCGTGCAGGATGTACTCGATTGCGACCCAAGTCTGGAATGGATTTACGAAGAATGCTTACGAGGGACTCGGGTCATTTCCGCTCTTAGTTTTCATAACGGCAATTCATCTACTTGGCCATGTTTGGCCGTGGATCTGGCTCGCTGTTGCGTTCGCGCTCGGGTCCGGTGAACGTCCGATGATTTCCACGACACTTGCCGTGACCGCAATCGCAGCAGGATTCATTGAGCGAATCATGTTGGCGCGGCGGTTTGGTCACAGCGGAAGGGCTGTCCGACTGCACCCCATCAGCATCTGCCTGATGACCATCATCCAGTGGCAGAGTTTCGTCATGACGCTGCGAGGGCAGCGTGTTTGGAAGGGGCGAGCGCAGCCGAGTTGACCTCGCGTCGAGTGCCGGTTCAATCGGGGGATCGAACGCGTCTGGCGGCAGTCGCGAGTTAGGATGTGTGTATGAACCTCAAACAATTTCTCGCCGCTGGCGCACTCGCGAGCCTGATCGGATTGCCTTGTAGCGCGTGCCAAGCAGGGGGCGCGACACAAGATGAGAAGAAAACCACAGAGAAGTCATCCAAACAGCCAAAGGTCGTTCATGGCGAGGGGCATCGCTTCGGATCGATCAATGCCCCTGTGAAGAAGAAGGGGCGGATGCGGCTCGCAGCATTCAATCTGGAGAATCTCTTCGATCAAGTTGATGATCCTTCGATCTCAGGCGAGTACGACGACCTGCCGATGGCAACTCCAGACGTGCGATGCAAGGCTCTGGCAGCGGCGATTCGCAAGTTGGACGCGGATGTGTTGTGCGTTGAGGAAATCGAAAGCCTTGACGCCCTCAAGTGGTTTCGTGATACCTATCTCAAGGACTTGGGTTATGCCCATGCCGCATCGCATGAGGTGGGTTATTACAGGGGGGTCGAACAAGGTGTCCTCAGTCGTTATCCGATTCTCAGCTCCGAGGTCTTCGTCGATGAGTCACTCGCCGATGTGAAGCGCGAAGGCGAGGGATGGGCCGAAGTCGAAGCAGGCAAAGGGCCGACGAACTTCCAGCGCAGCCCGTTGAAGGCGGTCATCGAATTTCCTGGCGGTTACAAGTTGACGGTGTTCAGCGTGCATTTGAAGGCGAGCGGTGGTGCCGTCAACGAAGCGCAGCGCGAAGCTGAGAGCCTCCAACTCCGAGAGTGGGTCGCTGAACTGCTGAAGACTGATCCAGATGCCAACATCGCTGTGCTGGGCGACTTCAACGCAACACCTGCGCAACGGGCGTACGCGCTGCAGGTCAAGGGATCGAAGAATGGCGATGGGCAGGGTCTGCTTCGTGCGGCATACGACTTTCGCGACCGAAGCCAGAAGGGCGACAAGGAGCGTGAGGCGTACACGACCCACGTGAGCAGTCGGACGATCGACTACATCGTGATGAGCACTGGGTTTGCAGACGACTGTGCATCCGAGAGTTTCTTCGTGCTCGGCACGCTCTATCCAGGTGATGAACAACAGGATCGGATGCGCGCGTGGCTCAAGGACCGCAAGGGACCGGAGCCGGAGAAGCCAGCGGGTTACGCGAGCGATCACTATCCGATTGCGATTGACTTCGAGCCAGTGGATTAAGCAGCGGGCGTTGCAGCGCCGGCGCGATGCCGAGCGTGGGGCTGGCGGGACCCAGCAGTTCACCGCTGCGAGAGCAGTCGAATCGCCTCGGCGACATCTTTGTCGCCTCTGCCCGAAACATTGATGACCAGAATTGCGTCCTTCGGCAGAGTCTTGGCAATCTCGACGGCGCGCCAGACCGCATGCGCAGTCTCGAGCGCAGGGATGATCCCTTCGTGGCGCGCAAGCAACTGAAAACCGTCGAGCGCCTGCGTGTCCGTCACAGAGCAGTACGTCACCCGCCCCGAGTCGCGCCAGTGCGAGTGTTCAGGACCGACACCTGGATAGTCCAGACCTGCGCTGCAGGAATGCACGTCCGCAGTCTGTCCATCTGCTGTTTGCAAGACATACGAGTACGACCCATGGAGCACTCCCGGCGCTCCCAGCGAAAGCGGAGCTGCATGCTCTCCTTCGCGGTTGCCGCGGCCACCCGCCTCGACGCCAACGAGTTGCACAGCGGAATCTCCGATGAATGGCGCAAACATCCCTGCAGCATTCGATCCGCCCCCGACGCACGCGACGATCACGTTGGGCAACTTCTTGAATCGGTCGAGGCACTGTGCGCGGCATTCGCGCCCGATCACGCTCTGGAAGTCCCGCACGATTGTCGGGAAGGGATGTGGTCCGACGACGCTTCCGAGGATGTAATGGGTGTTGCCAACGGATCCCATCCAGTCGCGCATCGCTTCATTGGTCGCGTCTTTCAGCGTCCGAGATCCAGAAGTGACTTCAGTGACTTTGGCGCCGAGCAGCCGCATCCGAAAGACATTGAGAGACTGGCGTCGGACATCCTCCGACCCCATGTAGATCTCACATGGAATGCCGAAGTGCGCGCACGCTGTTGCCGTCGCAACGCCGTGTTGCCCCGCGCCCGTCTCGGCAATGACGCGCTTCTTTCCCATTCGCACAGCGAGGAGCCCCTGTCCCATCGTGTTGTTGATCTTGTGCGCTCCCGTATGCGCAAGGTCTTCTCGTTTGAGCAGGATTCGAGCGCCGCCAGCAAAGTCAGTCAGGCGTGGTGCCTCGGTGAGCGGTGTCTCGCGCCCAACGAAGTGGCGAAGGAGCTGATCGAGTTCGAATTGAAAGGCGGGATCGCGCCTCGCTTCGATGTAGGCAAGTTCCAACTCGCGCAGCGAATGTGCGAGCGTTTCTGGAACGTAACTGCCACCATACGGGCCGAATCGATCGGGTATGGCAGGGCTCGACTCAGTTGCAGCGATCATGTCCGTTTCCGATAGAGCACGCGCCGTGCCGGACCGCTTGCCGCGTAGATGCAGAAAGTGACCGCAAGTGCCACTTGAAACCACCAGACCGCGAAGGCGAGCGGCAGCATCAGCCATGCGACGAACGCGAATGACTGGTTACCGCGGAAGTATCGGTTGATCACATGCACATACGGAACTCTTGA
This sequence comes from uncultured Singulisphaera sp., assembly GCA_964356445.1. GTDB lineage: Bacteria > Planctomycetota > Phycisphaerae > Phycisphaerales > SM1A02 > F1-60-MAGs104. The sequence goes on along the minus strand of CAYHHO010000073.1, from coordinate 8,971 downwards.
GATCATTGCGGCAGAGACGAGAAGCGTCACGAGCGGGAGGATCAGTGCCGACCACCGTTCGAATCCCACGGGTGGAAGTTCATGAAATCGAATGACGATCAGATGTTGGTGCAAGAGAGTCAGGCTCGCGACTGCCCCGGCTGCGCCTGGCGAAGGGAGCCCTCTGAAGTACCGATGGTCCGCTTCGTCAGTCGAGGTGACTTCAGCATTGAACCGCGCCAATCGAAGAGCCGTGCAGCAGATGTAAAACGCCGCGACTCCCCACATGAGTTTGCCGTAGAAATTATCTGCATCGGGACCAAGAATGCCGGTGTAGTGCTCCGGACCGCCGTAGTAATAGCTCACGAGCCTCAGCACCATGAACGCGGGCGCAACGCCAAAGGTCACCATGTCCGCCATCGAATCGAGTTGCGCTCCCATCGCGTTTGCAGATCGCGTCAGGCGCGCAGCGAAACCATCGAGACCATCGAAGAGCATGCCGACGAACACAAGTGCCCCCGCAATGGTCAGCGTGCTCCATCCCATCACGTTGCTTGGACCAATCGGTTTGCTCGCATAGTGGATCGCAGCGAACCCGCTGATGAGGTTTCCCAATGTCAGAAGCGTCGGGATAACGGAAACACCTGCGATGCGCCGATGATGCGTCCGTGGCGTTCCCTCGGACCGGTCGAGCGGCTGCTGATGATGCTGTCCAGGTGAGAGGGTCATGGTGAAGCAGGCTTGGAGTTCGATTCTACGAAAGGCGAATCGAAGAAGTTGCTCGATTGGATCATCGGAATCACAACGATGACGGGGCGCTGCGGGATCGGATCGCCCTCCGCGTTCTGCTGCGTGAGAAGAAACTCGCCCATCGTTGGCGGAGGCGTCACGGGAGGTCCTGCAGCCGATGCGTGCGAAGCGGTGCGCTTGGCAGACTTGGGTGCCATCCCAGTGATCAAGAGAACTCCGCCGCGACCAATCGATGCGAAAAAACCCGCCGTCTGAAAGGATTCTCGGGTGGTCGTGCGCGCTCCGGGTACAGCGCCTCCGGGAAGAAACGCCGGGATGACTTCAACATCTGTAACGGCGCCTGTCTCGAGCGGGACGGTCCAGCCGCGAAGCAGAAGTTGCAGCGCACCGTCGCACATCCGCCGCGTCGTACCGTCCACGATCGCGGTGGCAGACCCGCGGATGGGAATCGAGACGAGTTGGTGCCATGTTGTGGCCTGTCCCAACCACGCGCGGATGTTTGCGTAAGTCCCACCGAGTTCATCAAGTGCTGCAGGGAGATCGGAGAGCGAAACTTCCGCCACGAGGAATCCGTTGACCGCCAGTTGGGCGCAAACTTCTTCTGAAATGCACTGCGGCGCGTGTTTGGCAAAGAATGTCGTGATGACCGATGGATTGTCTTGGATCTGCCAGCGGATGACCGAGATGCCATCCGTCTTGCCATCATCGATGGGGAGAGTGATGCGGCTCATCGGCGACGAAGATCGAGTCAAGCCTGTCGCGCCGCTCTCGTCACCAGTCGAAAACTCTGGTCGCGCAGCAATCGGCCCACTGGCTGCAGTGCCCCGCGTCGTTGTCTGTGTTGCGTCACACCCAGCGATCACCACGAGCATCGACAGCGATAGGGCGGTCCAATGAGTCACGGCGCGTCTCCGATTGGAATCTCGTTGATCCGATCGATCAGCCGCCTCACGAGTCCAAAGTACTTGCGATTGTGGTGAAACCAAACTCGCGGAGTTCCGTCAGGCGCGTCGTCGCCTTTGAGATGCAGTCCCGCTGAAAATCCACCTGATGCGAGGAGGGGCTCAAACTCTCTCTCGAGACCCCTGAGCTGCGAATCGCTGATCGCGGATGTCAGGCGAATGACCAAGAGGTCATCGACATACCGGCTGGACTGGTATCTGCGGTAGAACCGAGTGACGATTTCCGCTGCTGCCGCGGGGGAGGCAGCGATTGAATAGAGGTCTTCGTCTTCTGGACTGATCCATCCATTCTTGCGCATGGAACTGCGAACGAATTCTTGCCACGCTCCCCAGTACCCAGGGTCTCCTTGGTTTCGAGCCCCTTCGACGAGCACGATCGGAATCACTGCATTGCGGCCGCACTGCACGAGGGTGAGCGCTTCGAAGAGTTCATCCTGGGTCCCGAAGCCGCCTGGAAACGCAGCGACCGCGTCGGCACTTCCCATGAAGGCCAGTTTGCGCGTGAAGTAGTAGCGGAACTTGAGCAACTTTGGATCGTTGGCGATGACTGGATTGGGCTTGTCCTCGAAGGGGAGCCGAATCGAAAGTCCGAACGACTGTTCAGGCGTCGGTCCTTCGATGCCGGCCTGCATGATTCCAGGTCCCGCGCCCGTGATCGCCATCCAACCGCGTTGCGCGAGCAGTTTCGAAAATTCAAACGCCGCCGAGTAATCCGGGTGCTCGCGTGGCGTTCGAGCACTGCCGAAGATCGCAATCTTGCGGAGTTTGCGAAATCGATTGAACATGGTGTACCCAGCGCGCATCTCACGGAGCGCCTGCCGAACCAATTGAAGTTCACCGGTCGTCAGATCGTCATCGAAGAGTCGAAGCGAGGTCGCCACCATCTCGGCAACGAGCAGCCTTCGTCGCTGATCAGTGCTGGGCTGAGCGGATGCCGATGTCGAAAGGTCGATCAGCGAGTCAATCGCGGCGCGCAGGTGCGGCGCGATGCGCGGTGAATTCGGGTTCATGGCTGGTTGCTCGCGATCGGCACACGCGGAGTCAATGCGGGAGCGGGGACCAGTGCTGGGAGCGGAGCAAGCGAACCAATCGGAACGCCCAGCGTCCCGCGAACATCGATCTGAAAGAGTTGGTTCGAAATCCCTCCGAGGATGTCACTGAGAATCGGCATGCTGCCGCGGTTGCGAAGTCGAAGGGCGAGCTCAGTCGACTCGGTATTCAGCCAACCTTCACCATCGAGCGTCAGATCCTTGCAGGCCAAGTTGAATTCCTGAAACTGCAGACGATCCTGATCAATCGTGAATGCGAACTCGGCGCGCTCGACGGTCGGATTGAGGTTGAGGCTCAACTGAGTGACCTGCAGCAGCGCAATGCCGATGGGAAGTTTGGCGAGATCCGCCCGCCGAACGGTAGCCCGACCTCGGCCAATGCGCGAAGTGATCCCGCTGCCATCACCACCGATCGAGACGCGCGCATTCACGAGGCCGGGATCGGCGTTCGGTGTCGGCGTGGTGGTGTCGACACCCTCGCCTGGAACGATGAGCGAACTCAGCGGCACATCCGAAAGGATGATGTCGGCCTCAAATGCGTGGGGGGCACGCGTGCCGATCGTCGCGCTCGCCGTCAGAACACCAGTTGCAAGCGAACTATGAAAGTCCTGAATGAAGAGCGTAGGGTCCGTGGAGTGCTGAGAGAAGTGCATTGTGACGTCGTCGAGCGAGCGACCAGCGAGCTTCAATTTCGCGTCAAACAGTTTTGCATCAAAGGCTGTCACTGCCGTGTCGGTTGAAGCGCGTAGCGCCACAGAAGCAGTCAAGTTTGAGACCGTCGGACCAACATCGATCGATGCGTCGTGAATGGTTACGCCCGCGTCGAGATCAAGGTGCGCACTGTCATTGCGGCGACTCACGCGCAGGTCCAGCTTTGCTCTCATAATGTCCTTGCATTCGAATCCGATCGCCATCAATGGCTCGCGCGCCGTCGACGGGAGAGCTCCGATGACATGTGCCCCAGTACCGATTGCGTGGAGGTCGACGGAGAAGTCGCCCTCATCCACTTCGCCGTGGTCATTGGTGCCAAGCCAGCCGCTCGCTTCGATCGATCCGCCTGGGAAAACGGCTCGAAATGGGTCTACCCGCAGTGAATCCCCGCGCGCGTGCAGATGCGCCCACGAGGGAAACCCCAGCGAGAGCCTCGCCTGATCGACGCCAATTGAGAGGTCCTTGATCCACGCATCGATCTCGAACGATCCTTTCGGTGAACCAGTTACAAACGAGTACGCCACCTCTGCGTCGTATCGGCCTTCCGGTCTGAATTCGGCGAGAATGGACCTCGCGCCTTCGGCATCGACGCGCTCAACGATCTCGTCGATCAACGGTCCATGAAGGAGTCCGTCTTCGATCGTGCCGACGAGGTCGAGTTCGCCCGAGTCCGTTCCGTACGTTCCGTCAAGGCAGATTCGGCTTTGGAGTCCGCCGTGCGCTCCAATTGTGCCGGAGAGCGCGTCGCACTGGACATGCGTGCCTTCGACAGTGACTGTTCCCGACTCGAACTCGGCGTGGACAGAGCCCGTCGGCAGCGTGATCGCGAAGGACTTTGGTGCGACCGTGACTTTCGCAGCGGCAGGGCCACCGGACGTCGGGGTTCGAAGCGAGATGTCCGCGTCAAACTGCCCGACCGGCTGGTAGCGCTCCCACAATTGGGTCGAGTGTTCGCGGTTGTCAAAGGGAAGCAGATTGATGGCATAGTCGGCGAGGTCGATGTCTCTCAGTTGAATCGAGACGTCGGTCGATGTCCCGTCGAGTGCCAATCGACCTTGCGCATCGAGGCGCCCGTCGCGGCGAAAACCAGAAAAGGAGTTGACTTCCACCGTGTCCTTCATGAGGCGAAACGAACCGCTGCAGTCATCAAGCCCGAATCCAGCCGGCCAAAAGATGCCTTCGCTCGCGAGAAGTTCTTCGGTAGGAACGCTTGGATGAACCGACCCAGATCGCAGTTCAATATCGCAGCGAACGGCGAGTTTCCCCATCGAGTCGTAGTCGATGTCGCCGCTGAGCGTGAGCATCCCGCGCGGATCGAGCTGCGAGAGAATCGTTCCACCTTTCGAGAGAGCCTTTCCCGGCCAACCGACTGCACTTTCGTTTGGACCGGGCGGAATCGCCATGAACAGGCGCGGATTCAGTTGATCGTCGTTCAGCGAAAAACGCAGATGCGGGCGAACACTTGGACGCCCGTCAATGTCAAAGAGGTCGATTCGGCCGTCGAACACTCCCGTTGCGCCGTCAAAGGTCTCGAAGGGAATTCCCTCGCCAAAGTTGATGTGATCCTTGTGCAGCACGATCGCCCCTTGCTTCGCTCGGATCGGATATGGGAATGTCGTCGCGAGGATGTCTGCAGAAAGGATGCGGATCGACCCAGTGATTTCGACCTCAGTTCCAATGCCTTCGGCGGCGAAAACGCGCAGGTCGAAAGCGAGCTGACCGCCGGGAACGAATGACCCGTGGTCGATCATGCGCCGAAGTCGACCCGCGCTTGTGGCAAGATCTGCGATCCCGCCCGAGTCTGCATCGCTCGATGTCGTCAATGTTGCGAGCTGTGCCTCGATGGACTCGAGTTCCAAGCGCGCTGATTGAATCTGAGTTGGGTCAAAGAGCGCGCCAGCTTCCTGCATCGACCGGAATCCATCCTGCCAGAAGAGATCGGCGAGCAGGCGTCCCTCGCGGAGGGGGAAACTTCCAAAGAGTGCCGTGTCGATCGGCGCGTTCGCGCACTTGATCGACAGATCGACACCGAGTCCAGGTCCCATCTGCGTGATGTCGCCGGAGATTGTGACCGCTTGCCCGGAGGGTCCCATGCCATGGAGATCCGTGATATGTGCATTGAGACCTTCGAGGTCAATCGTCCCCTGAATGTTGCTGAGGGGATATGGAAACTCTTCGAACGCCCCGCGCCCATCCGTGATCAGCAGTTTGCCGAGGCTTTCCACAGGGCGCGCCTCTAATTCCCCTGCGGCATTCGGGGCAGGCGCCGCGCGCGACGCTTCGACTTCGACGGCGAATGCCAATTCGGTGACTGCAAACATCTTCATGACTTCTGCAACTGGCCTCGGTACTTCTATTGCCCGGTTCGATTCAGTTTGTCCGAGCGAAAAGTTCGGGACAGTGAGATGAAGGTTGAACGGCGCAAACGTGCGGACCCGGTTCACCCACTGTTCGCGGTCCTCCCAGGCAAAATCTTTCGTGAGAAGCGTCTCGAAGTCGAGGCGAAACGACGCGCGGACCGGAAGTGTGGCGCTCCCTGCACCACCGGCGGTATTGATGAGCTCTACATCGAGCTTGGAACACGCGAACTTCGTTCCATTGAGTTCGAAAACGCCCGTGCGCATCAGAACTTGAGGGAAACCGCGTGCGGGCGAGATGACACCCGAGTCATAGTGAACCCACGTCTCGAAGGTGTCCATTGGAAGCGTTGCGCGAAAATCCGCGACTTCCAGCGTCCCGTGAACCGGAAGTCCTGGAACCATCGAAAGTGTCGCACTGCGGATCGATCCAGCGGCATCCGCCTGTTCGATAAACGGTCGAATCGTGCGGGGAAGGACGAGCCCGAGGTTGTCGTCGACGCTGACTCCTTCAGCTGAGACTTCAAACGCCAACGACTCCTGATCAATCGATCCGCGAAGTTGGAAGGGTCCGTTGATCTGACCGATCTTGAGAAGTGAGCGACTTTGATCCGAGGGCGATGGTCGAAGATCTGCGGTCGCGAGGACTCGAAGGACTTCCACGCTCTGATCTCCTTGGACACGCTGAAACAAGATGGCACACTCGTGAATCGTCGCGCGGTCGACGATGACGGATTGTCCGCCGCGGTCGGCGCCTTCGACGATCCCCAAACTCTGAAAGTTGTACGCATGACCGTGCGTCGGGTCTTCTGCAGCGCTCAGTTGCAACTGAGCGATCTGGAGGTTTCGAATTCTCAGACGTCCCCACAGCAGCGATGCGAGGTCAAACTCGACAGAGACTCGATCGATCCTCGCGACTTCGCTTCCCGCGCCTTTCCAGCCCGGTGCGATCAGTGTGACCCCTCTGAGTTCCGCAGAACCCCAACTGGTCCAATCAAACGAATCGATGGTGACGATTCCGCCTGTCGTGTCGCTGAGCCTGGCGGCTACAAACGGACGGAGAACGCGTGAGTTGCTCATCAAGACCGCTGCCGCAACGAGAATGACGAGGAGTCCGCCTGCGCCGAGTAGCAATGTTCGCGTCCAGTTCCTCCGTTTCACGGGCTCGCCCGGGCTTGCAGATGTTGTTGGGAGGGAGCCTTCCATGCGACTTGCCGATGGTAATACTCATCGCATGAGTCCGAACCAGCCGATGCCGATTCTGGGATTCGCGCTGCTCTTGGGGTTGCTGGCGGTACTTATTCTCGTCGTCTGCTTCTTTCTGAACTCGTTGTTCAAGCGACGGGCGGTGGAGCGATCGCAAAGGGTCGATCGCGGAGAATCTCAGGGTGAAAAACTGCAGGGGTGGACGGAAGCGGGACGGCGCGCGGTCGTGCCACCAGAGGAGAAGCAATGAGCGAATCGTGTAGCGCCCCAACATCCGTGGCTCGACGACCGAGGACTCTCGTGACGGGAGCGGCCGTCCGTGTCGGCCGAGCGACCGCCATCGAATTCGCGCAGCGAGGGCATGATGTCGTGCTCGCCGTGCGCGCAGGCAACGCCCACAGCCAGGAATCGCTGCAGCTCGTTCGCGCTGCTGCGAGGGAGGCAGGGCACTGTGATGCCACCGTCGAAGTGCGGGCCGCCGATCTTGATGACCCCGTGCAAGTCGTTGCGCTCGGAGCGACTTTCGCGCGAGAGAATCTTGATGTCGTTATCCACTGTGCAAGTCGGTACGAACCGCAGCGAGTGGGCGCCATTGACGCAGAGCACGCGCTCTCTCACTATCGAATCAATGCGCTCGCGCCGCTGCTCTTGACGCAGTCCTTGCAGGCACAACTCACTGCGAGCGTGCTTCCTGCTGGAGGTGCAGTGATCTGTTTCTGCGACATGCACGCCCAAGGTCGGATGTACGCAGGGCACGCTGCATACTTCGCATCGAAGGGGGCGCTCGAAGCGCTCGTTGGAGCGCTCGCAGTCGAACTTGCACCCAAGGTTCGAGTCAACGGAATTGCGCCAGGTGTCGTTGAGTTTCCAGTCGGAGCAGATCGAGGATTCCAAGAGAGGTATATCGAACGCACACCGCTCAAGCGCGCAGGTACGCCAGCCGAAGCGGCGAACTGCGCGGCGTGGCTCGCGCTCGATGCATCGTTTGTCACTGGAACGATTCTTCGTCTCGATGGTGGGCGCTGGTTGTCGACGTAGTTCGACGGAGCACGAAGCAGAGCACGAAGCAGAGCACGAAGCAGAGCACGAAGCCGAGCACGAAGCCGAGCACGAATGCGTGAAGCCCGCGAAAGGACCTCCCGGCGCTCAAACATGCTCGCCGGCGGCGCGGACGCTTGCCGGCTCCGCAACTCGCGCGGGAGGTCTTTCGACGGGCCACACGGTTTGCGAGGTTCGACTTTGTCGTTCAGTGCGCGCCACACGCTTTGTCCCTCGACTGCGGCGCCAATGGCGACCCCGTAAACAGGTGATCGCAGTGCCCGAATCGCGCTTCCAAATCACCTGTTGGTAGGTCGGCACACCTAATTCAATGGTTGCGTGGCGCGCGCATTCGCGTCGGCGCCGCGCCATCCGCGGTGTCGTGCAAGTTGCATCCATGTGTGTGCTTGGATCGGGTCGCCAGCAGCGGTCCATCTTCGGGCAGCGTCGGCAGCGGCATCGGCGCTCCCGCAGAATTCCGCCCACCGCCCCCACGTGATCGCGGCGGACATGCTCTCTCCCATCGCCTCCTGAGCGGCAGCGATTTCCCAAGCGATGGGTTCAGTCATCCGTGCCTTCTCTGGAAGCGCGAGCAAAAGTGTGAGGACTTCTTGGTGCCTTGCGAGTTTTCGCAGCGCCTTCGCTTCCGGAACCCGAAGTTCATCGAGTCGTGGGTCGAGTCTCCGTGCCTCGCGTGCGAGCGCGAGCGCAGTCTCGGCGTCACCTTGAAGGAGCGCAACTCCTGAGAGCGCGCTGACGGGCCAAGGCGATTTCGGGTCAAGCGATCGGGTGAATGTGAGCCGAGTCCTTGCCTCTTCATGCCGACCAAGGCTCAGCGCAGCCAACCCTGCGAAGAGCGGGTGCTGCGGGTTCGCGGGATCGATCTTCGCCGCACGATCAAAGAAAGCGATCGCCGTCG
>CAYHHO010000072.1:0-15714 GCA_964356445.1 uncultured Singulisphaera sp. | reverse complement strand
GCTGCTGTTGTCGGCTCTGCCGATGCCGGCATCGTGTACAGCGGCATTCGGAACATCTCTGTCAACGCCGCTGGCATGTACCTGAATGTCGAGACCGGGCCCCTAGTTAATGGTCAAGGATTGGACTTGTTGGACATATTCTTCTGGAACCCCGGAACACACATTGCGTTGTATGCGGCGAACGGCACCACCTTTATGGCAACCCCTGGTGCCACCAGCGACCACCGAATCGCCCTCGCTGCCGACACGACGATCGGCGCAAGCGCGTCTTTCTACCCCGATACGATCAGTTATCTTACTGTTGGCAATGGCTTCGGTCAGATTGCTCTCAACTCGTCTGTCTTCGTCGGATTCAAGTTTGTTGCTTCTGACGCGCTCAATCATTACGGTTGGATGCGATTCACTGTCGGGGCGAACGCAGGGATTGCCACCATGGTCGACTGGGCTTATGACAGTACCGCGGGCGCATCGATCGATGCTGGCGCAGGTGCCGTTCCTGCTCCGGGCGCACTCGCGCTGCTCGGTCTCGCAGGGCTTGCGGGTCGTCGTCGTCGCGCCTAATCAAGGCTTGATGCTGCGCGGTTGAAGCGCAGTTCACGAATCGAAACTCCATCGGCGGTCCTGCGACCGCCGATGTTTTCACTTGCTCACTGGCGCGTCGCGATCGCTTTCGCGCCCCCGCAACACAAAAGGGCGGCACACCTCTTGAATCGGGCAACCAGTGTCGTTTTTCGACACTCATTGCCCGATTCAAGGACAGCGCACCGTCTCGACTGGCATGGCGATTCGCTCAGCGTCGTTGAAGATCGAGTCACGGCCAGCGATCGCTGCGACCCATTCAGCCTCCCCGTGTCCATGAGAACAGTTGCATCGAAGCACCGGGCGCTCTTGGCCAGAGTGCTCGAGTCGCAGGGGGTGCGGGAGTCAGGTCACTCTTCGTTTCGCGTGTCGTTGGCGCACCCCGTGCTGAGCTCGACGATTTCTCTGCGGTGGCTGTCTCCGGAAGACAGTCAAACTTGCACCCCGAACAATCCGTGTCATTTTGCGATCAGCTTTGTTGCGCATCGAATTGATGTGGCGAAGCGACGCGTCCCTACTGTTTCATTCCCTTTCAATCCCTTTTCGGAGAACATCGTGAACATCTCAAATCGTCTGAACATGCACTTCGCTGCTGCCGCTGTGGTTACTGTCCTTGCCAGTTCTGCACAGGCCGCCATCGTCTATCACGGCAACACCCCGATCGCCCCAATCAACGGTATCAACACTTTCATTGACTTGCACAATGGGGCTTGGACTGGCCAGGCTGGCGCGCCTGGTTGGGACCTCAGGCTGGGCGCCGTCGGCCCGAGTTTCTTGAGCCTCCAAATGAGTTTTCCCGGTGGCATATTGACCACGAACAACTTCCAAGGAAATCCCACAGCCAGTCTTCTCGCCGAGGGCACCGTGATCGGAGCGCAGGATCAGTATTCTTCTGGCGCGGACCTCCAGATGTTGCTCCCGTCGAGCCCGTCGGGGCAAGTTGCGCCAAACTCAACTTTCATGATCGGATACGAGCTTAGGCAGGGCGAAGCAGCCCGCTACTTCGGCTGGGCACGGTTTACTGTTGGTGCTGACTTTCATGACGGCCTAACCCTCACCGATTGGGCATACGAGAGCACCTCTAACACTTCCATCGCCGCTGGCGCAGGTGCCGTTCCTGCTCCGGGCGCACTCGCGCTGCTCGGCCTCGCAGGGCTCGCGGGTCGTCGTCGTCGCGCGTGACACCGGCTTGACACTGGCTTGACGCTGCGCCATTGAAGCGCAGTTCACGATTCGAAACTCCATCGGCGGTCCCGCGACCGCCGATGTTTTCTTTTGTTCACTGGCGCGCCAACACGCCGCCACAAAATCGGCTTGTCCCAACCTGTCCTTCGGCGGACAATCGCCCGATCATGCTGATCGTTTTCACATCGTTGACGTTGATGCTCGCCACGCACGTGTGGGCGGGAGGGAGCAGCACTGGCAAGATTCCGCTGACTGACCTAGGGACTGGCACATACTCTGGATTTCAAGGAGGGCTCTATTCAGGCGGCTCCAACACGCCACCTGCGGGCCATGCGGCGAACGCCCAGTCGGTCGCCACTTCGATCGTGCCTCGAGCAGCGAGCGGTCAGGCAGATCCAGAGGGATTCATCGGGTTCATCTCGATTGGGATGTCGAACACGGCCCACGAGTTCTCACTCTTCGAGCGCGCCGCCGATGCAGATGTGCGCCGCAATGCCCGCGTCGTGATTGTCAATGCTGCGCACGGCGGGCAGTCGGCTAACTCCATCCCGTCGCCGACGCACTTCTACTGGCAGTTTGTGCAACAGCGCGTCGCCGCCGCAGGGCTCACCGATGCTCAGGTGCAAGTGGCTTGGGTAAAACTTGCGGATGCAAATCCCGCAAACGACTTTCCTGTTCATTCCCAAACTCTGCGCGACGAGTTGCGCACAATCATGGGAATCCTTCGGTCGAAGTTTTCCAATCTCGCCATCGTCTACTTGTCGTCGCGAATCTATGGTGGATACACGACAGCGCTCTCGCCTGAGCCGCAGGCCTACGAAGAGGGCTTCGCCATCAAGTGGTTGATCGACGAGCAGATCGCCGGTGCGACCGCGCTCAATTGGAATCCAGTTAGTGGTCCGGTTGTCGCGCCGCTTCTTCTCTGGGGCCCGTATCTGTGGGCCGACGGAGTGATTGCGCGCAGTGACGGGCTGACTTGGCCGATCGGAGATTTCGAGAATGATCATGTGCACCCATCGCTTGCTGGAGAGCAGAAGGTTGCGCAGTCACTCACCCAGTTTTTCAGTGCCGAGCCTTCTGCGCAGTCGTGGTGGTGGCGGCGTGCCGATCTTCGGCTACGGGTCGTGAACGCGTCGAGTGATGCGTCGATCGCTGCGGCGAGTCCGGCATCCAATTTCGGAATGGCGCAGGATCTGCAACTGCAAGGGGGCACGACTTCGAGGAGCGCGCTGCTGACCTTTACGCGCGGCCCAGTACGGCCAGCGATCGCCTACGCCAAGATCAACATGCGTGTTCCGACGAGCGGACAGGGGGGCGGCACGCTGCGTCTCGTGAACCCGGCAGCGTGGGGTGAATCAACCGTCACATGGGACAACGCACCGACTGCAGGGGATGTCGTTGGAACAATGCCGCAGGTTTCGCGAGACTGCACATCGAACGCCGCGTGCACGTCAGCGGTCGCAGCCGATGCAGATGGAGTCTTCTCAGTCCAAGCATCGACGACGGCCACGTTGCAATCGACCTATCACAGTCGTGAGTCGGGACAGGGTCCTTACTTGCTGCTCGCCGAACGAACCAAGATCGGCGATATCGACGGCGACGGTGTCGTCGACGCCGCCGACCTCGCGAGCATGCTCGCGGCGTGGGGCGCCTGTGCCGCTCCGTGCGAAGCTGATCTCGACGGAAACGGTCTCGTTGACGGCTTGGATATTGGTCAAGTCATTGCGAGTTGGGGCTGAGTTTGCGCGACTGCTTGAATTGGTGGCCGAGTGTCGAAAAACGACACTGGTTCACCGTTTCAAGAGGGATTCGCGCAGAGCGCAACAGCGGCCTGTCGAAACTCGCGGGGCGCGATGGATGTTTCAGCAGCCGCACGAGCGTCCTGCTAGGGGTCGGGATTTGCCCCAAAACATGGGAGCGCACTTGACTTGGGAACAACAATGGATACACTATGTAAACGGGTGGCAAAGGAACGTACGTCACACACCACAGGAAGTCCAAGGAACCTCAAGGAACCTCAAGGAACCTCAAGGAACCTCAAGGAACCTCAAGGAACCTCAATCATGGTCAAGACACTCATCAAGCACGGCAACAGTTACGCACTGATCGTGGACAGGCCGATCCTCGAGCTCCTAAAGATTTCGCCTGACTCTCCACTAGAGATCAGCACCGATGGCACTTGCTTGGTCATTCGTCTGGCCAAGGGACGCCAGCGTCATGTCCGAATCGCGGCGGCGCTCGGCCGCGTGAACGCAAAGCACGGCAAGGCACTCAAGCGCCTTGCGAAGTGACTGGCGGAGTGCTGGGCTGCGGCCAGACTTTCTCTCCGTCGAAGAGGTGCTCTGGATCCATTCGGATCAGGTCGTTCGGTATGGAGGGGCATCGGGCCTCCGCGATCGTGGGCTTCTGGAGTCGGCCGTTGCGATGTCGCGCGCGACTTTCGGGAAGAAGTACCTGCACCGATACCCGTTCGGGATGGCCGCGGCGTACATGTTCCATCTCGTTCAAAACCACCCATTTGTTGATGGGAACAAGCGCACAGGGGCCGCGAGCGCACTTGTGTTCCTAGACCTGAACGGCTGGGAGGTTGACATCTCGACAGATCAACAGCCAGCACCTCCAGCGATCTCCGCCTCTGGGGTCTGGGGTTTCGCGCCGCGCAGCGCCGCAAGCGGTCGCTCTTGGCCGCCCAAAGTCGCTGCCGAACCGACGCTCCAGGGGCAGCGTGTCATTTGTCGTCGGAATCGACAGGTCGTGAGGACATGTCGAAAAAAGTCAGATATATCGACACGTTTCGTTGACCAGTTGAAGCCCACCGGCGAAGTGGCGCAGGGCGTCGCAGGTAGAAGCAAACTTGGCCATGGTCGACTTCACACCCACAATCCTGGAGCGAGTGCGTGAACTGTGTGCGTGCCACGGCGTTGCGCGCCTCGAACTCACCGGCTCAGCGGCTCGCGATGACTTCGATCCGCGCAGCAGCGACATTGACTTGCTGGTGGAGTTTCTTCCTGGCACCAATTTGTCGGCGCTTGCCTTCATCGAATTCGCCGACGCGCTGGAGGAGATCTTTGGACGGCGCGTCGACCTGATCGAACTGAGCGCAGTGAAGAATCCGATCCTGCGAGCGGCGTTCCTGCGTGACAGGATCCCGTTCTATGCAGCAGCGTGAACTTCGTGTGTAGTTGATCGATGCGCTCGCGGCAGCGGAGCGGATCGTCGCCATCCGCGTGGAGGTTGGATCTCGTAGGCTTCTCGCGATCATCGGACTGCGAAATCGACTGGTTCATGGATACTTTGCCATCGAGTGGAGTCGCATCGTCGCGCTTGTCGAAGGAGACGTCGACACGCTGGTGCGCGAACTTCGTATGCAGATCGAGTGATCCGGCAGGTTTTCCGCACCGGATTGCGTTTCGTAACAGAGGCCAAGTTCTGTCGAATCGAAGCGGTAGTACTGGCTCGCGGTAGCGATCCGTCCCCCCTCGCTCGCAGCGCACCAACAATCATTGGATCATCCGGCGACTGGGCTAAAAAATGCCCGCGCAGCACCGACGCAGCTTCCTCGTAGAGGTCGCGTGAATACCACTTTCGAAACGTCTCAGGGATCGGATCCTGTGCATTTGACGGAACTCCGAAATCCAGATAAAGTTGTCGGATTCTACCGATCTGAGCCCGTTGACTGTCGCGCACCCACATTCTTTTCACATCCCAGTGATGGGGACTGGATTCACCATTGACACGCCGATCAAGGTCGCGCGGTTCGGAATCTCGAGCGTCATCTCGCTCGTTGATGATCACCTCATCGAGCAAATGCGTTCGCACTACTGCGCGCAGACGGGCGTGACGTACGAGCGCATCACCGACAAGGTTCAGGATCACCGCGCGCTGCGCATCACTGCGTACATCAATCTTGTCGATCAGATTGTGCAGCAGCAGATGGCGCAGATGAGGCACGAGTCGTTCGGTGAATCAAACGACCTCTGCACGTACTTTGAGTTGCTCGACGACGCCTCGCCGCTCAAGCAGCAATACTTGCGCTTGCCAACGCTTGGCGCTGATGCACGACAACAGCTCGAGTGCGCTTTGAAAGAACAACTGCGTGCGGGATCGATCGACGTCAACATCATGACGAAGGCCGACCGCGAGAACACATTTCAGGGAGAGAAACTTCCGCGCGAATACTCCGACGCGCTCGCAGCGCTGCGCGGATTCGCCAACAGCACTGTGCGTGGGTCAGTCGTGTTTTCTGCAGGGCTCAATCCGTTTCTTTACACATATGCGGCGCAGTTCGAAGACTTCTACGCCCACAACGGCGCGCCGCCACGCAAGCGCATCGTGCTCAAGGTCAGCGACTTTCGATCGGCTTCAGTGCAAGCGAAGACGCTCGCAAAGAAGGGGGTCTGGGTTTCGGAGTACCGCATCGAATCAGGGCTGAACTGCGGCGGGCACGCATTCGCCACGACTGGCAGATTGCTCGCACCGATCCTTGAAGAATTCAAAGCGAAGCGTGCTGAACTCGTTGACTCGCTCTTCACTCTGTACGCGGCTGCGCTCGCAAAGGACAACCGCGCAGTTCCGGCGGCAGCACTTCCAGTCGTGGTGACAGCGCAAGGTGGAGTCGGCACAGCCGATGAACATCGATTTCTCATGCGCCACTATCAACTCGACTCAGTGGGATGGGGAACACCGTTCTTGCTCGTGCCCGAGGCGACAACAGTCGACCAAGAGACATTGATCGAGTTGACCTCGCCAACAAAGGACGTCTATCTGAGCGATTCTTCTCCGTTGGGAGTGCCTTTCTATACGTTGCACACGTCGTCGGCCGAGACAGAGCGTCGCGCGCGCATCGAGGCAAAGAAGCCAGGCAGTCCCTGCCTCAACAAGCACCTCGCGTTCAACACGGAGTACGGCGAACCACTGTGCGTCGCATCATTGCGATATCAGCGCAAGAAACTGGCAGAACTCAAGTCGATGGGACTCACGCACGAAGACCTCGCTGCGCGCAGTGAGGCGGTTGTTGAGAAGGCGTGCATTTGCCGAAATCTCGGTGATGGGGCGCTCATGAAGTACGGCATCTCGATTGGGCGAGTCAAACTCGCTCCGGCGATCTGTCCTGGGCCGAACATTGCGTTCTTCTCCAAGGTGTGCACGTTGCGCGAGATGGTTGGTCACATCTATGGACGCAACAGCGTGCTCGACGAAACGCGTCGCCGCCCGCATGTGTTTGCGAACGAACTGAAGATCTACATCGACTATCTCCAACGCACGATCAGCCGGATTGGCGAGCGCGCGACCGCGAAGGATGATGAGTACTTCACCGAGTTTGCCGAGAACCTCAAGAGTGGCACTGACTACTGCATCGAACTGGCGTCAGAGATCACGACGACTCCAGTTGAACGCGCGCAGTTTGTCAGCGATATGAGCGCGCTGCGTGAGCGCCTCGAGACGCTCGCTCAGTTACGCCAGCGCGCAAGGGTGCACCAAACAAAAACTGCCGAGCCGTCGGCTTCGCAGGTGTCGTAGGTTTGAGTTGGGCGACACAGACTCAGTTTGCGCAACAGACCCGGGCTTTGCTAACAACCCTGCCGACGCACGCGGTTCGCTTTCCGCTACGCCACTCTTTCGAAATCGAAAGCGGGCAAAGGGACTCGAACCCTCGACATTCAGCTTGGGAAGCTGACGCTCTACCAACTGAGCTACGCCCGCAATACTTGCAAGTGTAGCACCGCAGTCGATCCCGACGAGTGCTGCATCGATGGCATATCCTGCTGAGATGCCTGCCACCTTCGATGTTGTTGAAGCGTCTGATACTTTGACCCATGTCGAGTTGGTTGGCTCGCTCGATATCGCCTCAACCCGCGATATTGAACTGCGATTTAGCGCATCCACCGCTGGGCGGCACAAGGCGCTGATCGTCGATCTCTCTCGGGTGCAGTTTCTCGCATCGCTCGGGCTTGGCATGCTCATCAAAGTCGCACAGAACCTGAGGGCTGATCGCGTTCCAGTCATCCTTCTCGCGCCGAACGATGCCATCGAACAGGTTCTTCGCATCGCACGACTGGAATCGCTCATGCCGGTCGCGCAGACCCTAGAAGAGGCGCGCAAACTCGCTGGCACTCCACAGTCTGGTTGCTAGCGACTTGCGGAGCCCGATGGCCGATCAATCCGTCACGCTCGATCGAATGACATTCGAAGTTGGTGGGATGACATGCGCCGGGTGCGCTGCATCGGCTCAATTGCGACTCTCGCGAGTCGGCGGGGTGGACGAAGCCACGGTCGATTTCGCCAGCGGCCGCGCAGTCGTTGTGGGGCGGGGGATGGAGCGCGCACGAGTTGAAGAAGCGATCAAAGGCGCTGGATTCACTCCAACATTTCAGCGGGAATCCGGATCCGAAGATCCCTTCACAGCGCTGATCGACCGTCAGCGCGAGGTGGACGCGAGGCAACTCGCGCGAGAACGCTCTTGGCGACAGAACGCCATTGTCGCAACTGGCATTTGGGTTCCTCTGGAAATTCTGCATTCGATGACTGCCCACGGGCACACCGCGCACTCTGCTGGATCGGTGCAGTGGAGTGCGTGGGTTGCTTTCGCGGGCGCTGCGCTGGCACTTCTCTTTGCGGGCAGCAGTTTCTATTCGAGCGCGTGGCGCGCCGCGTGCCACCGCACGACCAATATGGACACGCTGGTTGTCATCGGCATCAGCGCGTCGTTTGCACTCAGCGCTTGGACGCTTGTAGCGCAGCAATTCGCGCAAGCGATGGCTGGCGCACCGCTCTACTTTGCAGAATCGACTGCGCTTCTGGCGATCGTCAGCGCTGGTCATTGGCTGGAAGCACGCGGAACACGCCGCGCGACCTCTGCAGTCAAGGAACTCCTGCGACTGCAGCCGGAGTTCGCTGAGCGTTTGAGCGCGGACGGCACCAGCGAGACTCTCGCAGCGTCGTCGATTCAAGTTGGCGATCAGATTGTGATTCGACCAGGCGGGCGAGTGCCGATCGACGGAACGATTCTTGAAGGGCGCGCTTCAATGGACGAGAGTTCCCTCACGGGCGAGGCGATGCCAGAGTCGCGGAGCGTCGGCGACCGAGTTTCATCTGGAACAATCGCCCTTGATGGACGCATTGTCGTTCGTGCCGAAGCGTGCGGCGGAGACTCTGCGCTCGGGCGAGTTGCGCGGATGGTCTATGAGGCGCAAGTCACCAAGGCGCCGATTCAACGCGTGGCTGATCGCGTCTGCAGTGTCTTCGTGCCAGTGGTGCTCATCATCGCGCTTGCGACATGCATCGGGTGGTGGATCGTCGCGACTCCTGCAGTCGCGATTGTCACCGCAGTCACGGTGCTCGTGATTTCCTGTCCGTGCGCGCTTGGCATTGCGACTCCACTCGCGGTCATGGTCGGTACTGCAGAGGCGAGCCGTCGAGGCATTCTGGTCCGCACAGCAGCGGCGCTCGAGGTTGCTGCACGGTGCTGCACTGTTGCCTTTGATAAGACTGGCACACTGACGATGGGGCGTCCGCGACTTGAGCGGATCGATCTCATCGATGCGCGCTGGGACCGCTTAGAAGTTCTCGCGCTGTCGGCGGGTGCAGAGAGTGGCAGCGAGCATCCGATTGCGCATGCCGTTCTTGAGGCAGCACGAGAGGCCGCGATTCCGCTGCGTGCTTCGACCGATTTCACCGCGCAGTCAGGAATCGGCGTGCATGCCACCGTTGCAGGGAAGCGAATCTCTGTGGTGCGCGATGAGTCGGCGTCCGCGCGCGTGGAGATCGATGGCGTGGTCGCAGCGCGCATGCACTTCGAGGATCAACTTCGCCCCAGTGCGGCCAACGCGGTGCGCGACCTGCAGGCGCTTCGCTGCCGTGTTGTCCTGCTGACTGGCGATCGACAAGCCGCAGCAACTCGCATCGCAAGTCAAGTTGGGCTCACGCCAGCCGATGTGTACGCAGATCAGACGCCTCAGTCGAAAGTTGCCGCGGTTGAGAAGTTCGGGTTGGAAACGATGATGGTGGGGGATGGAATCAACGACGCAGGTGCACTGGCAGCGGCTGGGGTTTCAGTCGCGATGGGCAGCGGAACCGCCCTCGCCGCAGCGAGCGCAGATGCGATCCTGCTGCGCAGCGATCCGAGTGCGCTCGTGGAACTTATTCGAACTGCGCGCGCAACATTTAGCGTGGTCAACCAAAATCTCTTCCTTGCGTTTCTCTACAACGCGGCTGCGATTCCGCTGGCGGCGCTGGGATACCTCGGATCGAACGGCCCGATCATCGCGGCGATTGCAATGGGTGCGTCGGACATCTGCGTGGTTGGCAATACACTGCGCCTACGACGACGCCTCGCGCGTCACCGCGACTGAACACCGCAGTAGGAAGAGTCACGATGAACAGAATCTCCACCAACTTCTATCGCACGACCATGATTGCACTGACTTTGGTTGGTGCGACGACCTTCATCGGAACAGGCTGCGTTGTTTATGGTGAGCGTGAGGTCTATGGAAAAAACATCCAGACGCTTGCCAGCCTTCCGTGTGTGGCAGAGATTCATGCAAACGCTTCCGACGCACTCGCCAAGTTGACCGCGCAAGCAACCGCGGACCCCACGAACGAGGACACCCAGTTGTGCCTTGCGTACGCCCTCACCGCGTTGAAGAAATATCCGGCCGCAGTCGAAGCAGCGTCGCGCGTGCTCGATCGCGACAAGTCGAATCCGCTCGCGCTGCGCATGCGCGCGTTTGCGCGATACAAGATCGGTGCCTATCCAATGGCAATCGAAGATGCGAATGCATCGCTCAAGTCAGAGAACTCAGGCGAGGCGTACGAGATCCTCGGAAAGTGTCGCATGCGCACGGGCGATCCGATCGCAGCAGCCGAGGACTTTCGCAATTGGGCAAACCTAGACAAGTCCATCGAGGGGCGCTGCTGGATGGGTGCTGCACTCTGGACGAGCGGCGATCGCGCTGGGGCTCTCAAGACTTGGGAGACAGCCGAGCTCGTCGCGCCGCGCGATCCAGAGCCATTCATCTGGAAGTGTGGATTTCTCTTTCTCGCGGGTGACCGCGAAGGAGCGATCGGCGCTGCCAAGCGCGCCGTCGAGTTGGCTCCGGCATCGCCGCAGGCACTCGGCGCGCTCGCACGCGTGCAGGCTTGGAGCGGCGACGCTGCAGGGGCGACGGCGACTGTTGCTGAACTCGCCAAGACGAATCCCACAGCCGCGGCGAAGTTGGGGAAGAAACTCGATTCGTCGGTGCCGTCGGCCAAGGGGACGTGACCGCGCAGGCGCGTGTGTGCGCCCGGATCGCGATCTCAAGCGAAACTGAAACTCTAGAGTCGCCTGCGAAAGTAGTAGGACGTGGTCACGCCAATGTCGACTTGGTTCTGCGTGACGGCGACAAGTTCCCACTGCGTCACTCCCATGCACTGGACCAGCATCATGTCATCGACGGGAACGCCATCGGGGAACTGAGCATCGGGAGCGGTCGCCTTGATCGCTGCCACGACGTTGGCGAGTGAGCCAGAGCCATCCTTGCCAAGCGGGGCGGTCACCGCATTCGCAGGCGTGTTGACCCAGACGGTCGTGCCGCTGCCGCCAACCGTAAAGACAAGCCGCGCATACTCAAACGCGGGCTTGGGGGCGGCGTGCCCCAGCGGCTCATTGGCAGCAGCAGTCGCCGCACGGGTCAGCGAAAGATCCGCCGAGCGCATGAACGCAGCGCCTGCGACAGCGATGGCGATGACGGACAGCGAGAGCGACCACTTCAGAGGTTGTGCGATCAGTTGTGTCTTCATGACGGAAAGGTACCTTCCGCGCCCCCATGCACGCACAGTCGAAGCAAGTTGGCAGCCGGAATGTGCGCTTCGCAATCCTCGTCGCGGCGCTCGGATACTTCGTCGACATCTTTGACCTGCTGCTGTTTGCCATCGTTCGCGTGGACAGCCTCAAGTCGCTCGGTGTCGCGGACGATCAGTTGAAGCCCATGGGGCTCCTGCTCGACAACTACCTGCAGGTGACAGGTCTGGTGATCGGTGGAGTTGTGTGGGGGATCATCGCGGATCGGCGCGGAAGGCTCTCGGTGCTCTTTGGAAGCATCACGGTCTATTCGATAGCCAACATTCTCAACGCATTCATTGCCGATGTGCCAGCAGAGGGATTCGGGGCGGTGCTGCACTCGCTGGGACTTGGGAGCGCGTTGCACCAGTATGGCGCACTTCGATTTGTTGCGGGGTTCGGTCTGGCGGGAGAACTCGGCGCAGCGATCACGCTCGTCAGCGAACTCGTCAGCAAGGAGCGGCGCGGGTTCGCCACGACATTCGTCGCGACAATCGGAATCCTTGGAGCCGTCGTTGCGTACTTCATCACCCAAGTCGTTGCCTGGCGTACGGCGTTCCTCATCGGTGGCTGCCTCGGGCTCGCACTACTTGTCTTGCGGCTCGGCGTCGCGGAGAGCGGAATGTTCAAGACGGTTCAAGCTCGTCACGCTGCGTCGCGTGGCGCATTCTGGATGCTGCTCTATCCGTGGTCGCGAGCGCGCCGATACCTCGCCGTCATTGTGTGTGCGGTTCCGATTTGGTTCACAGTGGCAATCCTCGTGAAGTACTGCGATGCGATTGGGGCGAGTCTGGGGATGCCAGAAGGCAGTCGACCTCGACCCGGGCTCGCGATCATGTGGTGCTACATCGGCTTGGCGTTTGGCGATCTTGCGAGCGGTCTGCTGAGTCAGTGGCTGCGGTCGCGGCGGTGGGCGCTGTGGACATTCCATCTGCTGACTGCACTTTCGATCGTGGTCTACTTCACACTTGGAAGCGCATCGCTGACCGCGTTCTACGCGTCGGTGGTTTTCGTCGGATTCGCGAGCGGCTACTGGGCTGTCTTCGTGACAGTCGCTGCGGAGCAATTCGGTACGAACTTGCGCGGAAGTGCCACGACCTCTGCGCCGAATTTCGTTCGCTGGTCTGCAGCGGGATCGGCGTTCCTTTGGACCCAGAGCGAGCAGATGCTCGGCAACACTCCGGAGGCTCCATGGCAAGCTGCTGCGATCGTCGCGCTCATCCTGCTGCCGCTGGCCGCGGCGGCGGTCTTCTTCCTCCCAGAGACCTACGGTCGCGACCTCGACTTCGTCGAAGATGAAAAGGCTTGACTCGCGTGAGTTCAGTCGGCTTTCTGCAAGATTGTCTCGGCCATCCTGATCATGGCGGTCGCATTACTGTCGAGTTCACTGCGCCTTTCGAGTGCTTTGGCGAGCGCTGGGCCAAGCCCCTTTTCCTCGAACCCCTCTTCAAGCGCAGCCTGTTCGTCAGTCCACGCAAGCAGCAATCGCTCGAGTTCGATGTTCGCGAGCGACCACCGCTCGAACCAAAGGTCGTGCGCGACTTGGAGGCTTGTCCGACGCGATGGGGCATCAATGCACCGTTCCATGGCAGCTGCGAATGTCGCCGCCGGCGAGGTGGGATCGGGATAGATCTCCGGAAACACGCTGTGCAACACTTGTTCAGAGAACCGTGCGCGATTGCTCTCATCCAGCGCCAGTCGAATTCGATCGAAGACGACGACTGCTGAGGCACGGATGGTCCTTCCTAGAAGCATCGGCGCCGCACGCGCACCCCGCGTGGTCGATGAGATCGATTCCGCATCAAGTTCGCCGCGATGGACCTTCGCAAATGTCGCGGAGACGGTCGGCGACAGTTGCCAGTATGCGCGTGCGCGCGCAGGCTGTTGTTCGGCGACCACGCGTTCATGCTGGATCACCAGCGGTTCGACGAGTGCGCGCTCGGCGATCGGCAGGTCGAGTGCGTCCAGAACTGCGCGCAGGTCCACGCCATCAGCCCAACGCACGCTCGGAAGTTGTTCACTGCAATAGCGCCAATGGCTCCTCAAGATCAGATGTTCGACGAGCGAACTCCCATCCGCACGCTTGGCGATGCATGCCACAATGTTCGACAGGAAGGTTGCCTCGGCGTCCCGCAATCGATTGCGGATCGACTCGATCCGGCGGCTCACATCGCGCAGGGGCTGGGTATACGAATCAGTTCCGAACTCGGTTGAATATCGCGCCGCGAGATCGGAGCAGAGTGTCAGGTAGCCATCGCCAGCGGCAGATCGAATGCCGTCGTACTGCACGACGAACGCCGGATACAACTCACTCCCGCAGGACACGATCAGATCCCGATACTCAGCATCGATCGGGAGTGCATCAATCGCGGACGCGAGTTCTTGGCGATCAAGCACATCTTGAAAGCGCACGAGATTGACAAACCCTCTGCCGGACGTCTCGCCCGAAGGAAATGCGGATGTTGGATCGCTCGGGCCAAAGAGTTCGGGCTTCGTCGCATCTGCGGGGCGACTCGAATCACCCGCGACCCCTTCGGTAGCAGGGAAAGTGCAACATGAAAGGATCACGGCGAAGAACCGTAAGCGCATGCGTTCCTCCTTTGGAAATAGGACCCAAGCCAGAACTCGTTCGGATGCTAGCGGCACCGCTTCGCCTCGGCCGCGATCCTCTTCCTCCCCGAGACCTATGGTCGCGACCTCGACTTCGTCGAAGTTGAAACTGCTTGAAACCCGTATCTTGGAACGATGCACAGCATTCACGCCTTGGTCTCTTCGGTGATCGACTACGCCGGCCTCTATCCGCCGGCGCAGCACGATCCGAAAACGACGGTGCATCACTACGCGACGCTGCATGGATCGCCGCGCGACTGGATGCTTGGCCGGCTCGTCTGGCCTGCTGCGAAGTTGGCTGAACTGTCGGAACTCGCTGTCGGCGCAGCCCCGCAGGCGGTTGCGCCCGAGACGGTGGGAGCGTGGGCGATCTCGTGCGTGCTTGCTCCAGCGGGAACTCCGAAGTTCGTGGAGGACCTCGAGGCCGTCTCGCAGTTCAATGAGCAGCATGAGCAGGAGGGATCACCAGCGATGCGCATCGATTCGATCGAATCCGTCGCGAGTGATGTTGAGAGCGTCGAACTTGGATTGAGCCAGTTGCCGGACGACATCTATCCATACTTCGAGATCGCGCTCGACCGCGACCCGCGAGGCATGATCGCTGCACTCGTCTGCGAGGAAGCCGGCGCGAAGTTTCGAACTGGCGGGACGACTCCGCAGGCGCATCCGGCCGCGGGTGATCTGGCGCGTGCGATGCATGCGTGCGCAGCTGCAGGAGTCGCATTCAAGGCGACGGCTGGAATGCACCGCGCGCTCTGCCACTTCAATCATGCGGCAGGAGCGAAGCAATTCGGATTTCTCAATGTCTTCATCGGTGCCGCGATGACATATGCCAGGCGACTGGATGTGGACGGACTGACTCGGTTTCTCACGATTGACTCTGTCGAAGACATCGACTTCAGCGAGAAGGCGCTCACTTGGAAAGGCGTTCGCGTTTCAACCGAAGAGATCGTCGAAGCGCGCGCGCGGTTCGCGCACTCATTCGGGTCATGCTCATTTGACGAGCCCTGGGATGATCTCGTCGCTATGGAACTCATCCGCGCAGTTGCAAGTGGGGGTGCAGCGTGAGTGGATCGCGCGCTCGGTCGTGGGTCGATGGCGCTGATGATCCACAAGGGGACTTTCCGATCGAGAACCTTCCGATGGGAGTCGTGGCGGGCGAAGGTCGCGGCGTTCGCATCGGAGTTCGGATCGGTGCGTTCATCGTTGACTGCAAGGCGCTCGCAGAATCTGGATTGCTTGGGCGACTGGACCGATCGATTGTCGACGCGCTTGCTGGATCGACTCTCAACGCGTTCATGGCGCTTGGGCAACCTGCGTGGCGAGCTGCGCGCAGCGAGTTCACTCGCCTTCTCTCTGGAGACGTGCCAGACCTTCGCGATCATCCATCGCGCAAGTCGATCATGCTTCCAGATAGGGGGATGACATCGCGACTGCCCTGCGACATCGGCGACTATACCGATTTCTACGCTACGGTTCATCACGCAACGAATGACTGTAGAATTTGTATACAGGAAAAT
>CAYHHO010000071.1:0-15834 GCA_964356445.1 uncultured Singulisphaera sp. | reverse complement strand
GACCTGTTCAGCGCACCCCTGTCACCCCCATGGAATCCAATTCTTTCCGCGCTTCGAATCGCTCGCTGACCATCGCATCGGACCGTAAACCCCAAAGTGAAGCATTGTGCCAGTATGTGATTGGAAGGATTCCATTCGCGTCGAGCCTCGCTGCAACTGTGCTGATCGCATGCAGCGTTGCGTCCGCGCAGTCCTGGGAAAACGTTGTCTCAACGACTGACACGAACGCGGGCGGCGTCGCTGGCGCTGTCTGGGTTCCCAATCAATACAACAACCCGGTGATCGACTCGACAGGCAAGATCACCTTCCGCGGTCAAATCGGCGGAGCAGGAATCACCACCGCCAATTCGAAAGTCGTGATGCGCGGGACGGCCGGGAACTTCGTGACTCTCGCGCGCGACGGATCTCCGGTTCCAGGCGGCATTCCCAGCGGATACGTCTTCAACACGACAGCTGGGATCAACGGAACATCTGGAACCGCATGCCTCACGGCCAACGGAGGAACAATCGTCTCCGGAAACATCAACGGGGCGGGCGTCACAACGACGACCGACACCGCGATGTACTTCATTGACGGTTCAGGAGCCGCTTCGCTCCTCGTACGCGAAAGCGACGCATTCCCCGGTGGCGGCGGCGCGATCATGACAACAGCAATGACCGCTGGGTCTGGTCAGCAGACCACCGACAGCGGCGAGTCGATCTTTTCGGTCACCATGACGGGCGGCGATGTGTCTGGAACGACGAACAACACTGCAGTGGTTGTGTTCTCTCCGACGGGTACGCGAGTCGTTTGCCGAAAGGGATCGCCTGCGCCAGGCATGACAGACGGAACCACGATCACCCCAGACGCATTCGGGTTGAACCTCATAACTGGCGGACATGTTGAGTTCGGCGGCACGCTCGTCGGCGGAACCGTGACCACTGCAAATGACAAGGTTCGCGTGACATCGCTCGGAGCACCCGCAGGAAGTCTGCGCATCTACTGCCGCGAAGGCTTTCCGGTTCCTGGTATGGAAGGCGTGAACTTCAAGTCCACCGGTTCGTTCTCGAACTCGTCCCGGTCGATGACAGCCGACGGTCACATTCTCTTCTCGGCTTCTCTCGAAGGAACAGGCATCACGACTCTCAATGATGGTGCGGTCTTCAGCGAGTCCAACGGATCGATGGAAGTACTCCTTCGCAAGGGACAAACGATTCCTGGGATCACCGACCTGATCTTCATGGCGGTCAACAACACATCGTTCGTCATGAACGGCGACGGAACGCTGTGGTTCCAAGGGATCCTGATGAACCTTGACGGGACTGGAGTGGCGACTACCGGTCCGGGGACGTTTGTTGCGCGTCGAGCAGCGGATGGCACGATCTCAGTCCTTGCACGCGCACTTGATGCAGTGCCTGGACTCTCGGGCGTGACCTACACCAGCATGAACGGCAATACCTCGATTTGTGCGTGCGAAGCTGGAGTCTGCGTGTTCCAGAACAACACCAGCGCGGTGTTGGCTACGACCTTCGCGTGGGACGCCACGAATGGCACGCACGTCATTGCCCGAGTCGGTGACACCAACTTCACCGGCACTGCTGCGAATCAGTTCACGCTGATTGGTTCTACTGGGAACAACGGCAATGGTGCGAGCACCGGCATGAGCCCCAACGGCTGGCTGACGATGCGCGTTCGTGATTCGGTGGCTTCGATCGACACGATTGCCCGCATCTATCTGGGACCAGTTGCGCCGCCATGCGTGGCGGACGTCAACGGCGACAACACCGTTGACGGAGCCGACCTTGGATCGGTTCTCGCCCAGTGGGGCGCAACCGGTAACGGCGACGTCGATGGAAGCGGCAGCGTCGATGGACTCGATCTCGCCATCGTGCTTGCGGGTTGGGGCAACTGCGGTTGATCTTCACGTGACTCCATAGCCCGTGGGCGGCGAACAGCGCCCACGGGGGGGAGTCAATTCAGTTTGCGGGACTGGAATTGGACTTGCACGACACGACACAACACTCTGGCCACACACAATGCGCACCACAATTGAAATGAATCTGCTTCGAGGCGCGGCAACGGCCGCGTCGATCGTTGTCGTCGCTCCATCTGTTGCGTGGGCTGGCGAACTGCACTTGCTTGGGCTTGTCCCCTATGCCTACGCATGGGACTCAAGCGACGATGGACGAGTCGTTGTCGGACAGGACTCGGCGAACTATTGGTACTGGACGCTAGAGACCGGCGTTGTGGAGTTGCCCGATACGGTTGGACCGGGGAGCGGTGTCGGAGGTCAAGGCTGCATCACTGCGGATGGGACCACGATGACGTGCACGACGATCAATCCCGTGACGCTGAAGGCTGAAGCGAGCCTCTACCACATCGACACCATGGAGTACCAACTGCTTGGCAGCTTTGGCTACAACTGCGACATCGAAGCAAGCGGTGGATGGGGGATGTCCAATGATGGCCAGCACGTCGTTGGCTTGGCGTGGGATAACGGATGCGCGGCGCGCGGGTTTGAATGGAACGCCGCGACGAATGCAATCACGAATCTCGGAACGCTGTACTTCTACAAGCCGTCGCGCGCGAATGCCGTCAGCGACAGCGGCGGCGTGATCTGCGGATGGAATGACGACTACAACGGATTTCGGCAGGGTGCGGTGTGGATCAAGAACGCGGAAGGCGTTTACGTGCAAACCAACATCGCCGCGCCAGGTTCGATCAAGATGCGCGAAGCCAACGTTGTGAGCGGAAACGGCGAGTGGGTCTATGGGATCGGCAAGACGACGTACGAAGGAGGCGCACCTTGGCGCTGGAGCGTCGCAACTGGCGTGCAGGCGATCACGCCGACGCCGGTTGGCGACATCGGATATGTCGTTGACGCGAACAGTGACGGCAGCCGTGTGCTGTGCTTCTTCGGCTTGATGGGTGGAAGCGGTTCGTTCCTGTGGACGCCCGAGAACGGATATGTCAGTCTTGCGGATATCGCGCAGCAAGCTGGAGTCGAGATTCCACCAGGTTGGGTGATGAACCTTCCGCTGGGAATGTCAGAGGATGGTCAGACGATTGTCGGGACGGCAAGTGGTCCTGCTGGCACTTCGCCATTTGTGCTTGATTTGAGACCGACGGCACCACCATGCATCGCGGATCTCAACGCCGATGCGGTCGTCGACGGGCTCGATTTAGCATTCGTTCTCTCTGGATGGGGCGCGTGCGGCGTCGGCGGGAACTGTCCAGGCGACATCAACGCTGACTCTGTCGTCGACGGACTGGACATGGCATTCGTGCTGTCGGGCTGGGGAGTTTGTCCGTAGGGGGTGGGATGATCGGCGCGAGGGTGTTTGTTCGTTAGTTTTACGAGTCGATTTCGTACGTGAGACTGACCACCGCCTTCACGGTCTTGTTGATGCACGTTGTATCACTGATCCCATAGTCGCTGACGTCGGTCGAACCTATCGGCACAATTTGGAAGACTCCCTGCGCTGCACTTTGGAGAGATCCGACGCGACTCTGGGATCCCTTGGCGAGGAGCGATGCGCGTTCGAATCCATTGTTGGTCGCCTTCTCGAGCAACGTCATCTTGAGCGCTTCAAGCCCGGAGATAAAGAAACTTGGTTCGCCCGAGTAGACCTCGACGCCGTCGCGCACAAGATCGGTCACGCCTCGAGAGACGGCGCGAATGTCCTTGACTTGGTTCGAGCGCACCAAGATCGATTGATGCAACACGTATCCCTCGATGGTGTTTGTGGCGTGTCCTTCCTTGTCCTTTCCGAAGAACTTCGATGTGTTGACTTCGAGCTTGGTGAGATCACTCGCCTTGAAGTTGCTCGAGAGAATGAGATCGTTGAGCTTTGAGACGCCAACCTCCAGTGTTGCAAAGGTCTCTACAAGCGTCGCTCCTCGGGCGTAGACGGTTGCGGTCCAGCATCCAGAGTCCGAAACGACTTCAGTCTCAGCGAGTCCCTTCACTTGGATGGTGGGTTGTTCGCGTTTGAGGTTTGCAATCCCTCGACCAAGCGATTGCGATCCAACAGTGACGCCAAGCGCCAGCGTTGCGCCAAGGCAGAACATGCCAAAGCCAAAATTCTTGACGAGCGGGGGAATGCGATTTGTGAGCGAGTCCGACATGAGGAGTCCTTCCGGTTCAGGAGCGAAGTGCGACATCCATGCCGCACCGAGAGATCGAGTCTAGGACTGCGCGAGAAACTGTAAAGTGAATTCGTGAAATTCATTTCAGAGATTTGCTGTCTTGGCTCTGCGCGCGCCTGCCGCGCCGAGCGAAGGAGTGCAGCGTGACCCCACAAGCAGATGTACTCATCGTTGGAGCTGGACACAATGGGTTGGTGGCGGCAGCGATGCTGGCGCGCGCAGGCATGAAGGTGCTCGTGCTCGAGGAGCGTGCGATGATCGGTGGCGCCACCAAGACCGAGTATCCCTTCGCGAAGGCGCCGCGGCTTGGGACTTCGACCGCGTCGTACTTGCTTGGCTTGATGCCGCCCGAGATTTTCGAGAGAACAGGTGCGAAAGTGGACGTTATTCGGCGCGATCCTCATTACTTCTTGCCGATGCTCGATGGGCGGTACCTGCTGTTTGGGTCGGACCCGGCTGCGATGCGATCGCAGTTCATGGAGATGTTTACCGAGCAGGATTGGCGAGCGAACGCGGCGCTTGCGGTCGAGATTGGAAAACTGCGTGATGATCTTGCGCCGAGCTGGCTCCACGAACCGCTCTCTGTCGAAGCGACTGCCGATAAGTACATCCGCGCTGAACTTCGAGATGTGTTTATCAGGCTCGTCACCGGGACAGTCGAGGACTACCTCGCGCGCTTCGAGTTCAAGAGCGAGATGCTTGTGGCGATGTACGCGGTGACGGATGGATTTTCGGGGCTCAGTGGGTCATTCGGAACTCTGGGGACTGGCATGAACTTTCTCGTCCACAACATGTGCAGGCTTCCCGGTGCCGACGGCACATGGATGGTCGCCAAGGGGGGAATGGGTGCGGTCGCCAATGCGTTTGCGCGGGCTGCGCAGGCGAGCGGCGCGCAGATCATGACGAGCGCCAAGGTCGATCGGATCACAACGAGAGGTGGTCGCGCGACCGGTGTGCTGTTGAGCGACGGACGCGAGATTTCTGCCTCGACCATCATCGTGAACGCAGACCCATTTCGACTGCGCGAGATGGTGGGGGAGAGCGCACTCGCGCCGAGTCTCAACGCCAAGCTGGATGATTTCAAACGCATGGGAACAACGATGAAGATCAACATGGCTCTGCGTGACTTGCCGAAGTTTCGCTGCCTGCCACACGATCGTGGTCAACACAACGGCACGATGCACTTGTTGCCTCAGGGCGCCAATCCCATCGCGCAGATCAAGGCGGGGTTTGATCAGGTCATGCGCGGCGAACTCGCGCCGTCACCAACGATCGAGTGGTACATCCACACGCAGGTGGATCCGTCGCTGCGCGACGCGGAAGGCCATCACAACTCAGCGTTCTTCATCCAGTGGGTTCCATACGACATTGCGGGAAGTTCGTGGGAGCGCGAAGAGGCGAAGTATGTCGATCACATCTTCGGCATCGCAGAACAGTTCTGCCCGGGCTTCAAGGATCTCGTCGTCGACACCTATGTCCTGACCCCCAAGCGCATCGAGCAAGACATCGGAATTCGTTACGGTCACATCCACCATGTCGACAACACATTCGGATTCGATCGCCGCATGCCATACGCGACTGGCATCGAGGGACTCTACTCATGCAGTGCAGGATGCCACCCCGCTGGATCGGTCATCGGCGCAGCAGGGCACAACTGCGCGGCATCAGTGATGACCGATCCTGCGACGGTGTCGAGATCTCGGTCGAAGTGAATCAGAATCGAAGCGTGAACGACGCGAGGATGGAATTCGTCATGATCGATTCGGCCTTGAGCGAGGAGGTGCCGACGAGCGGTACTGGGGCACCAGTAAATGTCGCAACACCAAAATCTGCTTCTCCCACGACCATGAACCGATACCGGATGCCGATGTCGAAGTTTTGAGCGAACTGATAGCTCAGACCGACTGATGCCTGAAAACCGATCACCCAGTCGTTGCCGTTGATCGCGGCGGTCGCCCCCACTAAACCTGGATCATCCGTCGCGATGTTCGAGAGGTCCGCGCCGACATTCACGACTCCGACCCCTGCGCCCAACTGAAGGCCGAGCGCGCCGTGATGGGTCACA
Organism: uncultured Singulisphaera sp.; assembly: GCA_964356445.1. Taxonomy (GTDB): domain Bacteria; phylum Planctomycetota; class Phycisphaerae; order Phycisphaerales; family SM1A02; genus F1-60-MAGs104. The sequence goes on along the minus strand of CAYHHO010000071.1, from coordinate 9,640 downwards.
CTTGATGTTGGCATCAGTTCGAAGTCGAACATCGCGTTGACGAAGACTGGGATCTGCGTGATATCGCCGCTTCCTCCCATGAGCGCGGCCGAAGCGAACCCATCTGTGATTACTCCAGACGCGAACCCCTTGAAGTCATTTTGGATCCAGCCGACCTGGCTTCGACGGCAAACCAGTCGGTCACTTTGTATCCAACCAGAAAGTCGGTCGATACCCCGACATCGGTCTTGATGGTGACGCCCGTGCTCCCAAAGGTGCTCCCGGTTGGCGCGATGTCCTTGATGTTGATATTCGGCACGATCGACATGCCGGCGTCGATGCCGACATACCAGTGCGTGGCTACGAGTGCTTCGAGCGGTCCCTTTGGTTGCGCGTCGGCCGGAGCTTGCGCGTGCGAGTGCACCGCAATAAACCCAGCGACAGATAGAACGAAGGAACCCGCGACACGAAGAGAGATATTCATGATGCCTCCAGAAAAGTTGTTTCCGAACCCGAGAACGCCCGCAGGTTAGTCGGGGATGGGATAGCGCGCAATCGAGATAGGCTTGCCAGTTATGCGATTAAGTGCCCTTCTCACGTTGATCATCATGGCCGCCTCGGGCTACGCACAAGCGCCAAGCGCGACTCCTCCTGCGCCTTCCACTTCGACAACGGCCGTCGTAGGCAAGATCGGCGAGAATCACTACTACACCCCAGCGAATCAACGGCTGACGCCTGCAGGGATTCAAGTTGAACTGCCCGAGATGCGCCCGCAAGTCCTTGCGCTGAGTCCAGATGGGTCGATCCTTGTGACGGCGGGAAAGACGCACGAACTGGTTGTGGTCGATCCCGCAACTGGAGCGATCAAGCAACGCGTTGCACTGCCGTCGGACAAAGAGCACGCGAAAGCTCCCGGCACATCATCTCCGCGATTCCTCAGCCCCGACAAAGAAGGTCAGGTCAGTTACACAGGCCTCGTGTTTTCGCCAGACGGATCGCGCATTTACCTTTCGAATGTCAACGGAAGTATCAAGGTCTTCACGGTGACTCCTGCTGGCGAGATTGCGGGTGGATTTTCGATCGCGCTGCCGCATGCAGATGCCCCGCGGCGCGAAGAGGAAATCCCTGCGGGCATTGCGGTTTGTGCAGATGGCGCGAAGTTGTACGTGTGCGGGAATCTCTCGAACCAACTGTTTGAGATCGACACGAAGGACGGTCGCGTCGTTCGGTCGTGGAATGTCGGCGTAGCGCCTTTCGATGTTGCGCTCGTAGGCAACAAGGCATTCGTGAGCAACTGGGGTGGACGCCGTCCCGATGCGTCATCGCTCACAGGACCAGCGGGACGCGGCACGGTGGTGCGAGTCGACGCAGTTCGGCACATCGCAAGTGAGGGGTCGGTCAGCGTGATTGATCTCGCTGGTGCCGCTGTGACGAGTGAGATCCTCACCGGCATTCATGCGAGCGCGATCGCTGTGTCGCCCGATCGCAAGTGGGTCGTCGTTGCCAACACTGGTGCGGACACGCTGAGCGTGATCGATGCCAGCACGAACGCGGTCGTCGAGACGATTTGGGCTCGGCAGAATCCTGCAGACTTGTTTGGCGCGCAGCCGACGGCGCTCGCCTTCGACAAGTCAGGCGAGAAACTTTTCGTTTGCAATGGAAGCCAGAACGCAGTTGCGATCTTCGAGTTCGAACCCGGGCACTCGAAACTTGAGGGGCTCATCCCGGTGGGGTGGTTCCCGGGAGCGATCACAGTTGCGCAGACCGCAGATCGAACCACCCTCTTCGTTGCCAACATCAAAGGTATTGGTTCGACGAAGCACTTCAAGCCGGGTGAAAAAGTTGAATTGCGGTCGCGCCAGTATTTCGGCACGCTGTCGATCGTTGGGATGCCGACGTCAGAAGAACTGCCTGCGCTGTCACAAACCACACTCGACAACATGCGATACGGGTTGCTGGCGCAAGCTCGCTTGCCAGCGCGTTCAGATCAGCCTGCCCGAGTGGTGCCAGAACGCGCAGGCGAGCCAAGCCTCATCAATCATGTCGTGTACATCGTCAAGGAGAACCGCACCTACGACCAAGTCTTTGGTGACATCGCGGAGGGCAACGGTGACGCTTCGCTGTGTGTGTACGGCGAGAAGGTCACCCCCAACCTTCACAAGATCGTCCGCGACTTTGTGCTGCTCGACAACACGTATTGCTCGGGAATCCTGAGCGCCGACGGTCACCAGTGGACTGATACGGGCATGACCACCGACTATGTCGAGCGATCGTTTGCAGGATTTCCGCGCAGTTACCCCGATGGCTTCGGCGTCGACGGAGCGGACGCGTTGGCGTATTCGCCTACAGGATTCATTTGGGACAACGCCCTCGCACACGGCAAGTCACTTCGCATCTATGGAGAGTTTTCAGACACAACCAAACGCTGGGCAGATCCCAAGCGCACCACAAAGATTCGAGCGCAAGATTGCATCGACGCCTTTCGAAATGCTGACGGCTCAATCATCGTCGAGAACGAACCGACCATCGAGTCCATCCGACCCTATCTCAGTTTGACAGTGCCCGGTTGGGACATGGACATTCCAGATGTTTGGCGTGCTCGCGCGTTCATTGCAGAACTTGCCGAGTGGGAAAAGGCTGGCGTGATGCCCAACATGATCGTCATGTGCCTTCCGAATGATCACACCAGTGGGACGAGCGCGGGCAGGCCGACTCCAGCGGCGCAAGTCGCAGACAACGACCTCGCGTTCGGGCAGATCATCGAGGCGCTCAGTCGAAGTTCGTTCTGGAAGGACACATGCGTCTTCGCCATCGAAGATGATCCACAGAATGGCTGGGATCACGTCAGCGGATATCGCACGACTGCGTTCGTGGTCAGCCCATATGCGAAGCGTGGCGCAGTCGTCAGCACGCAGTACAACCATACGAGCATTCTTCGCACGATGGAACTGATGCTCGGCTTGCCGCCAATGAACCAGTTTGACGCGACGGCGACGCCGATGTTCGATTGCTTCACGGAAGTCGCAGACATGACGCCATATGTCGCGCTGCAGAATCGGGTGCCCCTGGATCAGATGAACCCGGATCCCAAAGCGATCAATGATTCGCTGCTGCGAGAGAACGCGCTGGCATCGGCGCGACTTCCACTCGAGAAACTGGATCAGTGCCCAGAGGATGTGCTCAACCGAATCCTCTGGCACGCGGCGAAGGGAGCAGGCGCGCCCTATCCGACGTGGGCGGTCACGCTGGAGACAGTCGAAGAAGAAGCTGAAGAGGACGCGCAGTAGTAACGAGAGACTTTGATTGACGCGCCGGCCATTCGCAGCGCGCGCGAGTCTCAGTTCAGCCCATCACGGTGAAACATCCGGCGGCGGGGTGGCCGCTTTCTTCGATCGACTCTTCTTCGAACTCGCCTTCTGTGCCTCGAGTAACTGAGTCGCTGCTGCGAGCGCCTTTGCCTCTTCTGCAGCCTTCACTTGCGCGGCTTTGAGTTCAGCCGCGAGTCGAATCGATTCCTTATTGACGATCGCATTCAGTTGTTCTGCGAGCCTGGCATGCGTGCCAATGATCGGCATCGTCTGCATCGCGAAGGACTTGATCTCAGGATTGGAGCAATTGTCGTACTGCCATCGATACATCGCGAGTGTCTTGGGATTTCTCTCTGCCATGAGTGCCATGTACGCCTCGGCGAGCGCATCGCCAGAAAGCGCGGAGAGTTCCGCGATCTTCGACTGATCCTCGGCGCTGAGGGTGGTGTCAAGCGGGATCGCTTGCGCCGCCGCAAGCTTCACGACAAGCAATTCGATCGCGGTGTGGTTGGCCTTCATCCGAAGCGCGAAGTCCTGCACGGTCTCTGGCGAGGTTGAGGAAAGAACGATCTTGGCGAGCTGGATCTGGAATCGATCGGAGTTCGCAACTGCTTTCACGAATTCCTCGGGCGTCATGGAGTGATCAACCACCTTCACGACCTCTGTCTGCACTGGAGCGACGACGGGCGTCAGCGCGACTGGCGGCGAGACGGGCTTCGACTTGCACGAGGCGAAGATCAAGGCGCAAGCAACCACCGTCGCCATGTTGGCGCTTGCAAGCGTACGAGCCATGCGGCGTGAGGTGCGGAGTCTGTGTCGTATTGAATTCATCATCTGTTGCTTCTCCTGGTGTCTGCGCGAACTAGAAATTGATTTGATAACTGATCCCAAACGAGTAGTCGATGCCTGCCGTGTACGAAGACTGGAGCCCGGTGACGCCTTCATTCGTGCGGTACTGCGTCTGAATCTCTGGGTTGAGGATGTTCTTCAGCGCGAACGAAAGTCGAAGCCCCTCAATGATCTCTTGGCTCGCTGTGAAATTGAGAGTGCCATACGAGAGTTGGTAGATCGCAGGCACAAGTTCGACCGTGTACGCCGATGCGCCGCTGATGAGCGACTCGCCCTGCAAATTGTAGAAGAGTCCAACCTGGGTTCCCCATGGCTCGTAGTCGTATGTCGCGTTGAGATTGAGCAGGTAATTCGGGGTCGCCGTCATCGGCTGCGTCGTCTCATTCGAGCCGTAGATGGCGAATTGGTCGATGTCGTATTGGGAGAGGTCGACCTCTGAAGTCATGAAGGTCGCATTGGCCCCAACTGCAAGCCCCTCGAACTCTTCGCCGAAAATTGGATCGAGCGTCATCCTCGTCTCAAGTTCGAGCCCCGCCAGCCAACCACTCGGAAGGTTGACCGCGGTCGTGTATTCGAATGCAGCGAACCGCTGGACGTACTGAATGGGGTCGTCGATCTCCTTATAGAAGATGGATCCAGAGACGAGCCAATCTTCGAAGGGGGTCCAATCCGCCCGAATGTCGTAGTTGTTCAACGAGCTCATCGTGAGGCTTGGATTGCCGATAAAAATGGGGCCGCCGAGATAGTCGAATTGTTGGACCGGGACGAGTTCGAAGAAGTTCGGGCGTGCAATCGTCTGAGCGAACGCGAGTCGCAGCACCAGTTCGTCGCTGAGGCTCCAGTTGAACCCGATCATGGGCAGGACACTATTGACGGAAAAAGCTGCGTTGTAGAGATTTGCCTCTGCTGGGTCGAAAGCGATCGGAGTCTGCCCGTTGTTGGCGATGTCGATCCACGTTGCATCGACATCGGGGATCACGGTTGTTGTCATCGTGGTCTGTTCGAACCGCACGCCAGTGACGATGTTCATGGTTTCATTGATCGGCAAGTCCACCATGCCGTAGTAGGCGTCGATGTCCTGGCTTCCGTTGTAGGAAATGTCGTACGTCGATTCATGGATCCCATGAATCTGCGAGGGGAACACAGCACTCCACGGATCGGTGAAGGAACCTGCAAACTCAGTGTCCTGTGGCGGGGGACCGGGACCGCCTCCGGAGTTACTAAAGGTTGCTTGTGTGTATGTGCGGTCAACACGATCGACGAATCCGCCAGCCTTGACGTATCCCTCACGCTCGTTCCACTGCATGAACGGGATCTTGAGATTGATCGCGCCCTGCTGGCTCTCCTCTTCGTTGTAATAATTGATGTGCTGCACCCAACCGAGATTGATGTTCTCGCTTGGCGGGTACATCTCCCAGTGCTGGGGGATGTTGAATCCGGGGACGAGTTCTGCGTTGGGCTTCCACACAGCGCCGAACTGAGTCTGATCTGGTTGGTTTTCGCTCGCACTACTCAGCGACAATCGCCAGTCGATGACAGGTGCGTGCAATTCAAGGTCAGGATCATCAGGTCCGAGGAAGTTGAATGTGTATTCGCCGTTGAAGATGAATGACTGCGTCGCCATCTGGCTGTAGTCAAGTGTCTCCAGTCGATTCCACGGCGCGGTGTCGATCGCGCCAGTGAGAATCTGGTTGCCGGGGCTCGCGGGATCATTGACGTCATAGTTTGGAAAGTAGTAATCCTTGCCCCGCGTATCGATCGCAAGCACCGATTGGTTCTCGGACAACAGCGTGTAGAGAAACTTCGTGCCGATCTTGAGGTCGTCGGTCTCGAACCCGAGGACCGTCATGCCTCCCCACTGGATGGAGGTCGTGCCTTGGGTCACATCGAGCAACTGGGTCTTGAATGGATCGCCGACTCCACCACTTCCCTGAAACTGCTCAGGGACAAGCGTCGTGCCGACACCCTCTTGGATCATCGAGTTTTCGATTCCGTTGTCGAAGTACGAGGCATCCTGGTTGTAGAAGAAGTTTCCGAATGCACCGAACTTCACTCCTTCGTCGAACTCCCACGTGTCACCAGCGGCCACCGACCACTTGTAGATCAGCGGCGCATCGCCGGTGGTCGTTCCAGTTGGATTCTGATGCCAGGATTCACCTTCGATTTCGGGGTGTGTCGCGAGCACACTATTGCCGCCGAAGTAGTCCATTTGAGCGCCCGGATAGGTGAGGAAACTTCCGTTCTTCACCTGCGAGTTGCCGCCAATCTGCGACCTGAACTGGAAGAACCCTTCCTCGGGAATGTCCTTGAGCACAATGTTGACCGCGCCTCCGGAGGAGTCGCCCTGCTGATCCGGCGTGAATGTCTTGCTGATGTCAATGCTCTTGATAATGGCGGCAGGAAACTGATCCAGTTTCACTGCGCGTTTGTCTGGGTCAGCACTCGGGAGCCGAACGCCGTCGAGCAGCGTGCTCACATATCGATCGGGAAGCCCTCGAATGACGGCATACTTTCCGTCCTGCAGGGTTGCGCCAGGTACGAGAAGCAATGCTGCTGCAGCATCCGCGGCGCCTGACCGATTGATTACCTCGATGCCCACGGAGTCAAGCATCTGTGGACTTTCGAGGCGAAGTTGCAGCTCGAGCGTCGGCGTGAATGTCAACGCCTCGAGCTCTATCGGCGCGATCTCTGGCGCAACAGTGATTTCCGTTTCGAGTTCGACATCTTGGACGACGAACTCATCCATCTCCTCAAACTCGCTCGCCATGTAGATGTCGAGATCGAGAAGTTGACCTGCTCCGACAAGCACATTCGACTTCACTTCTCGAAGGTAGCCATCCTTCGTGAAGACGAGCGTGTACGTTCCAGTTGGGAGGTTGGGTATGAGATATGCCCCCCCGTCGTTGGCGGTCACGCGCGAACGAGTACCAAGTACCTCGATAGAAGCGTTTGCAACCGGAGTCTCAAACTCTTTGTCGTAGATCACGCCGCGGAGTGACCCCGTTGCCGGTGCCTGTGCAACTGCAGCGCTTGAGACTATGCAGACAAGTGTGGCTGCAGCGAAGTTCTGTGCGGTCCAGTGCACTCGCCGATCACCATGGATCCGACAAGCCCGCCTTGATGCTCTCGATCCGAGCCAAGAGCGTTGCTGAGGGCTGGAATGAAGCGCGTGCCATCGAGAGGCAAGTCGCGCAAAGATCTTCGGCGCGTGGGCGTGAGTTTGGATTGCCAAGGCCAGCCTCGAGCGCCTTCGTGTAGCAGTCGCTCGCTTCTGCTGTCATCCCAAACTCTGCAAATGCCTCTGCCAGGCTGCGCAACGAGCGGGCTTGTCTCATATCAACGATTTGGTTCTGATGAGACTCGAAGTCAGCGAACAGGCGCTGCAAATCGCTTGCCGCCACCTCGCGGTCGCCCATTGCAAAGCGAGTTCGAGCGACGACGACTCCCAGTGGCGCGGCGTCCTCCGGAAGAAACGTCGCCTGCGAGAAACACTCCTGAGCGCGCTTGAATTGGGTTGTTGCAAGGTCCAACTGCCCGCGTGCATACAACGTCTTTGCGACATCCAGAGTGCTGGTGACTTGCAAGTCGAATGGCAGGCCAGGAATTCCCGAGTTGAGCGCTGCAAGCGCGCGAGTTCGTCTGGGCTCATCGTCTACGACGCGGCCGAGCCACACGATGTAGCCGTCGACAGCGCCGCGCGCGAGATCAAAGTTCCGAGTGGCGATCGCCTTGTCGAAGAGATCTGCCGTCGCGTCCAGCTGGGCTGTCGGCATCGACTCTGTCCGCGCGACTTCGAGCGCTCCGAGCGCCGCAGGCGATCCGCTTGTCATAAGCGTGTAGGCCTGCGAATCCTTGCCGAGTCGAACGTAAATCCGTGAAACCTCGAGCGAGACGCGCTCGCGCTTCCAGTCTTGTTCTCCCGCGGCAACGAGCTTTGCCGCTTCTGCGAATTCCAGTGCACGGACTGCGTCGCCTTTCTTGGCCCATTGTTGCCCGATCAGCGCGAGTGCCTCACCGCGCCGCCAATCTTGGATCTGTTTCGCGTACGTCGCCGCTTCGTCGAGCAGCGACAGGTCAATGCAGGTCTGCGCAACGAGTTCCTGCATCTTCGCGCGGTCACGCGCATGAGGATTTGCAGGGATGCGCGATGCGATTTGAAACGCCGTCGCGATCAGGGCGCCGCGTTCATCCGCTGCAGTCGAGACTTGCGGGAGCGCAAGGCTTGGAGGTGAACCTATGACTGCCGCAGCGATGATGGCGACTGATGTTTGGACGATCTTTGGTGCGAATCCCATCGTGTCTCCTTCTCAATTCCTGAACCAAATCGGTGTTCATCCGAAGCAAGAATCGTCTGGTGGTGAAAAAGTCTCTCAACCACCAGACGATTCCTGTACAAATGGATTGTCGAACTATCGGAGTGATCCGATTTTCTCTTAGATGCAGTTACCCCAGCCGCTCAAGATTGCGGCAAGGTCGGCGCCGTCCGTGCTGCCGTCGCCGTTGATGTCGGTGCTTCCAGCGCCACCCCAGTTGCTGAGGATTGCTGAAAGATCCGCACCATTCACGAGGCCGTCGCCATTCTGATCGGTGGGGCAGTTCGAGCCGCATCCACCTGGAGGTGCGACGCTGAAGCCAAAGGCATCAGCCGCGGTCCATCCGCAGAGCCAGTTCTCATTCGGTCCGAACGCGCCGCGATACTGAGCCTGTGCGAAGAAGCCATCGCTCGGTGCAGCGCTGACGCTTGTGACAGCGGCGTTCGTTGCCCGTGGGTCGAGGCTGATCACCGGCTGAACCACGATCGTTCCAGAGATGACATTCGCGCCACGGGTAATCGCGGCGATCGGAGACGAACCTGCAGCTGACTGAACATTGTTGTTCGTTGCAGCAAAGACGCTCCGGAGATTGGCCTCTGTGTATGCGGCCGCATTCACATTGTTGTAGAAGACGCTATCGGTGAACTGGATCAACTTGCCACCCTGCTGGGCGGTGTACGCAGTCGCTGGGTTGGCGAATGGGTTGACCGTGGAGTACACGTTGTAGTCCGTGGTCCAAGTGTTCGCCCATGAGAGCGTTCCGTTGTAGCCGTATCCGGTCTGGCCGCCGTTCGCTTCGCCGTCGGTATTGTCGGGCGAAATGATCTTCGCGCCAGTGTCCATGAAGATGCAATTGTTGAACTGGGCTCGTGCATTGTCACGGAACTTGGTCGCATGCTTGCCGCTGAGCGGCTGGCCGATCAGCGTCAGGTTGTAGAGACTCGTCGTCGTCACAGGCTGTGCATCCGACTTCTCAGCCCCGTCCATCTCCACTGCTGAATCGCAGAAACCAGATCCAGACGCAGCGCCTGGGATTGAGTATCCAGACACGATGAGTCCGAACTGTGCACGACCACGCCATCCTTGATCGATGTCAAACGAATCGTCTCCGACATTCCAAATCGTGAAGTACTTCAAGTCGACTGTTCCGCCCCAGATCTCGATGCCGTCGTCGACGTTGTTCATGATTTT
>CAYHHO010000070.1:0-15872 GCA_964356445.1 uncultured Singulisphaera sp. | reverse complement strand
CGCGCATTTCCTTCTGCGACTGCTTGGCGCAGCGAAACGACCAGTGAGCCAGACTCTCTGTGCGACTCTCTACTCAACAGGGCCATTCGCGCTGAGCGCCGTGCCCTGCTGCGGTGCTTATGTCGCTGCGGTCAGTTGGGTCTGGATGTCCGTTGCGATGATCCACGCGCTCGCGGTGCTTCACAGGACTTCGATCGTTCGCGCGTGTGCTGCCGTGCTCGTGCCGGCGGTCTCCCTGATCTTGCTCGTTCTTGGGTTGATCACCGGAACGATTTACCTTTCGAATGCGTCCATGACACCAGCGCCACCTGCTGCTGCGCCTGGAACAATAGTCCAACCCGACGCGACGGAGTCAGACCCGCAGTTGCTCCCATCCACGGGACCGGAATCGAGCGAGGAAGAGAAGTCCGCGGACAACCAATTCTCCGCAGAGAGCGATCCAGATCCCCAGTAGCCCCATGTCCATCCAGACGCCAAGGACCCACGCGAGTGGCAGTCGGATGAAGTAACTGCTGACGACGGTGATGGCAAGGCACGCGGTCGTGTCGCCGACCCCTCGAAGTCCATTTCGAATCACCATCGCGAGCGCGAAGAAGACTTGGATGATCCCGCAGGTGAACAAAATCGGCGGGACTTCGCGCAGGTGGATCTCTTCCCGACTGATGACTCGCGTGAGTGGTTCACCGGCCACCATGAACACGATTCCGAGCGCACCCATGATCGCGCACCCAACGAGCGTGCATGCCCAGATCGCGCGGCGAGCTTGCGGGACATTTCCGGCGCCGATGTATTGCCCCGCGAGCGCACCCGCTGCGATTCCCATCGCAAAGCCTGGCAGGAACGAGAATGATTCCCACTGCACGGCGATCATGTGAGCGCCGATCAAGCCGCCGTCCGCGAGCCCCTCTGCCGCCCGCTTCTGCGCGATCATGCCGATGAAGAACATCACGAAGAGATTGACTGCCCAGAGGGCGATTCCCTCTGCGAAGTTGGGTACGCCGATGCGCGCGATGCGCCAAGTCGTTTCCCTGCTCGGTCGCAAGTGTCGAGGCTTGGGGTTGAAGTCGCGTGTTCCTTTGTGGAGCGCCCGCACCGTGAGAAGCGCTCCAACAACGTATGAGATTGACGTTCCAGCTGCAATTCCCGTCACTCCCCACCTCGCGCCGTCGATGCCAAGAAGGTTGGGGATGACAAAGCCAGCTGCGTCGTACTGGGCGCCCGAGAGCAGCCACGAGAAAATGATGTTGACGACATTCACGGCGACGGCGATCCACGCGGGAGTCCATGTCTCGCCCGCACCGTGGAGGCACATCGATCCGACCGTCATCACCCCCGTTGCAGGCATCACGACGGCGAGAATCCGAACGAAGTGAATGCAAAACTCTGCGCTCTTGCCGTGAAGCCCAGCGATGTCTGCGAGCGGCACGACCGCGAACCAGAGAACCGCGCCAACGAGCGCCCCCCAGACCAAACTGAGTGTGATCGCCTGCCCACACGCCTCTTCGCTCTCGTGAATTTTCCCCGCGCCCATCGCTCGGGCAATGATCGCTTGGGCACCGACTCCGAGTCCTGCGAGCGCTATCCCGATGAACCATGCGACATACGAACCGATGCCGATGCCATCGAGCGCGGGGACAACCGTCGACTCTGGAAGACTTCCAGCGATGATCTTGTCGACGAGCCCGACGCATGCAGCGACCATCTGTTGAAGCAGCACGGGAACTGCGAGAAACCAGATCGCGTTCCACATCGACCTTCCCGCGAGCTTTCCACTGCGGATTGTTCCGTCGAGCGCGAGTTCGGCCTCTTCGACCGCAAGCACGACATCGGGGGGATCGTCGGGTGTGACCGCGGTCGCAAATATCCGGCGCTCGTCGCTACTCACAAGCCGCTCGGAGTCGGTGCGGGCGTGGGCGCCGCCGATGGCGTCACGCCTGCAGGGCTCTCGTATGTTTTCCTTGCGCCACTATCTGCGATGCCAGTGGGCAGTCCAGGCTGCTGCCACTTGGGGATATCCCAGAAGACAACGTAGTCCCAGAATCCTCTGTGACGCTGATAGGTTGGAAAGAGATAAACATTCTGCGCGACGAAACGTTGCCCGACTGGCGCGGTTGTGTACCAACCGAGCCATCGCATTCGGTCGATTCCAAAGTCTTGACCGGTCATCATTCGAAGGCTGTCGAGCGCCGCGAGATTGACAGTGAGTTCGGTGTGATCAAGGGCTGTCACGAGCGCTTGGAATGAGGCATCCTGCGGATACTGCCCCAGTCCGACTGCAAGCTCGACGCGAGTCTCTTGGGCCTCGCTTTCATCTTGCATCTTTCGCCACATCATTTCTGCGACGATCGGATTGTGAATGCGCTGGAGCCCAAGCGCTGCTGCAAGGCGAACATGTGGAAATGGACTCACGAGCCGCTCGGCGATCAAGACTGCATCTTCGGGTTGCCCAAATCGAGAGAGAGCAGAGATCGCTGCGGCCTGGACGAGCGGATCCTTCATGTCTTTGACATAGAAGCGATAGAGCTGCACGTACGCATCGACTCCGCCAAACGAAGAAGTCCCCAGGAGCACGATGCCGCGGCGCATGTTTTCTGTATCGGTGGTGTCGACCGCCCACTGGGCTGCTTCCTGTGGCGATGGCGGTGCGATCACTTCTCCCATTGACTTGAAGTCCGAACCGATCGTGTCGCAACCTGCAACAAGTGCGCACGCGAGCAGGCCGCCAATGCCGCAGAGGTCGCGTCTCGTTCGAGAGGCAAAGAGAGGATTCTCTGAGAGTCGCATGGGACGGGACTCAGCTTCCAGGAGTTGGCTTTCCGCAGTCGAAAGTCACCGGAACGAGGCAGATGAATGTGAGATCCACCGTGCCCGTGTTCACAAACTGATGCAACTTGTTGGGGTCGATCATCAGGATGTCGCCTGCGCGGCACTCGTGGAATGCGCCGTCGAACTCGACGCGAGCTTGTCCATTCGTGATGATCACTTCATGTTCGTAGTTGTGTTGGTGCCGCGGCGTGTGCCCACCAGGGGTCACCGTGTAATGGCGCATCGCAAAGTTGGGAGCTCCATCCTTGCGACCGATCACCATGCGCATCGTGACTCCCTGAATATCTGGCATGTCCAAGACGGCAGGCTCGATCTCATCGATGCGACGCTTCAACATGCGGTCAAGGTTAGCGTCTATGTTCTCGACATGGCGAAACTCCGCATCAAGGGCTTTCCACTCGGAGCGTGGCAGACGAATGCGTGGCTCATTTGGATGGAGGGAGAAGGGTCGCGCCCTGGTTGGATCATCGATCCTGGCGACAATCCAAAGCCATTGATCGACGCGGTGGGTGAGCACGGCATCTCGGTCGAGGCCATCTTGTTCACACATGCGCATCTCGATCACATCATGGGTCTCGAGGCGGTGGTTCGGGCGGTGGAAAGCGGTCGAGCGCCACCGCTGCCGATCTACGCGCACCCGCTCGAACATGACTGGTTCGGGGATCCGCAGTTGAATCTCTCGGCTTTCGCGGAGGTCCCGCCAGTTTCGGTGCGGGCGCCGACCCATTCGCTGCGCGAGGGCGACGAACTTTCACTTGGAGCATCGCGCTGGCGAGTGCTGCATACGCCCGGACACAGCCCTGGCTCGGTGAGTTTCGTTTGCGATGATGCAAAGGTCGTGATTGCCGGCGACACGCTTTTTCAGGGGAGCATCGGTCGCTCTGATTTCCCGACGAGCGACCCAGCGGCACTCGATGCGTCACTGCGCACCAAATTGATGGCGTTGCCCGACGACTTTGTCGTCCATCCAGGGCACGGCCCCTCAACGACCATCGGTCGTGAGCGGCGGAGCAATCCCTTCCTGCAGTAGCGCGCTTGACGCTGAAACCTCAGCACGCCACTGCGACATCCTCTGCCTGAGCACATCGAGCGGAAGCGGACCAGATCCGAGCAGGTGGTCATGGAAGGCGCGAAGATCAAATCGCGCCCCAAGCCGCGCCTCGCAGGCTGCGCGGATGCTTCGAATCTCGATCTCGCCGATCTTGTACCCGCATGCCTGTCCCGGCCAACCGATGTATCGATCGATCTCCCGTTCGATGTTCAGCCTTGAGAGCGCTGTGTTGTGCTCCATGAATGAGATCGCGTCGGCGCGACTCATGCCGAAAGCGTGCATTCCTGGGTCGACGACGAGGCGGCATGCTCGCCACATTTCGTAGAGCAGTCGACCAAAGTCGTCGTAGGGATCTTCGTAGAGCCCCATCGGAGTCCCGAGCCGTTCAGCGTAGAGCGCCCAACCCTCGACGAATGCAGTTGCGTCCACATCGCGGCGAAACTCCTGCAGTCCCTCCATTTCGTTGGCGATTGAAATCTGCAAGTGGTGCCCCGGGACAGCCTCGTGAAGAGAGAGAGGAACCATCTCATATTTGGGTCGCTGGTCGAGCGCAAAGGTGTTTGCATAGAACCATCCAGGAAGCCCCGCCTTCATGCTGCCGAACTGGTAGTACGCCGTGGTCTGCGAGGGAGCCATGAAGCGCGGGATTTCCCGCACGCCGTAGGGAAGTCGAGGAAGCACGCCGAAGTACTCCGGAAGTTTCGCGTCGATGCGCTTGCAGATTTCCCGGTACCCACCCAACAACTCTTCTGCGGTGGCGTGATAGAAGCGCGGGTCGGTGCGCAGGTACGCGATGAACTGCTCGAGTCGCGCGTCCGGCGAGAGCTCGGCGCGCTTCGGATCTGCTTTGAACCAGTCCGTGCGGGCAATGACCTCCAGCATTTCAGTGCGAATGCGCGCGACTTCTGCGAGGCCGGTGGCATGGATCTGCGTGGCCGTCAGGTCCGTCGTGGTGAATCGCTTCAACTCGAAAGCGTAAAACTCAATTCCGAGGTACTGGTCCTTCGCGCTGTTCGATGCGAGCCCCTTTGGGATGTACTGCTCTTTCAGCCAGACGAGCATCTCGCCAAGAGCCAAGAGCGCATCGAGTTTCGCCTCACGTGCCATCGATCGCAGCTCCGCCTGTTCTTCGCCAGAGATTGAATCAGGCATCCGATCAAGGGGAAGTTCGATCTCATCGAGGTTTCCGCGGAGCACAGCCTCGAACTGCACGGTCACGCCTTCGAGCACAGCGGCTGGAGGCACGATTCCATCCGTGAGTGCTTCGACCATCATCGCTTGGGTGTCTCGGACCGCCGATCCAAGTCGTGTCATTCGCTTGACATAGTTCCTCCAGTCAGCCGCCTCGCGAAACGGAACCCCTTCTGCAAACTGGGGGAGATCTTGCTGCGGACCACCGCGCTGACCGACGGGCATCATCCACCGCTTGAATCGAAACGAATCGAAATCAGTCTGCAACTCTCGGCGAAGAAGGTCATAGTCAAGTTGGTTGGATGGACCAAGGTGTGATCGGTCGATCGCCTGAATCTGTTCAAGCAATGTGCCAATGTCGTTGTGTCGGTTCAGCGCCCCGCGCATGCCGGGCTCGGTGATCCGGTCAGCCGCAGTTGGGCGACCGCGCCTGATTGCTCCTTCCGGGAAGGAGAAATCGCGCCACCGCTGATACTCGCCTGCCAACGCCTCGAGAGCGCGGTCCGCAGCCGAATTCGCCTGTGCCTGCGGGGAAGCGGGGGCACTTGGTCCGACCACCAAGGTCGCAGCCAAAAACGCCCACAAAAAATTCAAGAATTTCTCGCAGAAAGTAGGCGGACGATTGTGGGTTGCCGTCATTGAAAACCACAATACCTGCGGAGGGCGCAGTGAGGGTTCATGACGATTCGTAATTCGCGGCGCATTCTCCGACTCACGAACAACTTCCCTCGCTTCACTCTGACCATGGCTTCGCTGGGGGTCACCGCGGTTTTCGCTCAAGCGCAAGATGGCACTGTCGCGTCGCTGAGAGTGACCCCCGACTCGACGGTCACGCTCACTGTGGCTCTGGAGATCTCGGCCGCAGTGGGAAGCAGCACGGATTCCGATGTGCAGACCGTATCGGTGAGCGGAGCGGCGAAGGTGCGATTTGAACGGGACGCAGTCGATGGCCAACGGGCGGACCTACTGGTACTGGATCTTGCCTTAGGAAACGCAACCTATGCGTTTGACTTCTTCTGTCTGCCAATTTTCGGTTGTCAACACCTCGAGGTTGCATTGCAAGATGTTCAGGTCACGCTCTTGCAGCCTGTGCGCGCACCAATCGAAACTGGTGGCCTGGCGAGTTTTCTCGATGGGGACTTTCTTGTGCGTGCGGACTACACCCTTGGCGGAGTGGGTTCCGGCAGCAGCACGACGCAATCGGTCGCCGCAGGCACTTTCGCTGGTCGGCTTGTTTCAGCGGTGACCGAGGTCACGCTTGATGAGTGCGCCCTTTCGTCGCAGACGATGCTGCTCCCGCGCGAGTCCCTTCCGAGCAACATCCGCGGTGTGAAAATGACGATCACGGCGAATCTCGAAAACTTGGCATTCGAGGGCGGGTGGAAGGCAGAGGCCGCTGGACCTGATGTGAATCACGATGGCGCTATCGATGCGCTCGACCTCGCGTGGGTGCTCTCGACGTGGGGTTCGGTCGACGGCGACTGCGACGGTGACTGCGCCACGGACGGGCGGGACCTCGCGATGGTGCTTGAGAACTGGCGGGAGTAACTGTGCACTCGAGCTCGCCAGAATGGCGCGGGCTATACTCGCCCTCCGAGCATCTTCCATTGAGCAGCCAAATTCCGATACCAACAGAACAGGGCTACTCCCCACCTTCCGTGCGGCAATTCGCGGTGTTTTTGGACAACAAGGTCGGAAAGTTGCTCGAACTGCTCAAGCTCTTCGAGGATGACGCCACGGTCAGCGTGGCGGCGCTCAGCGTGATGGATTCAAGCGATCATGCAGTCGTGCGAATGATCTTCTCGAACGCTGACGCGGCGCGGCATCTGCTGCGCAAGCGTGGTTACACATTCAGCGAACTCGATCTCATTGTGGTTCAGATCGGGCATGGTCAATCGCTCACCAAACTCTGCTTGCATCTGCTGGGCGCAGAACTCAACATCCGATTTGTCTATCCAGTGCTGATGCGTGCGGCGAGCGAGCCCTGCGTTGCGCTTGCCGTCGATGATTGCTATCTCGCTGGGCAGATCCTGCTGCGCAAACGCTTCACGCTCCTCGGCGAAGACGACCTGACATAGGGACTTGTATCGGTGCGGGATCTGGTGCGGGATCCGTGCGAGCGCGAGACTCAGCACTCGGATTCGACTTTGCGAGGATTCTGACCGTCTTCGTCGTACTCGTATGTACAGCCAGGCTCTTCGGTCAAACACCCTTTGTGGTGACCGTCGCAGATAGGAAACTTCTTCGAGATTCCGCACGCGCAGACGAAGATCGGCTTCTCCTGCGGTTCGATGCGAATCGGTTTCACTGCTTCGAATCTGACGAGTCTTGCCATTTCGGCATGTTAGTCTTTTATTGGGATTCGACTGTCGCAGAAGTCTTCGATGTCTCCCAGAGCCTGACACGCTTCAGGAGCGCCCCCCCAGCCTTGAGCGGCTCTTCGAGAATCTCGAAGCAGACTGCCGCGATGTGCTCGACCGATGGATTCACGTGATGAAATTCAGGGCAATCGATGTTGAGATTCATGTGGTCGAATCGTTCAATGACAGTGCGATCAACAATCTCTTCGAGCTGAGCCATTCCAAATGCGCTCTGCGCAGGGACCTCGATTCCCACCTCAAGGCGGTAGTTGTGTCCATGCCCATTCAATTTATTGCATTTCCCAAAAAATTCCCGGTTCTCGACCGGGCTTCGGTTGGGGTCGTTCAGTCGATGCGACGCGGCGAATTCGAAGATGGCACAGAGGGTCGTGCTTGCGGGCATGGTGCGGCTCCAAGTCAGAATGTGGTAGGGGGATAGGTTCCATTTCAAGGTTTCGATCGGGCGCCCCAGCGACCTCGAAACCGTTTCTGCCATGGCGTGGATTAGCGCCGCGGGGCGGGCTCGCCGACCGTCGCTTTTATGGAAAAGTTCATTCCTCAGCAGAAAAACGATCGAATCTCGCACGCTCTTGTCGAGTTGCGCAAGCGTGGCGAGGTATCCGGTGCTGGGGTCGGGCATTCCAGCCACGGAAACCTCGATTTCGAACCACGCGCCCAGTTCGCTCGAGGAGGGGTATCCAGCGAAAGTGTTGTGAAAACCCTCTTTCGCGGGCGGACTGGATTCGGGCGTCACGAGAATTCGAACAGCCCTTGAGAGCGTTGTAGGTCGCGGCGGGTTCATTGACGCGTATCCGAGGCGGCTCGCTTGGACTTCGATCCTCGCATGAACTTGGATGATAGTGAGGTTGACTTTTGCAGATCGTCTCATAATATTCTTGCATCACCAAGCCCCCGGAAGGGCTCGGCGTGAGGCTTGCCTCCGCCGGGCCTTTTTTTATTTTTGTTTTCGGAACCTTGTTGCTCGTTTGCGACTTGGTTGAGCAGTGCTGTCCCATACTCTCGAGTTATTGCTCATGATCTCGCTGATTTCAGCCGAAATTCGCTGGCGCGTTCATCGGTGCTGCAGGCCCCCTCTCGCATGGGAGTGTGCATTGATCGCGACGGTAGCTCTGTTCGTTTCGTGTGAGAATCCAGTTCAGGTGAGCCAAGGCGAGCGCACAGTTGCGCCGTCAATCCCAAGCAGCACGAAGCCGAACGCTCTTCAGTTGGTTCCAGGAATTCGGGTCGATCTTCAAGCGTCGCAGGTCATTGTGAGCGCACAAGTCGCCGCGCGCAGCGGGTGGCTCGAACAACTGGTGTGCAAGGCCGGCACTCGCGAGCACGAGTCGCTGCTGGCTGTCGAGGTTGCACCACGACTGATCCACGGAGCGATTCTTGCAATCGGCATCAACCCTGGATCTCCGGGTCGGTGGACCGAAGGGGAGGCAGACGCAGCGGGGCAAC
Source organism: uncultured Singulisphaera sp. (assembly GCA_964356445.1). Classification (GTDB taxonomy): domain Bacteria; phylum Planctomycetota; class Phycisphaerae; order Phycisphaerales; family SM1A02; genus F1-60-MAGs104. The sequence continues at coordinate 6,980 of CAYHHO010000070.1, read as the reverse complement.
CGACGCTTGACTTTGTTCCTCCAACTGGAGATGGCGTCGACTTGCGAGTGACTTGGGATCTCGAGGGAGTTCATCATGAGGCGTCGCTCTGCGATTGGGTTCGAAGTGCCCCATTGGAGGTCCAGTCGGGAGAGCGCGCCGTCGATTTTCCGTGCGACCGATTCGTCTTCGCCGGTTCCCACGTACGCGCCAACCCACCCTCACTCGGCAAGGGCGAACACTACGTGGCCGACTTCACGGGATCGATCGTGGGGCTTGTCACATTTGGCGACGAGGTGATCGCGTTCGAAGAGGTCATTCCAGACCGAGTCGAATTCGCGCCCGCGATGTGGGAGGCATGGACAGAGCGAATTCCTGCGGAAGGCACGCCTGTCAACCTCATCATCGGCCGCCGCTGGGCATCCGGTCGTTAGGATCGCACCGTGCCCCACCGACTTGCAGCTGAACTCATCGGGATTTGCAGGCGATATTGCCACCCAGATGGCTCGTTCATGGTGGATGCACTCCGCGGCGTTGATCTGGTCATTCCGGCTGGGCAGTACATCGCGATCATGGGCGCATCGGGCTCTGGCAAGAGCACGCTGATGAATATTCTGGGCTGCCTTGATCGCCCAACTGCGGGCGCATACAGGCTCGACGGCACAGATGTTGCAACGCTCGATGACGAGCGACTCTCGCAAGTTCGTGGTCGCCAGAGCGGATTTGTCTTTCAGGCATTCAATCTCATCTCTGAATTGACCGTTCAAGAAAATGTCGAGGTGCCGCTCTTTTATCAGGGGCTGACGCGCAGTGAACGGCGCGCACGGGCTCAAGCCAAGATTGAACTTGTCGGTCTTTCGGACCGCGCGTCGCATCGACCGTCAGAACTTTCAGGTGGTCAACAGCAGCGCACGGCGATTGCGCGCGCGTTGGTGTCGAATCCATCCATCCTGATGGCTGACGAGCCAACTGGAAATCTCGACTCGACGACGGGCGAATCGATTCTGCAGATCGTTGATCAGCTGCACGCCGACGGGCTTACGATTGTTCTCGTGACGCACGATGACAGAGTGTCGCAGCGATCGCAGCGCGTCATTCGGCTTCGAGACGGATCGATCGTGAGCGATGTCGCAGGTGGGCGTCGCGAACCGGTGGGGATGCGATGACGTCAAAGGTGTCCACCGCGCGCAGCCGCGGTCCCTCGATTCCGCAGCGCCCGAGCGCGTTTCGGATCTTGGGGATCGACCCAGGTCTCTTGCGCACTGGGTATGGATGCATTGAACTTGACTCGAATGCCAGAACACGGTTGATCGAGGCAGGAGTGCTTCGACTTTCCTCCAAGCGAACGGTCGCGAATCGACTGCGCGACCTCGACGAGGATCTTGCATCACTGATTGCTGAACTGCAGCCAGATCGAATCGCCGTGGAGCAAGTCTTTGCGCATCCCAAGCATGTCCGCACGGCGATCGTCATGGCGCATGCACGGGGGGTGATCCTTCTCGCTGCCGCGCGGGCAGAAGTCGCGATCTCCGAACTGGCACCTGCCACAATCAAGAGTGCGGTCGCCGGAAACGGGCAGGCGTCGAAACGGCAGATGCAACTTGCAGTTGCATCGCAGTGCGGGCTCTCAAAGCCACCATCTCCTGCAGATGTCGCTGACGCGATCGCCATCGCGCTCGCCGATGCTCGTCGGTGCACGCCTTCGAGAGGGCGGTGACGCGAGTGTTCGCTGGCACCGCGCGTGGCGCTGCCGTTGGCTAGTCTTGTCAGAGTGAAGCCGCCCGTTGTCCTCTTTTCGCGTCGGATTCTCAGCGATCAATTGACACCGGTCCTCGCATATCGGCGGCTCGTCGCACCTGACGAGCGCAGCGCGACGAGTTTCCTTCTTGAATCCGTGGAGCAGGGGGGTGCAGTTGGGCGCTACTCGATGCTTGGTGCACAACCAGCAGTCGAAGTGATCGCGAAGGAAAACCATGTCACCGTGATTGAAGTGTCCGCGGCAGGGCAGCGCCAAGAGCGTCATCTGGAGCACCCCAATCCACTCGCGGTCGTGAGATCGCTGCAATCGTGGGGCAGCGTCGATTCCCGCGGGGTCCTTCCGGAAGCCTTCCACGGCGGTTGGGTTGGCTGCGTCGGATTCGATGCGGTGCGATGGCTCGAGCCAGGAAAATTGCCGTTTTCCGCGGCTCCTCGAGATGATCGAAATCTGCCCGATCTTCACCTCGCGCTGTACCGCGACGTGGTGGTCTTCGATCACGCGACGAAGGCGCTGTTCTTGGTCTGTGCAATCCTTCCGAACGACGTTTCCGAACGCGACATCGAAAGCGCTGGAAGTCGAGCACTCGACTCGCTCGAACTTCGACTGACGCGATCAACGGTTCAACTTGCCAGCGGGAGGATCGATCTCGATACGAGCGCGCGCCCACTCGAACCTGGAACGAGCGCGACTGGGCGCGAGCGGTTCGAGCGGTCCGTGCGGAGTGCGAAGGAGTACATCGCGGCGGGCGATGCCTTTCAAGTCGTGCTGAGCCAGCGATTCGTTCGCGAGAGCGTGGTTGATCCATTCGATGTCTATCGAGCACTCCGCGTGGTCAATCCGAGCCCGTATCAGGTGTACTTGCAGGCGCAGGGGTGCATACTCGTCGCAGCGAGTCCTGAGATTCTCTGCAGAACCCGCGGGACTCAGGTCATCAATCGACCGCTCGCGGGTACGCGTCGGCGTGGGGCATCGGCAGACGAAGATCTCGCACTCGAACGCGAACTGCTGGCAGATCAAAAGGAGCGAGCAGAGCATGCGATGCTGGTCGATCTTGGTCGCAATGATCTCGGTCGAGTCTGCGACGCTGGTTCAGTTCGAGTGGATAAGTGCATGGAAATCGAGCGGTTTTCGCATGTCATGCACCTCTCCTCAACGATCAGCGGATCGCTGCGAGCGGAGTTCGACGCGTGGGATGCCCTCAGCGCCACGCTGCCGGTCGGGACTGTCAGCGGTGCTCCAAAGGTTCGCGCAATTCAAATCATTGACGAACTCGAACCGCTTCGGCGCGGCCCTTACGCTGGTGGACTTGGCGCGATGGGGTGGTCAGGCGACCTCGACATGGCGATCGCGCTTCGAACGATTGTTGTTCCCGTGCCTTCATCGTCACAGTCTTCGGCATCGCCACGGACTTGGGAGTACCACCTTCAAGCGGGCGCTGGGATCGTCCTTGACAGCGATCCTGCTTCGGAATTCGAAGAAACGGTCAACAAGGCTGCCGCACTTGGACGCGCGCTGGATCTCGCAGAGCGCGCGTTTCGCGGCGTTGGTGGCTGATTAGTGCGTCGATGACGGCGGATCATCCGCAAATGGGATCACGTCGCCGACATCTGTTTGTGGTGGAGGGTCGGGCGCGGCACGAGGCGCGGGCCGGGGAGTGGGCGATGTTGGGCCGACATCTACAGGTCGCCGCGCGGGCAGCGGGTCCTTCACGATGCGCGACTGATGGATCGCGTCTGTCGCGGTTTCAAGGATCGAATAGATCATGAAGACGCTCGTGATGCCGAAGATGCAGCCCATGACAAAGAGAAACTGAACGATGACATCAAGCCAGACGGGTGCTTTGCCGATGCTGCTGCCTGCGACTACCACGAGGTGCGGCAAGCAGAGAATCGGCGCCCCCAAGAGCACGAGCGGTCCGAACTGATAGTGCTTCCCAGCAGGGGCATCGCCGTACTTCTGAATCGTCGCAAGCCCGACAAGGAGGGCGCAGAGGTTGTTGAGCGTCAACAGGCATAACCACACGAGTCGGGCGAGCAGCAGCATGAAGACGAGCGCGGGTGGGATGTCCGAGCGCGATACGACAATCGTGAAGGCACCACAGCAGACCGCAATGGCGGTCTCTGCGACAGTGAGTTGCCACCACGATCCGACGAGCCCCTTGCCCTTCCACGCATCGGGGAATCCGGTCGATTCGAGCCTCCACCGTGCGACGGCTCGTAGGCAACTGGCGAGCGCAAGAACGACCCATGCGAGTGGTCCCACATAGGGAACTGCGACGCACCCGAACCAAACCACGAGCGACCAACACACCCCTTTGCGAACCTGAAGGAGGGAGTCGATCACCGCATTGGCGTTTTCTCGCTCGCGGTCCGACAGTTGTCTCGTATCCCGACGCAAAACTGTCCCGCACTCTGGGCAGACTCCCCGGGTATTCCCGCGCATGTCGTAACCGCACTCGGGGCAGGGGATCGGTTCAGCACTCGGTCTGATCGTTGGCATAAGGCGGCGCTGACTGCAATTGCACAGAATTTAGCCAATTCGTCCAAGGTTCGCTTGAACCGCGCCTGCCAGATACGACTATAACTAGCGGATCTTGAGGCAGCAATTCGACGGAAGGAAAATTGAAATGCACCAACTGAAGTGGATGGCAACTGTGGCGGTCGCGGGGATCTTGGCTTTCATGCTGCAACCTGCGGCCATGATTGCCACCGCGCAGCCGCAGTCCGGTGCGGTCCAAGAGGGCAATCGTACGAAGCTCTCGCAGTGGAGCAACGATGTGTGGGAGGCAGCGCTCGCGGATGACTCTGCCCAAGTGGAGTCCCTTCTCGCATCGGTTCCACTAGGCGAGAGCGAAGCGATTGTTGCGATGAATCGCTTCATCGAGCAGCGCGCTCAGCACAAGGTCGAGAATGAGTCGACACGCATTGCCGAACTCGCCAAGCGTCAAGCAGATTTCGCAAAGACCATGGCGGCTGGCGAGGTCAACACTGCGATGATTCACGCGGGCAATATCAAGTCCTTGATGTCGATCGAGGACTGGAAGACATGGCTGAATTCGGTCGACGGTCTTGCACTCGACGTAGCGGCGCGTGATGCGATTGATCGTGCGACCAAGGACGGAGACCTGTTGCTCGCCCAGGAGATGCTTTTTCGGCAGAAAGCACTGCATGATGGAGCGGACACCGATGAGTACAAGAAGTTGGACTCGGCGTTTGACGAACTCAATCGCCGCGTCACGTTGATCGTCGAGTTTGCTCCGCGCGAGTACTACCGACTGCGAAAGCTCCAAGTCGAGCGGATCAAGGCATCCATGATTGCTGAGGGGAAGGAGTTGTCCGCCGCAGATGCGGAGCAGTCCGAATACAACGAACTTGGCGCAGATGACTGGAAGGAACGACTCCGGGGAATCACTCCCAAGCTCGTCCTCATGGCTCTGCGTCAAGCCGCGAGTGAGCATGTCACCAACGCAGGTTGGAAGCCGCTGATTGCCGGTGGGCTCGGATCGGTCGAACTCCTGCTGGACACACCGCAATTGGCAGAGAACTTCCCAGCACTCGCGGATCCGGCCAAGGTGTCGGCACTTCGGTCGACGATTCAAGGAGATCTCAAGCAAGTTGAGGCCGCCAAGAAGCGCCTTGGGCCAGCCGATTACCAACTGGTCATGACCAATGTCCTCGCTGTGAATGAGCAACTGGGCATTTTCCCGAAGGAAGTCCTCCTGCGCGAGTTTGGCGAAGGTGCGACCTCGCAGCTTTCAAAGGAGTACGAGGATGACTACTCGGAGATCATTTGGCCAGACAACCTTCGGCGATTCCAGCAGAGCATTCAGGGCAACTTCGTCGGCGTCGGAATTCTGCTGCGGCACGATGAAAAACGCGAATTGCTGATTGTGAACCCGCTCGAAGGATCTCCGGCTTCGCGCGCGGGAATCAGGCCGGGCGACAAGATCATCGCAGTGGATGGGCAGCCGACTGTTGGTTGGACCACAAGTCGGGCAGTCGAGCACATCACTGGGAAGGTTGGAACGACTGTCGCGCTCACCATTCGGCGCAGTGATGTCGCAGAGCCAATCGATTTTCCCCTGAAGCGAGCGAGCATCAAGATGCGGTCGGTCAACGGATGGTGGAAGTCAGAGTTCGATGATCGAGGAAATCCAGAGTGGGACTGGTGGATTGATCCCACGGTGGGAATTGGCTACGTGCGATTGACATCATTCAACGATGACTCGTTCGATGACTTCATGGATGCGATCCGTCAGATGAGGAAGGAACGCAAGTTGAATGGACTCGTCCTCGACTTGCGCAGCAATCCGGGCGGTCTGCTGAAGGCTGCGGTTTCGTTCGTCAATCTCTTCGTCCCGACAGGATCTGTCGTCTCTGTCCAGGATCGCGACGGCAACATGGTCAACAACTTCGTGGCCGAAAAGCATCGGTCGTCACTCCACGGACTTCCTCTCGTCGTACTTGTCAACAGCAATAGTGCGAGCGCAAGCGAGATTGTCTCGGGGAGCCTGCAAGCGCATGGCGCAGCTGTCATTCTCGGAGATCGCAGTTTCGGAAAGGGGAGCGTGCAGACTGTGATGCCGCTCCAGGACGGCGCGAGCGAGGCGGCGGTCAAGGTCACGGTGCAGTACTACGTTCTTCCGCCGCTCGAGGGCGAGACCAAGGGTCGCCTCGTTCACCGACGCGCGTCGAGCGAAGATTGGGGAGTCAATCCAGACATGGTTGTCAAACTCACTCCGCCTCAGGCAGAGAAGAGCGGCGAACTACGCGCGAAACTCGATCGACTCGACGAGGCTGCGATCGGTCAAATGGGAGTCGACCTTCGGCCGCTGGTGACCGACCTCCTCACGACGGGAGTCGATCCTCAACTGGAGGCTGCTGTGATACTCCTTCAGGCTCGGCTTGCAGGGGATCTCGAGAAGCGTCATCTCGCGCAAGTGCAGGAAGCGCGCGATGCATCGAAGCCAGCGCCGCAGTAACAGGTAGGCAAGGAACCAAGTCAGCAAGTCAGCAAGTCAGCATGGTCGCTGCAACGGTCGCAGACGCACATCTGTAAGTGCGGTTGCTTTGAAGCGTTTTTTTGCCTATAACTAGGGGCTTGGAACGATCGACCTCAACAACGAAAACGGTTGGACTTGCGCCGACGAGAAGCGTTCGTTCACAGGTGCCGCTTGAAACCGCGACCAAGTGGCTGCGCGAGATGATGCTCATCCGCGAATTCGAACTTCGATGCATGCAGG
>CAYHHO010000069.1:0-16053 GCA_964356445.1 uncultured Singulisphaera sp. | reverse complement strand
AAGTCATTACAGCAGCGGGCTTCGCGGATTACTTCATCCACGGAATCGGGCACCACCTCGGACTCGAGGTGCACGACGCGGAGCCAGGCACGGCGCTCGAGCCCGGAATGATCGTCACGATCGAACCTGGCATTTACATTCCAGAGGAATCGCTCGGCGTACGCATTGAGGATGACATTCTTGTGACGCGTGGAGCGCCAATCGTCTTGACGGCTGCGATCCCGAAATAACTCACGCTTGTTCCGAGACCGGCGTGATCCAGTGATAGCAGAGAAGCGCTGCCGAGTAGAGCACAGGAAGCGCTGAGACGGCGAGCGAAAACCAGATGAGGCGCTTTCCAATGTGCGCCTTGTCCCTCGAAATCCACTCGCATGCAATGATCACAAACAGCACGAGGCTGAACTTGAATCCAATCGCACCCCACAGCCCCCACGCACTGATCACCATTTCGGCAATGGGGTTCAACTCAAGCCCATTGTGGCGCTCCAGGATGAACCAAGTCAGCATGATGTCCATCCCAGCCAGAAAAACGAGCCAAACATATTCTTCTTGAAAGAGTAGCGACGGCATCGAGAAGAATCGAGGCCGAGGCTTGGTTGATTGCTGGTTCGAAGCAGTCATGATTGGCGCGAATTCGGACGACGCAAAGATGATAATCGGCGCAAACCGAGCGCGAGTCGCCGCCCATCGACCAGCCTAGGACAAGTCAAATCAACGAATCATGCGTAGGCACATTGTGAGCGGGTGCCGTGTTGAGTCGCACAAGCCGGTCGCGCTGAACTTGCTTCGCCTCCTCGGGGTCGACATAGTCACTATGGCACGACGCTTTCGCGCCGCCATCCGCAACCGCGACCTTCGTCTTTGAAGCGAGACGGTGGATCGCCTCAGGCGAGAGAACCCCGCGCTTTGCGAGAATCTCCTGCTGCTCTTCACTCAACGCGTCGCTTCGCACCGGCTTTCCGCGCTGGTAATCCGCGTCCTTACCGCTTGCGAACTCTTGGATCTCCTTGCTGATACGAACACTGCACCAATCGTGACCGCACATCGCGCAGAAGTCGGTATCGACATCAAGGTCTTCATCGTGATACGCCCGAGCAGTATCTGGATCAAACGAGAGTTCAAAGTGCTTTTCCCAGTTGAGCGCCGCTCGCGCCTTGGTCAGTTCATCGTCGCGATCTCGCGTTCCAGGAATCCCGAGCGCCACATCCGCGGCGTGCGCAGCGATCTTGTACGCGATGCAACCCTGCTTGACGTCGTCCTTCTTTGGCAGCCCAAGATGTTCCTTCGGAGTGACATAGCAAAGCATGCTCGCGCCGTGATATCCGGCAGCTGTCGCGCCAATGCAACTGGTGATGTGGTCGTATCCGGGAAAGATGTCGGTCACGAGCGGACCGAGCACATAGAAAGGCGCGCCGTGGCAGATCGCGCGCTGCAACTTCATGTTGTATTCAATCTGGTCAAATGGAACATGCCCCGGACCTTCCACCATCACTTGGACACCCTTGCGCCATGCGCGCTCGGTCAACTCTCCAATCGTCGTCAACTCGGCCAACTGCGCTGCATCGGTCGCATCAGCGAGCCCCCCTGGGCGCAGCCCGTCGCCGATCGAGAATGTCACGTCGTACTCACGCATCACATCGCAGATGCTCTCCCAAGCGGTGTACATCAAGTTTTGTTTGTCGTGCACAAGCATCCACTTCGCCAGGAGGCTCCCGCCGCGACTGACAATTCCGATGAGCCGCTTGCGAATCAAAGGAAGATGCTCCCGAAGGACTCCGGCATGGATCGTGAAGTAGTCGACTCCCTGCCTTGCCTGATGAGCGAGCGTCTCCAACACGATCGACTCGTTGAGATCCTCCAGTTTTCGACCGATGATCATCGAATAAATCGGCACCGTACCGATCGGGACCCTGCTGTTTCGAATGATCGCGTCGCGACACGCGTCGAGATCACCGCCCGTCGAAAGATCCATGACGGTGTCTGCCCCCCACCGCTCTGCCCACTTTAGTTTCTCGACTTCCTCCGCGGTCCCAGAACTCACAGGGCTCGCTCCCATGTTTGCATTGATCTTGGTCTTGGATGCGCGCCCAATTGCCATCGGGTCAAGGTGGTATCCAAGGTGGATCCGATTCGCTGGGATCACCATGCGACCGGCTGCGACTTCGTCGCGCACTTGCGCCGCACTCAAGTGGCCCTCCCGCGATGCAACGCGGTGCATTTGCTCGGTGATCAGTCCAAGTCGAGCGTGTTCCAACTGAGTGGCTGGCTGAAACCCTTGCGGCGCGACTGCTCGGATGAACGCCCCGACAGCAGGAAGTGAGTGACCGGCGCAACCCTCATCGTGGGACGCTGTCGGTTCAATGGACCAACCCGCAGGAAGAAAGTCCCATGCGCTCAACGCACTCGGCGCTGGCATCCCAGGCGTATCCGGCGAACTGAAAGCGAGTGCGCCACCGACCTGCGCAGCGAGAGCGAAACTGCCTGGCGTCGTGCCACAAGCAGCGGTCGAGGGATTTCCAGCGCCCCGCAGTGGGAGAGCAAACTGTTTCGATGCTTCACTCGTCAATCGCATGATCTTCCTCGTCGAATTCATGAAAACCAAAATTCACGGAGGGCGACGGCGACATGCCATCTTGCGCTTCCCTACGCCGGTATGAACCGGATCAGGTTCGACGGGTCCTTCTCAGACCACCTTCACGGTGGACGCCCCGAGCGACGATGCAGGAGTATACGCAGCCAAGATCGTGCTTCGGATAGCATGACTCCGCCGTTTCAAAGGTGTTGGTTCCTTCCGGGTCTGTCGGCTTGTGTGCTCGCGTTGCGTGGCGACAGCTGAGAAGCCGGGTTCTCCAACTCCCACCCTCGCGAGATTCGTTCGATCGAATCGTGAGGACCCGCTCGTGCAGTCAACAAGTTTTCCGAACCGTGCAGCCTGTCCGCGCTCAGCGCAAGAGACTGACCGCGCGCTCCTTGAGATTCTCCGGGACGGCGGCCGCCAAATCGGCCGCGTTTTTGCTGAACGAGCCGAGCTCTCAGAAGCCACAGTCAGCCGCCGACTTTCGCTTCTCAAAGAGTCGAACTTAGTTACCGCCCGCGCATATGTCGATCCAATCGCGGTCGGATGCAACGCGATTTCGATGATTCGCTACTCGACCAAGGATGCGCCGCATCGGTTTGCGCAGTGGCTGAGTGAGCGCTCCTGCTGCTATCGCGTCGCGAGCGTCGCGGGGAGAAATGAGATCGTCGCGCTTGTTGCTCTCGAAAACGACGGGATGATCCTAAAGAAACTCGACCAAATGCTCGGCGAACACCCCGAGCTCTCGATCGTGGACGCAGCGGCGGTCGTGACGATCATCCCGCCACGTGAGGCGAGAGGTGTCGTCAGCGCCACGCTTCTTTCGGCTGCACGATCGATGACTCCGCGTCAGCGGCTCATCCAGTCGAAACTGATCCGCGCACTGCAGCGCGATTTTCGAGCAAGCCTCGCGTCGCTTGCGGCAGATACTGGCGTGTCTGCGCCAGCTGTTGCAGCGACACTTTCACGCATGATTTCGCTCGGCGAAGTGCGCTTCGTAGTCGATGCCGATCCAAGGTTTTTGAACCGACCGCTCTGCGCCCAGATTCGGGTCGCGGTGCGTAGCAACATCGAAAGCACCGCGAACGAGATTGCGGAGAAGCTCAACCCCGATTGGATCTTCGTTTGCCTTGCTCGCAAGAATCTCGTCATCGAGACCTCCGTCCATGATGAGGCTGAGTTGCTTCGATTCGGAAACGAAGTGCTGAAGTTTCCGTTCGTTGATTCGGTTGAGTGCCAGCCGTTTGACACGGTCTTCAAACAGGACTTCAACTGGAGCGCATCCCCGACGGAAGACGCCGCCAATCCGACTTCGCCTGTTTGCTAGCAGAGTCGTGATCGCCGCCGCCGCCCGGCACAGTGGATCTATCCTTCAGTCCATGGACCTGCTCGCCCCATCGCTCTCGGACATTCAGGCGGCTGCGACACGAATCGCACCGTGGGCGCGCCAGACACCCACGATGAATAGCCGATTCATGGATGCCCTCGCAGGTCGGCGACTCGAATTCAAGTGCGAGATCTTTCAGCGGACAGGGTCATTCAAATTCCGCGGGGCATGCAATGCTGTCATGTCGCTCACCGATGACGAAGCGCGGCGGGGCGTCGTCACTCATTCGTCGGGAAATCACGCGCAAGCACTCGCGCTTGCAGCGCAGTTACGCGGCATCGCAGCGCATGTCGTCATGCCCCACGATTCATCGCGAACCAAGGTCGCAGCAGTCGAGGGCTACGGCGGACGCGTGATCTACTGCGAACCCACCGTCGAAGCGCGGGCAACTGCCGCGCACGAAGTCGTCGAGCGGACCGGAGGCGCATTCATCCCGCCATACGACCATCCCAGAGTCATCGCAGGCCAGGGCACGATTGCCCTCGAGTTGCTCGCACAAGCCACAGACCTCGACGCGGTCATCGTCCCTCTCGGCGGCGGCGGATTGATCTCCGGGATCACGATCGCGGCGCGGGCGATTCGTCCTGGAATTCGGATCATTGGCGTAGAACCAGAAAGTGTGAGCGACGCTGCTCAGTCAAAGAAGCGAGGTCAACGCCAACCCGCGACAGGCGCCGCAACGCTCGCGGACGGGCTGCGAACATCGCTCGGCGACATCACATGGCCAATCGTTCGGGACCTCGTCGACTCGGTAGCGACCGTCACCGAAGAGGAGATCAAACTCGCGCTTCGACTGGTCTATCAGCGAATGAAACTTGCCATCGAACCAAGTGCAGCTGTCGGCGTTGCCGCAGCGATCGGATCGCTTCGCAACCGCACGGACTTTGGCAACGCCGGGGTGATCCTGTGCGGCGGGAACATCGACTTCGCGGTCTTGCGCGAATTGATTTCGTAATCTCGTCTACTTTGCCTGCCTGATCGCGGCAGCTTCCTCCGGAGTCGCGTAGAGGTAGATCACCGACTCTTCGATCGACATTTCGTACTGTCGATTGAGGTTGAACATATACGCCTGCGTCGCGGCGCTATTGGCATCATTCAACTGCTTCAACATGAGATCGAACTGACCCTGAGCGTATGCCTTGGACGCGTCGTCTGTCGCCACATCCAGTTTGTCCTTGAGCGCCGCGGCCTGTTGACGAAGTTGCTGCAGTTTCTGAACGGTGTTTTGAAAGGACTGATTCGCAGCCGCATCTCCAAGCACACAGATTTTCGCAGTCTTCGCTGGAGCAGTTCCATCCGTCGACGCAGGCTGCTTCGCAACCTCCTCATCTGTCAAGACCATGAAAATCTCACTCTTGATCGGCACGCGAACATAATTGCGCAGGATCGAGTAGCCATAGTTCTTCATCATCTCGTTGTTGTTTGTCTCAAGGCTTGCGACTGCCGCGGCGATTCTTGACTTCAAGTCAGACATGGCCGCGTCTTCGGTTGCCGATTTCAGCTCTTCGTTGAGTTGCACGATCGCCTGCCGCTGCGCCTGAACCACCTGAACATTGCGCGTGAACTCATCGTTCTTCGCCTTTCCGTGGATGGTTGCAAGTTCGACCAGTTCCGTTTGCTGCTCTGGGCTTGACGCCACCGCAGGTGCTGGCGCCGTAGATGCTGTTGCAGGTGCTGCTGTTGCAGCCGCAGTTGTTGCTGCTGGTGTTGGTGTTGCTATGGGTGCTGGTATCGCCGCTGGAGTAGGTGCCGGAACTGGCGCAGGCGCCACGACGACTGCTGCAGGCTCCGCTGCTGGGTCGGGCGTGCCTGGATCGCAAGCAACGAGGCAAATCGACATGGAAACTGCAGCGACGATAGTGATTTGGTTGAAATTCATTTGGTTCTCTTGAGAAAAGACATACTAACCGAGACCCGACGAAACGGCGTCGTCACACTTGGAATCGTTGAATCAGCAGGCGACCACGCTTACGCAATCCCCTTCCGTGGTCTGCTCTTAGGTGCAGCTGGACTGACTGGCGCCTGTTCGGGCGACTGCTCGGGGCTCGCCGTTGGATCTGTCGCTGGCGCTTCCTCTGCGTCACTTTCCGAATTCGCCTCTTCTTCTTCGTCTTCGTCTTCAAGGGTGTCGCCGGTACCCAAGAGCCCGATCGACGGGAACATCGACATCATCGGCGGAATAGTCGTCGCGGGATTGACCACGGAGATTCCATCAAGCACGCTCAAGTCAAGTACCTGCGCCCCGTTCAAGAGCAGCGCTTGGGTGACCGCCGAAAGGAACGTGATTCTTGAATAGCCGCCGAGCGTCCCAGAACCGTCGACGTTTCCATTCGGGTTCGCGAAGACTGCATTGCCACCGACGCCCGCCATCACTGGAGCTGTGCTGAAGAACACCTGCCCGCCGACAACATAGTCCACAACTGGATCGACGACTGTTCCACCCGTGTTGGTGGTGATCGACCCAGAGGCGCGCGCGAGCAGCGTGATCGACCCCGCAGTGACACGGAGATTTCCGACCGCATTGACATCGCCGAGGGTCACAGCACCGGCAACTCCACTGACGTTGAATATCTCGATACCACCCATCCCCGTCAACTTCTGATTCACAGACATCGTGAATACATCCGTGATAAACAGCATGTCACCCATCGCGACGATGGTCGCAACCGTCGCAGGTGCTGCGAGCGGCGTGTTCGTGTTGAACAGCATTCCTTCAGTTGCCTCAACAAAGCCAACGGTGCTCTGGAATGTAATCGTCTCACCAGTCCCATCTCCGCAGTCGACCGTCAGAGTGCCGCCGAGGGTGATGTCGCCGCCGAAGGAGATGCTGCCACCTGATTCGATCGCGAGATCGAGGTTAAGTACCCCCTCGATGAGTTCGCCATTCAGTGTGATATCGCCTGTCGCATTGATCTCTGCGCCGCTCACACTCACAAGCGTGCTTGTAACCGCAAGCGATGCCAGCGCGTTGATGCCACCGACGGTGCCTGCGAAGAACACGGTGCCAAGACCGGCATTCAGGGTCAGGTCGGATGCGCCGTTGAGAGTCGACTCGAAGTCGATGTCGTCGCCGAGGCCGCCGGCGGTGACCAGTGAAGTATCGCCCGCAAGCGTTGTGCTCTCGCTCAATGTGAATGAGTTGGCAGCCAGAGAAGTTCCGCCGCCTGAAGTCGTACTCAGGCTGATGCCTGCCGCGCTGTTCAGAAGGACATTGCCTGCAACCTCGCCGCTTGCGACAAGCGTCAACGTGCCAGCATCAAGACCCGTGCCACCGATGGTCAAGTCACTGAGGAATGCGCCCGCATCATTCGTGAAGGTGCCTGTGACGCTCAAAGGTGCACCAGCCGCTGGCGGCACAGGCGCGAATGTCGTCGTGATCACGAGGTTGGTATTGGCAACACTCGCCGAGATGCCCGCAGCAAAGCCGGTTGAGTCGATGACCACACCGCCCGCACCCGTCGCAGTGAGTGTGCGAGTAACGCCACCCTGCACCTCGATCGCATCGTTGATCTCGATCGAAGCCTGCGTGATGTCTGCGTTGATGATGGTCGTCGCACCTGATCCGTTCACGGTCAGGCTGCCGCTCCCAGTGATCGCGCCGTTCACTACGAAAGACCCGAAGTCTGGAGTTGCGCCACCAGGAAGGAAACTGATCGTCGTGTTGAGGTCGTTCACCCACGCTCCGCCGACAGTCACATCACCGACATATCCGGTTGTGTTTCCGATGACCACCGCATCGACGGTCGCGACATTTATCCGTCCCCACTCAGCCTGAGCGATGTTGAATCCAACATCCACTCCCGCGATTGTGATCCCGCCAGTTTGCGCGACATTCTGGATCGTGAGAGTCGAGAGATTCGAAATGCCGTCCGTCAGCGTCAACGCGCTTGACACAAGCGTCAGTGCGAAGTCGCCACCCACAACTGTGCCGAGGGTGAGCAACCCGTCGGTGTTCAGCGTCGTGGTCCGATTCAGATTGATAGTCACGTATTCGAGATTGAGCGCGCCTGCGACAAACACCTCGACATCCGTACCACCGACAAGCGCACCGAATCCGACCGTCGCTGCCGACAGTGTCAGGGTTCCAAGCCGCAAGTCAGCTGCGCCAACATCACCGCCAAACGAAATCGTGCCTAACACCGCTGGGAAAACCCCCGCGTTGACAATCAGTGACTCGAGACCATTCGCACTTCCTGCGATCTGCAAGGTGAACTCGATGCTGCCAGCCGCCCCCCCAACAGTGTGAATCGTGGAGGTTCCAGCCCCCTTCAGGGTGATCAACCGGGTGAACAAGATCGATCCAGTCGTGGTTCCCACCGAAACGCTGGCAATGGTCGCAGCAGCATCAACGGTGAGTGCGTTGCCGAACACAGAGGCATTTCCCGTGAAGGTCACTCCAGAGGTTGCCCTCAGCATTGTCGTCCCGGCAATCGAGCCACCGCCGGTCACTCCATCGACGGTCATCCTCGCCTCTGATCCGATCGCTGCGACGGCAAAGACACTCAGTCCATCGCTGGCGGTCAGCAGGTCGAGTTCTGCGTCACTCAGGTGGAGCCCTGTCGCTGGCAGCACGGGTGGAGCCCCCAAGAACACGTTCACCAAGTCATTCCCCGCAATCTCGATCGAACCGATCACGATGATCGCAGCCGTGATCTCAAGATCATTGGCGGTGAGCGAGAGAGGGCTGGTGAAACTTGAACCAGCCGTCACGAACGACATCACGCCTCCGGCAGTCAACGTGATTGCGCCATGAACATTCCCGCCAATCGTCACTCCGTTTACAAACATGTCGCCATTCGCGCCAAGGGCAGTGATCGCGAGTGCCCCGGCATCAATCAGGTTGAGTTCCGCATCGGTCAAGCTCAGACCAGCACCAGCTACCCCGAGAAATACATCGACGTCTGTGTTCCCAGTGATTCTTGTCAGACCTACCACGTCGACGGCGAGTCCAATCGAAACATCGCCTGCACTCGAAATGGTCAGTGAACTCAGCGCTGCGCTATCCCCAACCGCGCCGGCAAATGAGACTGTGCCTCCGCCCGCGACGAGCGTGAGTGCCCGTGCTCCATTCAAAGCGTCGCCAAACGAGATGTTGCCGCCGGCCGCTGTGATCGTGATCGAACCGACCGAGAGCGCGACGGTCCCACTGAATGTGATGTCTGTGCTCGCACCCGAAGCCGTCAGGTTGACGCCAGCAATCGTCGCAGCACCTACAACCACCAAGTCATTGTTGAAAGTCGACGCAGCGCTCGAGAACTCCACTCCGTCAACCGCGGCCACGAACCGAGTGGTACCGGCGATCTGCCCCCCACCGGTCACACCGTTGACAGTCACTTTGCTGCCTGCGCCAACGGCCGAGATTGTGAGGTCGCCAAGGTCGCCAGCGGTCGTGATCAAACCAAGTTCGGCATTGTCGATGCGCATACCCACTTGAGCCGGCGGAGGGGCGACTCCAACGAACACATCCAGCCCGTCGGTGCCTGAGAAGCTGACATTCGCTGCCGTCAATGCCTTCACGATCGACACGTCGTCCGCGATGACCGATAGCGAATTCGCAAACGTCGATGCCGTAAACTCGAACACCACAGAATCCTCGAGCGCCGTCAGCGTCGTCGTGCCCGTTATGTTGCCTCCACCCGTCACACCATTCACGAAGATTGTGTCGCCGTCACCCTGAGTCGTGATGTTCAATCCGTTGCTGACGGTCAGACGGGCGAGTTCTGCATTGTCGAGGATGAAGTTCAGGGGGGCACCATCCGATCCGAGATACACGTCTTCGCCACTATTCGAGGTGAAGGTGGCCGATCCCGTCACGCCGAGTGCAACATCGATTGAAACGTCGTTGGCGATCACCTCGATCGACTGCGCGATCGTCGATGCATTGTCAGAGAAAATCACCGAGCTCGCTGTCGACTCAAAGGTGATCGCTCCAGTGATTGTGGCTCCGCCATTGAATCCATTCACGGTGACATCGCCACCAACACCAGTCGCCGTCAGTGAGAGCGAGCCTGCCGTAATGAGTGCAAGCGAAGCATTCGAGAGGATCAACCCCGCGCCAGCCCCGCCAACAAAGACGTCGACTCCACTGCCACCCGAGAAGCCCACATTTCCCGTCACTTCCATCGCCACTGCGATGGTGACCGCGCCAGCGCTGGTGACTGTGAGTGCTGCCAACTCCACAGTTCCTCCAACACTTCCATTGAAGATGATGCCGCCAGAGGCTGCGCCGAGTGCTAAAGCCCTGCTCGCGACTCCATCCCCGTCAACAGTTCCACCGAAGGTGAGGTTGCCGCTGGTCACAGCCAGCGTTGTGCCTGCCCCGCTGATTGTCACGGCGACGGTCCCAAAATTCATCGACCCCGCCGTCAGCGTGCCTCCAGGTGTACTCAGGCTGACACCGGTGGCATTATTCGTGAGCAGGTCACCTGCGGTAGCACCGCTTGCGGCAAGCGTCAGCGTGCCTGCGTTGACACCAGTGCCGCCGAGGGTCAGGTCGTTGAGGAACGCACCCGCGCCATTCGTGAAGGTGCCAGTCACTTCAATCGGTGCAGTAGCAAAGGTTGTTGTCAGAATGAGGTTCGTGTTGGCGACACTCGCCGAGATGCCCGCGACAAATCCAGTCGTATCGATCGTCACACCACCCGCACCCGTCGCAGTGAGTGTGTGAGTAACGCCACCCTGCACCTCGATCGCATCGTTGATCTCAATCGAAGCCTGCGTGATATCCGCATTGATCACCGTCGTAGCGCCAGACCCGTGCACGACTAGGTTGCCGCTTCCAGTGATCGCAGCGTTGACGATCAAGCTGCCGCCGCCGCCGGGGAAGAAGTCGACATTGACGGTTCGGTTGTTCTGCCACGCTCCGTCGACCGACACATCGCCGGTGTAGTTCAAAGAATTGCCGAGCACCACGACACCGACCGATCCTTGGATGAGGTCCCACTCTGCCTGCGAGATGTCGAATGCCCCCGCGCCAGCGATCGTGATCGCTCCACCTGCAGTCACATTCTGAATCGTCAAGGTCGAGAGATTCGAAAGCGTCCCCTCTAGAACAAGCGCACTCGAACTGAGATTGAGCGCGAAACCAGCGCCGGTTATGACCCCGACGGTCAGCGTTCCACTTGTCTCGAAAGCTGTGTTCACCGTCAGAGTCAAGTCCCCAATGTCAATGTTCCCATTGACATAGACGCTGCCGCCAAACGATGTACTGGCCGCTGTCAGGTTGAGTGCGAGCAAGTTGACCGCTGCGCTACCGACATCGCCGAGAAACGAGATAGATCCAACGCCCGCATTCACCGTGAGTGACTCTGCCGCATTGGCCGTCCCCATGACCGCACCCGTGAAGGTCACGTTATCGCCGGCCGACGTGGTGACGGTGCTTGTGCTGTCTCCTGCCAGAGTCGTTGATCCCGAGAACACGACCGCACCACCGCATGAGAGCGCCAAACTGTTGATGGTCGCTGCACTCTCCACAGTGAGATCATTTGCAAAGTTCGACGCAGCGCCCGTGAACTGAACACCACCCGCACCCGCGAGAACTGTTGTTCCCGCAATGGCACCTCCGGCCGTAACTCCATTGACGGTCAACTGCGCACCCTGCCCGACCGCAGCGATGTTGAGGTTGGCGGTCGCAGTGATGCGCCCGAGTTCACTATTGTCCAGGGAAAAGTTGCCAGCGGAAGCGGTACCAAGGAAGACATCGACTCCTGACAGACCCGTGAAACTGACCGATCCCGTGACGCCAAGTGCAACATCGATTGAAACGTCGTTGGCGATCACCTCGATCGACCGCACGATGGTCGATGCGTTGCCAGAGAAAATCACCGAACTCGCTGCCGACTCAAACGTGATCGCTCCCGCGATTGTGGCTCCGCCATTGAAGCCGTTCACGGTGACATCGCCACCAACACCAGTCGCCGTCAGTGAGAGCGAACCAGCCGTAATGAACGCAAGCGAAGCGTTCGACAGGTTCAGCCCTGCGCCAGCCTCGCCGACGAAGAGGTCACCCCCGGTGGCGGCTGTGATGCTCACAATCTCTAACACTTCAACCGCCGCCGCAATGGTGACACTTCCCGCACTCGTGATGGTGAGTGCTGCCAACGCCTCACCCACTCCGACGGTTCCATTGAACGCGACGCCACCAGAACCTGCGTCGATAGTCAATGATCTGCTCTCGACTCCATCCGCGTTCACTGTCCCGCCAAATGTCATGTCACCATTCGTCACGGCCAGAGATGTGCCGAGCCCGTTCAGGGTCACGGCGACTGTGCCAAAATTCATGGATCCCGCCGTCAGTGTGCCGCCCAAGCTGTGAAGGTTCGTTCCCGCGGCATTGTTCACAAGCATGTCGCCTGCAATCCTGCCGTTCGCTGCCAGCGTCAACGTTCCTGCATCGACACCAGTGCCGCCGAGGGTCAGGTCGTTGAGGAACGCACCCGCGCCATTCGTGAAGGTGCCAGTCACTTCAATCGGCGCAGTGGCAAAGGTTGTCGTCAGAATCAGGTTCGTGTCGGCGACGCTCGCCGAGATGCCCGCAGCAAACCCCGTCGTATCGATCGTCACGCCACCCGCACCCGTTGCACTGAGTGTGTGAGTGACGCCACCTTGAACCTCGATCGCATCGTTGATCTCAATCGAAGCCTGCGTGATGTCCGCATTGATCACCGTCGTAGCGCCAGACCCGTGCACGACTAGGCTGCCGCTTCCAGTGATCGCGCCATTCACGATCAAGCTGCCGCCGCCGCCAGGCAGAAAGTCGACATTGACGGTTCGGTTGTTCTGCCATGCCCCGTCGACCGACACATCGCCGGTGTAGTTCAAAGAATTGCCGAGCACGACGACACCGACCGATCCTTGAATGAGATCCCACTCTGCCTGTGAGATATCGAATGCCCCCGCGCCAGCGATCGTGATCGCTCCATCTGCGGCCACATTCTGAATCGTCAAGGTAGAGAGGTTCGACAACTCGCCCTCCAGGACAAGCCCACTCGAACTGAGATCAAGCGCGAAACCGCCGCCCGTAACGACCCCGACGGTCAGTGTGCCACTTGTGTGGATGACTGTGCCCATCGTCAGCGTCAGATTGCCGACGTCAGTATCTCCAGCGACAAAGACACTGCCGCCAAACGATGTGCTGGTCGCTGTCAGGTTGAGTGCGAGCAAGTTGATAGCCGCACTCCCGACATCACTGAGAAACGAAATGGATCCAACGCCCGCATCCACCGTGAGCGACTGCACCGCATTGGCCGTCCCCAAGACTGCCTCCGTGAATGTCACATTGTCGCCACCCGTCGTGGTGACGCTGCTTGTGCCGGCTCCTGCCAGAGTCGTTGACCCCGAGAACACGACCGCACCACCTGATGAGAGCGCAATACTGTTGATCGTCGCTGGGCTCTCCACAGTCAGATCATTCGCAAAGTTCGACGCAGCGCCGGTGAACTCGACACCAACCGAACCAGCAAGGACGGTTGTTCCGGCGATGGCGCCTCCGGTCGTGACGCCATTGACGGTCAATTGCGCGCCCTGCCCAACCGCAGCGATGTTGAGGTTGGCAGTCGCGGTGATGCGATCCAGTTCGGCGTTATCCAGAGAAAAGTTGCCAGCGGAAGCGGCGCCGACGAAGACATCGACAGCTCCAAGGCCCGTGAAGCTGACCGATCCCGTCACGCCCAAAGCGCCAGCAATCGTGACATCACTCGCAAAGAGTGCGATCGAGTTGTCAAAGCTTGCCCCGCCTGCGCCGATCGTCATGGTGCTCGCCGCCGATCGGATCGATGTCGTGCCAGTGATGTTGCCGCCACCGGTCACGGCATCGATTGCAACAGTCGCCGCTGCGCCAGTCGCTTCGATCGCCATTCCCTGGCTCGCGGTGATCTGATCAAGCTCGGCGTCGGCCAAGTTCAGGCCCACTCCTGCGGTCCCGAGGAACACATTGACATCGGCATTCCCAGTGATCGTCAGCGAACCAGTGACACCAAGCGACGTCGTAATGCCGACATCGTTCGCAGTTACTTCGAGGTCGTTTCCAAAGGTTGACGCACCCCCACTGAAAGTCACACTTCCGTTCGTCGAGTTCAACGCGATCGTCTGAGCAGTCAGCCCGCCACCAAACGCCGTCACACCATCCACCGTCATCGATGCGCCGTTGGCAGTGATCACGAAGGTCACCAACCGATCGTTATCGATGAAAGCGAGCTCAGCGTCGTTGAGGGTCAGCCCGCCTGCGGCATCGCCGAGCGACACAGCCGTTCCTAGAGCTGAAGTGATACTCAACGCCAAGACATTCAACTGCCCGCCGATCGAGACATCCCCTGCGCTCGCAATCGTCATCGCTGTTAGCGCTGCTGTGAGCCCAACGGCCCCGCCAAAGGTGACGGATCCAGCGCCAGCTGTGAGTGTGATGTTGACGGCCGGACCATGGAGGCGATCGAGCGTGGATTGGAACGCAATGTTTCCACCACCTGAGTTCAGCGCGACTGTAGCCGTCAGCGTCGTTGGAGAGTTGTAGTTCACAACATCGTTCGTCGTCGTCACGTCGCCAGCGGTTGAGATACCGCCAATACCCGTCAGGTTCACAGCACCGTCCGACGTAATGTCGCCACTCGCAGCGATCGTCAGCGTCGTTGTGTCTGCATTGAGCGTCACGATGCCACCGCCTGTCGTGGCCACCGTGTTGTTGAGCGCAATCGTCGCGTTCCGCACATTCAACCCGCCACCTGCGTCGTAGTCCTGCGCGCCATTGAATGTCGTTGTTCCGGTGCCAGCCGTCTGCGCAAAGCTTGCTGCCGTAATGGATACTGCATTCACATCGGCGGCAGACGTAATCGTGATTGCACCCAAGCGAGTCGCGCCAACCGTGCCTGCGAAGGTCACAGCGCCAGCGCCTGCTGTGATACCCAGCGTGTCTGTACCCGCGTTCGCTGCAGTCAACGTGCTGGCGAACGTCACAGCGCCGCCAGTCGACGCGATCAGGATTCCACCCGTCAGCGTCGTCGCCGAGTTGAAGTTCACGACATCGCCGGTCGTCGTCACATCGCCCGCCGTGCGGATGCCGGTCCCCCCTGCAGCAGTCAGGTTCACCGCGCCGTCAGAAGTGATGTCGCCGGATGCGCCAATCGTCACTCCCGCCGCACCATTGAGCGTCACGGTGCCACCCGCGCCGCCTGTTGGAGGAATTGTTGTCACAGTGCTGTTCAGCGCAATGGTTCCAGATGTCACAACGTTCAAGCCCGCCGCTGCCTTATAAATCTGCGCTCCGTTGAATGTCGTTGTTCCTGTCCCCGCAACTTGTCGGAAACTGGCGGCATTGATCGAACCCGCTGTCACATTGAACGCGGAATTGATTGTGATCGTTCCGATTGCAGCGCCCGGTGCCTCGCCAACTGGACCAGTGAAAGTCACGCTGCCCGTTCCAGCGGTCAGGTCCAAAGCGTTGAAAGAGATGTCGAGCGAGCTCGCAAAGTTGATGTCGCCCAATCCCACGCCAGTCGAGAGAGCGACTCCGGCGGTCAGTGTGACAGCCGTGGCAAACGAGATGTTTGTGGATGTTGTGGTGATGCTTCCGCCAAGATCGACAGTCCCTGCGCCATTCTGAAGGAACCCACCACCAGCAGTGACCGGGCCAGTCAGCGTGAGCGTTCCGCCATTGGTGATTGTGACCACACCATTTGCAGTCACCGATCCAACTGTGACGGCACTCGCGTCCACGATCGACACATTGTTGCCACTCGCAATCGTGATCGCACCGCCGAAGTCGTTGGCAACATTGCTCAACGTAATGCTGTTTGCGCCGCCAGCCGCGATGCTTGTCGTACCGCCGATGGTGAGCACTGCGACAGACGACACCGCGCCATTCGTGACAACCGAAAAGCTCCCCCCATTTGTGTTGATGTCGCTGTTGAGCGTCACGGGCCCGTTGGCGCTCAACACCAGATTCAGTTGCCCAACCGTCGAAGTGATCGTCGCGTCAAGGACGATTGTTCCCGCGGCCTCCAGAGACAGCGTCGCATTGCCGCCGCCGTTCTTCACGATGGGATCCGTCATCGTGATATTGCCAGCCTGAGCCTGAGCGCTGGCGGTCAAGATGGTGACA
>CAYHHO010000068.1:0-16315 GCA_964356445.1 uncultured Singulisphaera sp. | reverse complement strand
GCCATAAGACTCGCCCATCAGCCCCCGAAAGGCCAACGAGCGCCCCAGCGGCATCTGCCACGACCACGAGCGCATCGCGCCCGATCGCACAAGCCACCGGCGACTCCAGGTCGTTGCAGGTCCAGAGATACGTGCCAGCCAGTTCGCTCGATGATGGCAATTGCTTGGGTGCTTGTTGCGCGGCAACACTTGCAAGAACGCACGCACTCAGAAGGCTCGCAATCACGCAAGCGAGTGTAGTGCGATACGCTCGCTGCAATGCTCGCGGTGCACGATCTCTGGCTGGTCGGGACGATGCCGTTTGTTGCGCTGCTGCTGGCAATCGCGTGCTTACCGCTCATTGGCGCGACTGCTCACTGGTGGCACTCGAATCGAAACAAGAGCATCGTTTCAGTGGGTTGCGGAATCCTTGCGCTGGCGTTTCTGGCAATCACGGAGGGTTCTTCCGCGGCGGGTCATTCGCTCGTTCACACGCTGCTCAGCGAGTACCTGCCGTTCATGATTCTCCTCGGATCGCTCTACATCGTCGCAGGAGGGATTTCGCTGCGCGGATCGTTTGCAGCGACTCCAACAGTCAATACTTCGATCCTCGCGTGCGGCGCACTGCTTGCAAGCGTGCTTGGCACAACTGGCGCAAGCGTCCTGCTCATTCGCCTTCTGCTCGAAACCAACCGCAACCGCACTCGCGTCGCGCACTCGGTGGTCTTCTTCATATTTCTGGTGTCGAACGTCGGCGGGCTTCTGCTTCCCATCGGCGATCCGCCGCTCTTCCTTGGATATCTGAAAGGTGTCCCGTTCTTCTGGACGACTGGCCTGTGGCGCGAGTGGCTCTTCACCGTCGGGCTGCTCTTGGCGATCTACTTCGCGGTGGATTCGTGGATGTCCAAGCAAGAGCCTCCGAGTGAAGGCGCAGACGCCAAGTCGCCTGGCGTGCGGATTCGAAGCGCAGTCACTCAGTCGCCCCCCAGACGAATCCGAGTCGATGGCCGCATCAATCTGCTCTGGCTCGGCGGAATCCTCGCAAGCGTCATCGTGCTCATTCCAGGACACGCGCTTCCTGGCACCGACTTCGTGATTGCGCCATTCTCGCGCGAAGTCGCGATGTGTTTCTTGGCCCTCTTGAGCCTTTGTTCCACGCCGCGCGGGCTTCGCAGTGAAAACAAGTTTTCGTGGGGACCGATTCTTGAAGTCGCCGCGCTCTTCATCGGAATCTTTGTCGCTATGCAGGTGCCCATTGAAGTGCTGGCCGAACGCGGCGCGAGCCTTGGTATCGCGAGTCCACTGCAGTTCTTCTGGGCGAGTGGCGTACTGAGCAGTTTCCTCGACAATGCACCGACCTATGTTGTCTTCCTGACGACGGCTGCGAGCCTTCCCGCAGACCCCACCGCGACGATGGTCACGCTCAGTGGCGGTGGAGCAATCGATGTCACACTGCTCACCGCCATTTCCCTCGGATGCGTCTTCATGGGAGCGAACACCTACATCGGCAACGGTCCCAATTTCATGGTGAAGGCGATCGCCGAGGAAAGCGGCGTGAAGATGCCGAGTTTCTTTGGATACATGGCATGGGCGCTCGCGGTGCTGATCCCAGTTTTCGCGCTGGTGGCGATCATTTTCGTCAGGTAACGCGACGCTGCGTTGGGCTCCCCCGTGCGCGTCACTTCGGCTTGTCTGCCGCACTGTCGCGCTTCATCATCGAATAGATAATGCTCTGCACGACAACCGACTCGCCGACAAGTCGGCCGACTCGCTCCCCTGCTTCTCGCACCGAATGGATCTTGCCCTCGTCGAACTCCTCTTCGAAATCGCCGAGCGAGTTTTCGATCCCCAGCATCATCGATGCGATGACCGCCCACTCGTGGCGGGTATCGGGCCAGTACTTGTTCGACCGCAGCGTTTCGACTGGAACATTGAGCCGCCAACCATCGGACGTTTCGACCATCGTGAGCAATCCCCCGAATGCAGGTTCGTCATCGACGAGAATCGCAGCGGTGCCGTCTCCGAGGTCTTCGACCTTCATTCGAGCGCGCTGTTCAGTAAAGAAACCAAAGGGATCTCCGAAGACACGCTTTGCAATGGCTCGGTAATCGAACCCACCATCGACGCCGCCGCGACCTGCCTGCTTCGCCGCTGCATCCACTGCAACTTTCGCTTCGTCGGCAAGTTCCTTGGGAAATCGAGCCCGCACCTTCTTTGAAACTCGCCACAATTGTCCGAGCATGTCGCCCAGTTTGTCTTTGACATCTGCGATCGCGCTCGCTTCCGTGACTCCGTCTTCGAATGTGATTTCTCGCGCCTTGATCTCGATCATTCCAGGCAATCCTTCTGGACGCCCCTCCTCGATCATGCGGACAACCGCGTCAAGCGCAAGTTGGGGGGTGCTCGTGTCCACGACCTCGGATCCGCAAGAAAGCGGGAGCACCAACGCAGATGCACCAAGTGCCGCGACAACCACGGCAGATCGAATCGATCGCGGGATCATTGCGCTAATCTAGTCGAGCCGATGCGTGTCACGATCAACGGAATCTCGATTCAACTCGATCCGCCCGCAACCCTCGCGGAGGTTGTTGCCAAGCACCGGGCTGGCTCGAAGGAGGGTCCCTGCGCAGTCGAAGTCAACGAAGGGCTCGTGGCACATGATCGACGAGCGACCGTGGAAGTCAAAGACGGCGACCGAATCGAAATCGTCTCTCTCGTGGGAGGCGGCTGAAGCGCATGACCTCGTCGAACACGATGCCGATGATGTCGATTCCGCCGCTTCAAGTTGGCTCGTTCACGCTTCGAAGCCGACTCGTCGTCGGAACAGGCAAGTACGCGGACAATGATTCCATGCAGCGCGCGCTCTTGGCGTGCGACGCCGATGTTGTCACCGTTGCAGTCCGCCGCGAGCGGCTGATCGATGCGCAGGGCAAGTCGCTCCTCGACGCACTCGACACCACGCGGCTCACGATCCTTCCAAACACAGCTGGCTGCTTCACGGCGTCGGATGCGGTCCGAGTCGCTCGCCTCGGGCGCGACATCCTGCAGCAACTGAAGAATCCCGGCGCGCGCTGGGTCAAACTTGAAGTGCTCGGAGACAAGCGAACGCTGCTGCCGGATCCTGTGGGAACGCTCGAAGCCTGCCGAGAACTCGTAGCGGACGGCTTCGAAGTGCTCTGCTACTCAAGCGACGATCCCATCATGGCTGTGCGACTCCGAGATGCGGGCGCCACAAGCGTCATGCCCGCTGGAAGCCCCATCGGATCTGGAAGAGGCATTTCGAATGCGAGCGCGATCTCGATCATCCTCGAACTGCTGAAGGATCCAGTCGCGGGCGGCGACCCGAACTATCCAGTCATTGTCGATGCTGGCGTCGGTACGCCGAGTGACGTCACATCAGCGATGGAACTCGGCGCTGACGGTGTGCTGCTCAATACTGCGATCGCCCACGCGAAGGAACCTGAAATGATGGCGCGTGCAATGCGCATGGCGTGCGACGCTGGGTGGCTGGGAGCGCATGCTGGCAGGATGCCCAAGCGCCGCTACGCAAGCGCATCGAGCCCGTGGGAGGGCGTGATTACGCATATTCCAGGCGAGTGATCGCGCGCCGAAGTTACGTCGACTGCTTCAGAAAATTCGCGAGCAACTGCGGCCCCTCGGTCGAGAGAAAGCTCTCGGGGTGGAACTGCACGCCATCCATCGGTGCCTTGCCCGTGGGCGCCTTCCAGCGAAGTCCCATCACCTCATCCTTGTCAGTCCATGCGGAGATTTCGAAGTCATCGGTGACGGTTGCTCGATCGACGATCAACGAGTGGTACCTCGTGGCGGTCGTCGGATTTGAAAGTCCACGAAAAATTCCCTTGCCATCATGAAAGATCGGCGACGTCTTCCCGTGCACTGGGCGATCATTGCGCTTGACAGTCATCCGGTGGACATCGCCGATCGTCTGATGCCCAAGGCACACGCCAAGAATTGGAATCTCTCCGCGAAATGCCGCGATGAGATCTGGGCAGACGCCGCTTTCTTTTGGCGTGCACGGGCCAGGCGAAAGCACCAGCCACTTCGGCGCGAGCGCCTTCGCTTGCGCCGCAGTGATCGCATCATTGCGGACAACGCGAATCGGCATCGATGGATCGAGCACGCCAAACGCCTGCACAAGGTTCCACGTGAATGAGTCGTAGTTGTCGATGAGCAGCAGCATGGGGTGGCGAAGTTCGCCGCGAAGCATAGTCAGCACCTGCCAACGAAAAACCCCGTCGAGCGACGGGGTTCTTCGACGACAGTGGAGTGGATGAGGATCGAACTCACAACCTCTTGAATGCGATTCAAGCGCTCTCCCAATTGAGCTACCACCCCTGAGTGGTGTCAGGGGAAAAAGTATAGCGGCTCGTGTTGAGAACACATGACCGAGGCAAGTACGCTCCGTCCCGTGGCTTCTGAGACGGCGAACAACGAGAAAGATGCGCTGCCAGCCCAGCGCGATACTCCCGCCATGCGGCAGTATCAGCGCTTCAAGTCGCAGCACCCCGGCTGCATGCTTTTCTTTCGGATGGGCGATTTCTACGAGATGTTCAACGAGGATGCCGTGCGCGCGCATCGCATTCTTGGCATCACGCTGACGCAGCGATCCGCGGGAATTCCAATGGCTGGAGTGCCCTTCCATTCGGCGGAGGGATACCTGCGCCGACTCGTCGAGCACGGCGAGCGCGTGGCGGTGTGCGAACAGATTCAGGATCCGAAGGATGCCAAGGGTGTCGTCGACCGCGCAGTCGTCCGAGTGGTCACACCGGGGACTCGAGTGGATGAAGCGCTGCTCGAGGCTGGCATCCAGAACTTGGTCGCATCAGTCGCGGTCATCGGCGACCGTGCAGCAATCGCACTCGTCGAACTCTCGACTGGATCGTTTCGCGTCATCGGTTGTGAAGCGCGAGCAATCGAAGATGAACTTGCGCGGTCTGCTCCATCAGAAATTGTCTGCGCCGAAGAAGTGGGCCTTCCTGGAGGCGGATCGCTCGCCCAGTTCGCCAAGTCGCTGCGGGCTCCTCTCACGATTCGACCCCCGTGGTCGATGGGGTCCGAGGAATGCGAAAACGTCCTGCGGCGACACTACGGTGTCGGGTCGGTCAGCGCGTGGGGGCTCGACGCCGCATCGGTCTGCGCAGCTGGAGGATTGCTCGGATATCTGCTGGAGACTCAGTCCGGTCTCGCTGTAGACGGCGCTGCTGGAACCGCGGCGGCCCTGCGAAGTCTCTCCCACCTCGATGCGCCGAGGATCGTGGATCGTTCGCAGCATGTCGTGCTCGATGCGTGGACGCTGCGGGCACTCGAGATCGAGAGAACTTCGCTCGCAGGTACCACGGACGCATCGCTCATCTCAACACTCGGCGCCACGCGCACGCCGATGGGGCGGCGAATGCTGCGAGAGTGGATCTGCTTCCCGCTGCGGGATCAGCGCGCCATTGAGGGCAGGCTTGACTGCGTGGGCGCGCTCGTCCAGGACGCATCCCTTCGCGACTCAGTTGGATCCGTGCTTGGGCGCATCCAGGATGTTGCGAGAATCCACGGTCGGGTCGCCATGCGCAGGGCGACTCCGCGCGATGTGGTCGCGCTTGGAAGGTCGCTCGCGGCCATTCCGACGACGATCGAGCTGCTTGAAGGAGTTGAAGCGTTCACGGACATATCGAGGCGGCTTGATCGAGTCGGCGCGGTGCTCGTCGACCTTGGCATGCGGATCGTTCGCTCGTGCGTCGATGATCCCCCGCCGCACCTGCGCGAGGGTGGACTCTTTCGAGAAGGCTTTGACACCGAACTTGATGAGGCAAAGTCTCTTCAGCGTGATGCAGGCGAGTGGATCGCGCAGTATCAAGCGCAGTTGATCCGCGAGAGCGGCATCGAGAGCCTTCGCACGGGATTCAACCGCGTCTTCGGCTACTACATCGAGGTCACGCATACCCACACGGCACGGGTGCCGATCACATTCACCCGCAAGCAAACCCTTCGCGGCGCCGAGCGCTACATCACTCCCGAATTGAAGGCATTCGAGGACCGC
Source organism: uncultured Singulisphaera sp. (assembly GCA_964356445.1). Classification (GTDB taxonomy): domain Bacteria; phylum Planctomycetota; class Phycisphaerae; order Phycisphaerales; family SM1A02; genus F1-60-MAGs104. Next base: position 10,287 of record CAYHHO010000068.1, on the reverse strand, counting down.
GTCATGAACGCAGAGTCGCGCGCACTTGAGCGAGAGAGACAACTCTTCGAAGAGCTCATCGATGCGATCACAGCAACTGCAAATGAAATCGCCTCCTTCGCACAGACGATCGCCCAACTCGACTGCACGGCTGCGTTCGCAGAGTGCGCAGTTCGGCATGCGTATGTTCGCCCAGAGATTTCATCGACACCAGTGCTGGAGATTGAACAAGGTCGACATCCAGTCCTCGACCAATCGCTTGGAGGAAAGTTTGTCCCCAACGACTGCGCCCTCGGCTGTGCGCAGTCGCACGCCACGCTCGCGCTCGTAACCGGTCCCAACATGGCGGGTAAGTCGACATTCATCAGGCAGAACGCGCTCATTGCGCTGATGGCGCTCGCTGGAAGCTTCGTGCCCGCCAAACGCGCAGTCGTCGGCGTGTGCGACCGGATCTTCGCGCGCATCGGCGCGAGCGACGAACTCCACACGGGGCGCTCGACGTTCATGGTCGAGATGACCGAGACGGCGAACATTCTTCATCATGCGACTGATCGAAGCCTCGTCATACTTGATGAGATCGGTCGAGGCACGAGCACGCTCGATGGCCTCAGCATCGCGTGGGCGATCACCGAGTGGCTCGCCCAGCGGCGCGCGCGCACGCTCTTCGCGACCCACTACCACGAGCTCACAGCGCTTGCCGATGACAACGCCGCGATCTGCAACCTGCAAGTGGCGGTGCGAGAGTGGAAGGACGAGGTCGTCTTCCTGCATCGGATCGAGCCGGGGCGCGCGGACCGGTCATATGGGATTCATGTTGCGAAACTGGCTGGCGTACCGGCGAAAGTCGTCGAACGCGCCTCGGAGATCCTGCGAACACTTGCAGTCCATTCCGAGGCTCCAACGCCTCGCACCCGCGCGCGCGCAGTCGATCAGCCATCGCTCTTCGCAACGCCGACGCCAGACGAGGCAGCCGAGACAAAGTCTCATCCAGTTGTCGAGGCGCTCGGCGAACTCTCGATCGAGAACTTGACGCCACTGGCAGCGTTCGATCTCGTGCGAAAGTGGAAGGCGGATTGCGCTGGGGAGTGAGAGCCGCCCTCGGTCTCCCCGCAACCTCTCACGCCACTCTTCGCTTTGCCTGCGGCATGACTTTCAGTTCGATACCCGCGAGCGCCAGCATCTCCACCAGCGCATCGCTTGAAAATTTTTCTACCTTCGCGCATACAAGGTCGCTCACCCGAGGCTGACTCACGCCGAGCAGCCGCGCGGCAGCCGCCTGCGTGAGCCGGCGCGCACGGATGATGCGGATCAGTTCCGCCATCAGCCGTGCCCGAAGTTGCAGGCTTGCCGACTCAAGCGGGGAGAACCCAAGATCAGCGAAAATGTTGCCATGCGCTCTCGTGGTTCGGTGACGGGGCGTGGGTCGAACGCGGTGCTTGGTTCTTGTCGTTCGGTTTGTCATAACAATCTCCTTCGATTATTTCTTCGATCGCCTGAGGGCGAGCATGTGTGTGTATCGCCGCTGCGCCAATTCAAGATCGGCTCTAGGCGTCTTCTGTGACTTCTTGCCAAAGGCGTGCAGGACATACACCGCATCCGCAAATCTCGCGACATAAAGCACTCGATACTCACTGGGTCGATGGACACGAATGGACACGAATCTCGACCACCCCAGCGCCGATGCCACGCATCGGCTTCGAGTCGGAGGGCATATCTCCACTCTGAACCAGAGTGAGTTCGACGCCGAGGTCGCGCCTTGCTTCTGCTGGGAATGCTCGAATGTCATCAAGCGAAGATCCGAGCCAGTGGATTGGACGAAGCATCGCGAGAGTATATCCAAACCGATATATCATTCAATCGACGAATTGTTCTCGGCTGGCGAGCATGGCGCTCAGGGTGCCCAGCCTCCAGTGCAACTGCGAAAAACCGCCTCCCCCAGCGCTTACGGTCGACTCTCTTCGTGCGCGCGCGCATCGACTGCATCGGTGACGATGAGCAGGTCGGTAACCGTGATCGCCCCGTCGCGGTCGAGGTCTGCGAAGACGAGATCATCCGCATGCCAAGCATCGATGAATGCCGCGACATCAAACTCGTCGACCACTCCGTCGAGAGTGACATCTCCGCGAGCCAGCGCACAACATGCTGCCTCGCCTGGCGCGGTCTCTTCGAAGAGCGCTCGCAGGCGCAGGCTGAGTTCGTCCATCGAAGGGTTGCCATCGAGCGCCTTGATGCACTCCTCGAGTGCAGCGACGAATTGCTCGCATGGGTCGAGTGGTTTGTCCGTTGGATGGGTCGGCTTGTCACCGGGCTTCTCATCCGCACTGGAAGCCTCGTCATCCACTTCCCCTGCTTCATCAACTGCATCCCCTGCCGCGCCAGAATCACCGTCTCCTGCGTGTGGATCCTCAGCAACGCCTGACGAGTCATCACCGCCGGCAAGCCCGCCTTCATCTCCATCAGCGCCGCCCGAACCACCACCGCCACCACTCCATGACAGAGGTCGAACTCCGTCATCTGGAAGGCTTGGGTTCGTCGCAGCACTCTCGTCAACGATGATCCCGCCTAAGACAAATCTTGCCTTGACCGCGTAGTGCCCGACGATCCCAACCGAAATCGAAATGTCATCGAAGAGCAGCGTCTGCGCATCGGTGACCGCGACCAACATCGGATCATCTTCGCCGACTGTTCGCCAGACTTCGAATCCAGTCAGCGTCGGCGCACCTTCAGGCTGCGTGGATGCTTCCCACGTCACACGAACCTTGGCAGGATCGATATCCGTCGCAGCCACGTTGATGGGCGGCAGAAGGTTTCGGTATCCCATGTTCGGCGCGCTCTGCTCACTCACGCCAACGACGCCGAGCGCCTGAATTCTGTACCGCGCCACCGCGCCAGGCTGCGCCAGACCATCCGAGAATGACGCGACCGCGCCAACGGTCGCGAGAAGTTCGCCTTCGGACGGAGGACCGCCTCGATAGATCTTGTAGCCCACCGCTCCCTGCGATGGAATCCAAGACAGATCGACGGCAGTGCTGCTCGTCCCATTCGATGCAGCGACCCCAGTTGGCGGCAGGAGATTGCGGAACCCGCTGTCCTCGGCGCTCAACGCGCTCTCGCCGATCGCACCGACAGCCGTGACGGCATACAAGTGCAATGTGCCCGGCAGTGCCGACTCATCGTTGAAGGTCGTTGCGGGTCCGAGCACAGTCGCCAATGCAGTCTCGCTGCGATCACGGTAGATCTTGTAGCCAACAGCGGCGAAGGAAGCAGTCCATGCCACAGCGACCTTGCCGGTCAGCGTTCCATCCGAGGCGCTCACTCCGGTCGGCGCTTTCACCGATCGATGACCACCATCGGGAACGCTCGCGCCGCTCGCGCCGACGATCCCCTGCGACTTCACCGTGTACGTGTACGCCACTCCAGGAGAAGCCGTCGTATCGAGATAGGTCGTCAGCGACTCCACCACCGCGAGAGCTGTCGGCCATCCACTGCGATAGATCAAGTATCGAATCGCCCCAGGTGAAGCGCCCCACGAGAGCGCCACATGTGACACAGACGTGCCGTCCGATGCCACAACTCCGACGGGCGCAGCAACATTGGCGTAACCGACATCAGCTGTACTCGGCAAGGTGAGCCCAGCGCCGATGACTCCGCGCACGGTGTAGGAGTACGGCGTGCCAGGCAGCGCAGTTGAGTCAGCAAATGTGAGGCTGTCACCAACGGTTCCGATCGGCTTGGAACCTTCACCGCGGAAGATCTGATATCCACTCGCGCCGACTGAAGCAGTCCAGGTCACGATCACCTTGTCTTCAAACGACCCATCGGTCGCAGAGACTCCAACTGGCGCCGCGACATTCCTCCACCCGCTGTCTGGTGCGCTCGGTCCGGACGTCCCAGCTGCGACGATGAGTTTGACCGTGTACGAGTAGGTGGTGCCAGGCATCGCCGTCGTGTCGCTGAATGAAGTCACAGGACCGACGGTTCCAATCGCAGTCGCACCACCGTTTCGGAAAATCTTGTAGCCCGTCGCTCCGGGGACGGAGGTCCACGTCACGAGCACTCGATCAGTGAACGCACCGTCCGACGCAGCAACATCAACTGGCGGGCCGATCGCGCGGTAGCCAGTGTTTCCCGCGCTCGAAGCGCTCGTGCCGATCGTTCCTTTGGCCTTCACCTTGTATGTATAGAGCGTTCCAGGAACTGCTGTCGCGTCGCTGAACGGAGGCGTGATGGCACTCCCAAGCGGCAGTTGGAGATCGCTTCGAGAGAGTTCGTAACTCACGGCACCGGTCACTGGATTCCATGTCACGTCCACCCGATCGGTGAATGTTCCATCTGATGCTGCGACTCCTGTCGGCGCGAGCAAGTTGCGGTAGCCAGAATCGCTCACACTCTCTGCAGAGTCGCCTGCCAGAGTCGTTGCCACAACCGAGTAGAAGTACTCAGCACCGGGCACAGCCGTGAAGTCGGTGAATGTCGTCGCGGCGCCAACAGTGCCGATGGGGAGTTGCGATCCGACTCGTATGACCTTGTAGCCCGTCGCTCCTTGCACGGTGCTCCAAGTCACCGTCACGCTTGCAGTGCTCGTGCCATCTGTCGCAGAGACAGTCAGCGGCGATGCTGGCGCGCGCCAGCCGACAGCGCCGGTGCTGAAGTCGCTCAAGCCAACTGACCCTGCAGCCTTCAGTGAGTAGGTGTAATTCACACCGATCGCTGCGGCCAGGTCGTCGAACGTCGTCACGCCAGTCGAATCCAGAAGCACTCCATCTCGGAAGACCTGGTACGCCACAGCGCCTACAGAGGAATTCCACGAAATCCGAATGCGATCCGTCAGCCCACCAGCGCAAAGCACTCCCGTCGGCGCAAGCAAGTTGCGGTAGCCGCTGTCGCTGGCACTCTCGGCAGAGTCTCCCGCCGCAGTCGTGGCAATCACTGAATAGATGTACGGCGTGCCGGGCACAGCCGTGGAGTCGGTGAATGTCGTCACGACACCAACTGTCGCGATGAGACCCGTCCCAGAGCGAAGAATTTTGTACCCCGTCGCACCTTCGACGGCAGTCCAAGTCACCGTCACGCTTGCAGTGCTCATGCCGTCCAACGCGCTCACTCCAGTCGGCGATGCTGGCGCGCGCCAGCCGACAGCGCCCGCGCTGGGGTCGCTCAGGGCAGGACCGCCCGCAGCCTTCACCGAATAGGTGTAGGTCACACCGATCGCTGCGGTCAGGTCGTCGTACGTCGTCACGCCAGTCGAATCCAGAAGCACTCCATCTCGGAAGACCTGGTAGACCATCGCTCCAAGAGATCCCGTCCATGCGACCCGGACTCGGTCAATCAGGCCTGTTGTGCACGACACTCCCGTCGGCGCCAGCAAGTTGCGGTAGCCAGAATCGCTGGCACTCTCTGCAGAGTCCCCTGCCAGAGTCGTTGCCACAACCGAGTAGAAGTACTCAGTTCCTGGCACCGCAGTGAAGTCGGTGAATGTCGTGACAACTCCGACCGTGGCGATGAGACCTGTGTCAGAACGAAGGACCTTGTATCCCGTCGCTCCTTCGATCGCGCTCCATGTCACCGTCACGCTGTCGGTGCTCGCACCGTCCGACGCGCTCACGAGAGTCGGCGAGCCTGGCGCTCGCCAGCCGATTGCGCCCGTGCTGAAATCGCTCAGCCCCAACCCACCGGAAGCCTTCACTGAGTAGGTGTAATTCACACCGATCGCTGCGGTCAGGTCGTCGAACGTCGTCACACCGGTCGAATCCAGTAGCACTCCGTCGCGGAAGACTTGGTAGGTCATCGCCCCAAGAGATCCCGTCCATGCGACCCGGACTCGGTCAATCAGGCCTGTTGTGCACGACACGCCCGTCGGCGCCAGCAAGTTGCGGTAGCCCATGACCTCAGCGCTCACCGCGCCACTGCCGACCGAATTGAATCCCACAATTATGTAGAAGTGCATCACCCCAGGCGAGGCCGTAAAATCAGTGAAGGCAGTCGTCCCCTCGACACTGCCTATCTCACTGGCAAAACCATCTCGGTAGATTCGATAGCCAGTTGCGCCTACTGCGCCCGACCAGGAAAGGTCGATGCGATCCGTGAAGGTCCCCGCCGTGGCCGCGACGAGTGTCGGCGCTGCGATCTGACGGAATCCTCCCTCGGCGATACTCGTGTCGCTCACACCGACGATTCCGAGCGCCCTCACCTTATATATGTTTGCTGCCCCCGGCATCGCGGTCGTGTCACTGAACTGCATCTGCTTTGCACTACCGAGCGGCTGCGGCAAGTCGCTTCTGAGAACTTCGTAACTCACGGCGCCGGCGACTGCACTCCACGTCACTTCCACTCGGTCGGTAAATGCGCCATCGGACGCCGACACAACGGCCGGCGCAAGCAAGTTGCGGTAGCCGCTGTCGCTCAGACTCTGATCGCTGGCGCCGGTGGTATTGGTCGCGCGTACCGAATAGCTGTGCGCGACGCCCGGCAGCGCCGTGACATCGGTGAAAGATGTCTGGAGTCCAACTGTGCCAATCTCCGTTGCCGACCCATCCCTGAAAATCAAGTAGCCCGTCGCCAACTCGGACGCCGTCCACGTGACGATCACGCCATCCGTACTCGTTCCATCCGACGCCAACACCCCCGTCGGAACGGAGGGAACAGGTGGACCTCCCTGCAACGGGACCCCCGTCACTCGAAGCGTTGTCGTACGACCCGAGGAATCTTTGGCAGTCGTCGCAATCGTCGTTCCATCACGAGAGAGTCGCGCATCGATCAAGGTCCATCCCGAAAGGTCCAACCCGATCCCAGTCAGATAGACAGCGAGATCGACAACCCCCGACTGCGCGGTCCACAGGCATGCGATTGAGTCAGCCTGCGCGCCAACCCCTTCGCGACTCCCAACCACCACCGACCCATCCGCATTCATGCTCGACCAAGCGGTCATCGGCCCAAGCCCAACCATACCGACAGCCCCAGACCAGTGAAACACTTCATACAAGTAGCGGTTCAACTCGCTATTGAAAACAGTGCAGACACCGACCACGACATTGCCGTCGCGACTCACCAGGTCGGCGCTCGCCCCCGAGTAGTTCGGCAACACTCCGAGATTCACCATTCCGTTCGCTGTCCAGCGAAACGCGCCTGCCAACGCTTGCCCAGAGTGACCGATGACTACTGAACCGTCCGCGCTCACGTCGAGAGGCCACGACGACTCGAAGCCAGGGAGAACGCCAAGCGCAGCGATTCCACCTGCAGAAGTCCAACGGAATCCGACCGGTTGACTGAATGCACCTTGCGCGGTGCTCGTACCAACGATGATGGATCCATCGTGGTTCGCAGCTGTAGCAACAACGGAGTCGCCACTCACAACCGTTCCGAGGTTGACCAATGCATCCGCTTTCCATCGAAATGCGTTTCGGATGATCGCCGTGTTGAAAGTTTCGCCGTATCCAACCACAGCGCTGCCATCCCCGCTGACCGCGGTCGCAAACGAAACACTTTCAAATCCTGGCAAGTGCCCGAGGCTGGTCGGTTGGGTGCCAACCCAGAGGCATGCGGTTGCAGCGGTGGGCCCGTAGCTTGTGCCTGCCACCACTGCGCCATCATCACTCATCGCGCGGATCACACCTTGACCGCTCGTCCCGTAACCGTCGCTCATGATTGCCGACGAATCGCCAGGGAGAGGAAGCAGTTCCGCGATTCCACTCTGGTCTGACCAACGGATCAAACGCGAAGGCTGGCCTCGATCGCGCCCCAAAGCCACAGACCCATCGCTGCTGATCGCGTTTGCCTGCGAAGAGTGGGGAAGCCCAGGAATTCCAACCATTGCGGCACTCGTCCATCGAAATGCCATTGGATTCGCCCCTATCGCGTCTCCGCTCGCGCCGACCAGGACCGAGCAATCATCGCTGATCGCATCGAGTTCACACGCGGCATCGCCGAGCAGTGGTGGAATCTCTTGAAAACCACCTGCTTGTGACCATCGAAAGCTCGAGGTGGGACCTACCGCATCGAGGTCATCGACACGTCCTGCCATCACGAGGCCATCCGAACTGATTCCCGTCGAAACCTCAAAGTGCGTCAGGTTGGTCGGTGGAGTACCAACGATCGAGATGCCCGAGGCAAGAGACCAGACAAAGATCTGCGTGTCGTCGATTGTTCCCACAACCGTGAGGCCATCGTCACTGATGTCGTCGCCGCGAATGCGAGTACCGACCGCGTTGATCACTTGCCACCCCGTCGCGGTGCTCCAGCGAGAGACCCGCGTCACAGATCCCTTTCCGTTCTCTTCAATTCGTGTCGCGAGAATTTTCGTTCCATCTCCATTGAGCTGATAGTTCACAACCCACTGCGGACTTGCCAATCCATCGCCAGGCATCCCGAGGTCCTCCCATAAACTTTCGCCCTGGACCGTCGTCCATCGAAACAGGTGAATGTCTGGCTGCACGGCACCCATCCCAAGTATGAGCGTCCCATTTCCCTCCGCGCCGAAATAGCCACCGAGCCGGATCAGGTACGACTGCCCCGCCGTCACATTGAAAGTCAACGTGCTCGACAAACCCGAAACGCTGCAGGAATTGTCGTCATCATTGCATGCGATCAAAGTGCCACCGCAACCAGTCAGGACATCGATTCGGGTATCGAAACTGGCAGGACAGGTCGTCAGAGTCAATGGACCCGTTGATCCAGCGAGATGCGTGAACCAGATATCTTTCTCGAAAGAACCAGTCACGGGTCCGCACTGCGGTTCCGTTGGATTTGCACCATCCGTCGTTGCGCCGATCGTCGAAAACGCAGTGGCTCCGAGCCCGATCGGAACTGCATTCAGGCAGTCATCGTTCCCGGGAACAGCGAAGTTGGCGGATCCGCTGACATCGGCCCTCGCAAGGATCGTCGTTCCATCACGACTGATCCGAACGCCATAATCATCGCCGCTCGTGACCAGGGTTCCCGGCATCGGATCCAAGAGTTGGGGCTGTCCGCTCGTGCCACTCCATACAACGAGTCGCTGAACCGGAAGTTGGGTTTGTGAATCGACTCCCCTGCTCGCTCCAACAACGATCGATCCATCGCCGCTGAGATCAAAGACAATCGAAGTGGAATCCCCAAGGAGAGGTTCAAGCGTTGTGGTGCCATCCAAAGCACTCCATCGAAACCCGCGATTCAGATCCATTCGGTTACCAACCACGATTGTCCCGGCAGTGTTGATTCCTACGAGATCGGTGTCGGACGTCGCCGCCCCTGGAACGAATGTTGTCTCGACCGCGCCGCCAGCGACTGTCCACCGGAAGTAGCGGTCGACTGTCGCTCCCGAACCAATCGCCTGACTCGCGATCACAAGGACCGATCCATCTCCGCTCACCATGATCGCCCGCGATGCCTGCGGTAGCCCACCGAGATTCTCAACCTGAACTTGGGCGCCCGCGAACGATCCGACAACGCAACTGGCTACAAATGCCACAAATGCGGTGAGGCTGTTCAGCGTCACTCTCGAACTCCAGGATCGTGGCGTGGAGATAGACATTGCGCGACTCTTCGTACGTGCAGCTTCGCCCTGCGCCCCTAATACTTCCATGAATTTCATGGAAGTCAAGCGATCGCAGAGCGCTTTCCGCAGACTTCGGATGCGGCTGCAACTGGAAATCGTAAAACACACGTTCCCATCATCGTCCAGGCGAGTCAGGAGTCCGCGCAGGCGGTGTCGAAAGCGTCCCAAGCCAACGCTCCATCGCGTCTGGCAAGAGCGGTTTGAGGATGCCCGGCACCTCACGCGTCTGATTCGAAAGCACGATTGCGGTGGCCGTCGCACCCATGCGATAGGGGCTCTGTTCTGGCGATGGATCCATGACAATGCGCACCGGAAATCTCTGCGCGAGACGAACCCAGTCGAGCGTCGGCGAAACCGTCGGAAGCACGCCGATGCTTCCCTGATCTGGGTCGTACAACGCCCAGCCGATTCCCTGCACGACTCCATGGAAACGAATGCGCGGATATGCCATGAGATAGACCTCGACATCCATCCCCGGCGCAATCATCCGAATGTCAGTCTCCTGATAGTTGGCAAGCAAGTACCAACTCGACGTGTCAACGAGCGCGAAGACCTGCTCGCCTTCTTGCGCATACTGCCCGACCGACGTATTGAAGTTTGTCACGTAGCCGTTGACGGAGGAGCGCACTTCGCAATATCCAACATTGAGTTGCTTCTCAACCACCATTGCCTGCGCCCGCGCGCGGCGCACATTGACATCACCGATCTGTCCAAGATTTGCGACGGCTTGCGCCAGCGCAGCCTTCGTCTGAAGAACCATGGCCTCGGATGACCTG
>CAYHHO010000067.1:0-16616 GCA_964356445.1 uncultured Singulisphaera sp. | reverse complement strand
CCGCCGATCGGACTTGAACCGACAACCTCAAGATTACAAATCATGTGCTCTACCAGTTGAGCTACAGCGGCGCGAAGCGAATCCGAAGTCTAGCAAGTCGAACCGCGGTGTTCGCCCTTTCGACGGCGCCGAAGTGTCACTTCGAGAATCGAGATATCAGAGGGGCTAATCCCCGCCAGCCGCGAAGCCTGGCCAAGCGTCGCAGGGCGAAATCGACTCAGCACTTCGACCGCCTCGGCGCAGAGTCCTGGGATGCTGCGCGCATCGAGTTCATCTGGAATCTTCGCATGTTCCGCTGCAGCAGCGCGCTTCAATTCACTGTGCTGCCGAGAGAGATAGCACTCGTAGCGAATGTCGACGATGGCCCGCTCGACAAGTTGGACAGGAAAATCCCCGCCCTGAAGGAAACCCACCAAATCTGTCGCCGTCATCTCGGGGCGTCGCGCCACATCAGAGACTCGCCTAGCGCTTCCAAATCCGCGCGGCGCGGGAGTCTTGTCCATCCGCGCTCGTAGGTCAGAGAGCGCCCGCGCATTCGCTCGATGTGTTTGCGCGCGTTCGGCACAGACGAGCCCAGTTGCCACGCCAAAGTCCGTCAACCGATCTTCGGCGTTGTCGGCTCGCAGCAGCAATCGATGCTCTGCGCGACTCGTGAACATGCGATAGGGCTCGCGCGGCTGGCGCGTCACAAGGTCATCCATCAACACGCCGATGTACGCCTGATCTCGACCCAGTCGCAACTGTTCAAGACCGAGCGCGACGCGCGCAGCGTTCAATCCCGCGACGATCCCCTGCGACGCCGCTTCTTCATATCCGCTCGTTCCATTGATCTGTCCAGCAAGGAAGAGCCCGCGCACACGCTTCGTCTCTCCTGTGGCATCGATCTGGTGCGGCCAGACCATGTCGTATTCGACCGCATATCCCCACCGCTTCGCCACGGCACGTTCGCACCCAGGGATGCCGGAAAGTATGCGCGCCTGAATCTCAGCTGGGAGCGATGTCGAGATGCCGTTGCAATAAATGTCATCCGTCGCAAGCGATTCGGGTTCGAGAAAGACGTGATGCGAATCGCGCTGGGCGAAGCGCACGACCTTGTCCTCAAGGCTCGGACAGTAGCGAGGGCCCGTCTCGGCTTCCATCGCTCCTGCATACATCGGCGCGCGGTGCAAATTGTCTCGCACGAGCGCGTGGATCGCTTCAGTCGTGTGAGTTTCGCGGCACTCGACTTGCGGCATGGACGGAAACGTCCCGCTCGGCAAGATTCGCGGAGTCATCGCGCTAAACGGAATGGGCTTTTCATCTCCCCACTGCGCCGTCATCGACTCCCAGTCGATCGAGTCGCGTCGAAGTCGCGGTGGTGTTCCGGTCTTCTGCCTTCCCAGTTCAAACCCGAGCGAATTGAGCGCTGCGGAGATTCCGACCGCTGAGCCCTCACCGAGTCGTCCACCTGCAACCTGTGACTCGCCCGTGTGCATCAATGCACGCATGAAAGTGCCCGTCGTCAAGACTGCCGATCTCGCATTGATGAGGATGCTGCCACCGTCGAGCCTGACGCCAGCAATCAATCCGCACGCCTCGAGCGGCTTGCGCACTGCGTCTGCGCCGAACGGCATGCGCGGGCCAACCGACGCGCCGCGCTCCCCTTGCCGCATTCTTTCAATCGCACACGCATTGTGATTCGCGGCGGTTGCGTCAGCGCTGACAACTTGAGCTCCAGAAGCGAGCCTCACGGCGATCAAAACCCCCGAGGCAACTTCGAATGCCTCCACCACCCCCTCGACAACCACGATCGGAACATCTGCGGTCGCGCGCGTCGAAAGAAGTCTCTGAACTTCTGCCTGATAGTGATGTCGGTCGCACTGCGCACGCGGCCCGCGAACGGCAGCACCCTTCGTTGCGTTGAGAACTCGAAAGAGGATCCCAGTTGCATCCGTCGCGCGACCCATGATGCCGCCGAGCGCATCGATCTCGCGGACCATCTGCCCCTTCGCCAACCCACCAATGGCTGGATTGCAGCTCATCGCGCCGATCGTCGCCGGGTTCATCGTGATCATGAGCACGCGCGCACCACGCGCGCCAGCAGCTGCGAATGCGCTCGATGCCGCCCACGCCGCTTCGGCGCCCGCATGACCGCCGCCAATGATGATGACTGACCAGGGTTCCATCGCGCGTAAATCCAGACAAGAAGGATAGGCATTAGGATGCCCCTCCCCATGTACCAATCCATCGCACTCGCCTCGACATCGAAGAGCCTCATCGTCGTCCCGGTCTATGCACAAGAGAACGGGAAATCGATGCAATTGCCCGAGTCGGTGCGAGGCCACAAGGGCTGCGTCGACGCCTTGAAGTCTGGGGCATTTACAGGAGAACCAGGGAGCACGCTTGCAGTCTCCGCAACACACATTCTCCTCGGACTCGGACCTGTGAATGAGGTGACGACTTCACGCATTCGCATCGTGGGAGCGAAACTCGCGAGGGCGCTCGACAAGATGGCGACGAGTGCGATCTCGATCTGCGACTCGAGTCAATGGGGGATGAATGCCACATCCAAACGAGCGATGGGAAGTGCCTTTGCTGAAGGAGTGTCGCTCGGCACATGGCGCTTCGATGAACTCGATGGCACTGCGACCAAACGAGAACCTCGACACAAGCGACTCACGATCTGGGCTGAAGACACGGCAGTTCGCGAGGGCATCCAGCGGGGCCTGATCATCGCCGACGGCGTCAATGCTGCGCGAAGCATCGGCGCAACGCCACCCAATATCGCAAACCCACTGTGGATTGCAGCACAGAGCCGCAAGATCGCGCGCACAGGCAAACTGCGCGTCCGTGTGATTGATTCGAAAGAGGCTCGTGCGCTCGGAATGGGTGGACTCACCGCGGTCGGCCAGGGATCGGCAGTCAAGCCTTGTCTCGTCATCCTCGAGTGGAAGCCACGCGTGACCACCCGGAAGAAGGACCACCTCGTGCTCGTTGGCAAGACCATTACCTATGACACAGGTGGATACTCACTCAAGGTCAACAACGGAATGAAGGGGATGAAGTACGACAAGTGCGGCGGCGCAGCCGTCATGGGAGCGATGCAAGCGATCGCGGCGCTCAAGTGCCCGATTCGTGTGACCGCGATCCTCGCTGTCGCAGAGAACATGGTGTCGCATGATGCCTATCGCCCCGACGACATCATCACGATGCACAACGGCGTCACAGTCGAGGTCACCAACACAGACGCCGAGGGCAGGCTCGTCCTTGCCGATGCGCTCAGTTGGGCAAGCGCGACCCTCAATCCTTCGGCGATCGTCGACATCGCGACACTGACGGGCGGCGTCGGCGTTGCACTCGGCAATTTCTGTGCTGGTTACTTCTGCAACACGCCAAAGTTGACCAAACTGGTCGAGGACTCAGCGACCGAGACGGGCGAACTCGTGTGGAGATTGCCCTTGTGGACCGCACACCAAGATTTCATGCGCAGTCAGCACGCCGACCTCATCAACAGCAATCCGCTTCGGTCTGCGCATCCGATTCAAGGCGCCGCGTTCCTGTCGTACTTCGTCAATCCCGAGATTCCGTGGGCTCACGTGGATATCGCGTCGATGGCTGTAAGCGAGACAGCCCACGATGTCACGGGAAGCGGACCAACGGGCTGGGGGGTTCGATTGCTCGTCGATCTCGTCGAGCGTCACGCGTGATTTCGCGAAGCTCGCGCGCGCGTCCGCTCTCGCCTCAACTCTGGCCCCAACTCGGGCCCAGACTCGGGCCCAGACTCTGCCTCAACTCTGAAGTCAGCTCTTGGGGTCTTCCCCGTTTTCAATTCGCTTGATCTTCGCGAGTCGGCGAGCATGACGACCGCCCTCATAGTTCGAGCGCATCCAGATGTCGACAATTCGTTTGACCAAAGTTTGGCCAAGGAGGTCCGCCGAGAGGCACAAGACATTCGCATCGTTGTGGGTGCGAGAAAGTTGCGCGCTCAATTCGTCGAGGGCGAGCGCTGCGCGGATGCCATTTACCTTGTTCGCCGCGATCGCCATGCCGATTCCGGTTCCACAGATCAGAATTCCTCGATCAGCGCGGTTCGCAACGATTTCCTGCGCGACGACCCATGCGATGTCTGGATAATCGGATGCGGCACCAGTCGAATCACCCACGATCGAGACCGTGAATCCCTCCAACTTGAGTTGCTGTTCGATCGCCAGCGCAACCGAAGTGCCACGATGATCGCTTCCGATCGCAATGTTTGTGCTGGAGTTGTCCCTGCTCACGCTTGAAGCATCTCCGAAATTCGCCTCGGGATCAACTCCACCAGGTTTTTTGCCAATCGGTCGTAAGCGGTTTGCCCCATCCCAATCGGGTCCTGGACATCCTCGTCATCGTCGAGTGCGCGGATCTTGGCCATCTGATCGCGCTCCCCTGCAACAAGGCTGCGTGCCGCGTTGACATGGTGCGCCGTCATGCCAAAGACGAAGTCAGCACCCCGCACCATCTTCGCCGTGAGGCGTTTGCTGCGCCCGGAATGGTCAATTCCAAGCCGCTGCAACGAATCAAGAGCTTCACGAGAGATTCGGTCGCCATCCGACGCCGACGTTCCGGCAGAAACAAAGAGCAGGTCTCCCCCACCGAGGCTGAGGCTTCCCTCCAAGGCTTGAAAGCGCGCGATCGCCTCCGCCATCGGGGATCGACAGGTATTCCCCGTGCAGACGAAAAGCACCGTTCTCATTGTTGAAATGCTACAGCCTGAGAGAGGAGTTCGATGTAGAGTGCCTCTCGAGAGTGCCCGTGGAATTTGTCTCCTTCGAAGATGCGTGGCGATCACTACGACCCTCGGGGGTTGAAGTTGTCCGAGATACTCCAACCGAACTCCGACTGTCGCTCTCGGAGAGCCCACAAAGTTCCTGCATTGACATCGCCTCGACGGATCACGCCAGAGCGCGCGAACTGCCGGCAGATGTGGTCCAACTCGATCGTGAAAAGGTTGCCTCAGCGCTTGAGGCGATCATTCACAAGTTGCATCTCACCGAGGTGTATGTGATTCCAGTCGGTCACTGGCGACAACTCTTTGAAGCCGTCGCACCGGGGATGGCGACGAACGAGAAGTGGCGTGCGATTGATAGTGCAGCAATCGTCGAACTCAACACGCGAGACGCGCTGAGTTTCCTGCCCGCAAATTTCCACATCTTGCGCGATCTCGTGCATGTCGTCCTAACGGCAGGAACCGCTGCGCACCACGGCATCTCCGTCGCCGCAGTGGGCAGCCCGCTGCTCTTCGAGGTCATGCCAGCGGGCGAAATCAGCGTGTTTACGGGGCGAACCGACCTGTCACGAAGTGTGCGCGATGTGCTCTCGCATCTGCATCGAACGGCAAAGCAGCCCGCCGCGAACGCGATCCCAGAGTCTTGATCGACGCACAGTTCAATTGCCGCAGTCGGTCGAACGCACCTCATCTTCGCTGAGATCATCGGGCCGATCGAGATCCGCCCCAGCACTTGAGAAGAGTTCTCTACATGAGCCGCACTCAAAGGCGGACTCGTCGCCGTGAACGCGCGCTCGGATCGCGGGTTTACCGCAAGCGGGACAGTGACCAGCCCGAAGTTTTCTCCGTGCGAGGCGTCGTTCGATCGCCCCGAGAATCCCCCAGAGAAACACCACTGGCACGAGCGCCATCAACCCGAGGATCACCAGACCAAGCGACCCAATGGGGAGCATGAACATCATGGTGAATGCGCAGACGAACGCGAGGAGGTACCCGCCGACCACGACTCCGAGGTAGCACCGACGGATTGTGCGGACGATCGAGTGAAACATGCCAAGATCGTAGGCGATTGAGCCCAAGGCAATTCAGGCCAGCAAGAGCGATTCCGCCGAAATCGGCGGGTATATTCCATTGAGAGGAACTTCATGGCAACGACAGCTCTTGATTCGATGAACATCGTCTGCGACCGCGCCGCACTTGTTGACTCACTGACGCTCGCGAGCAGCGTCGTGATGTCGCGCACAACCGTCCCAGTCCTACTTTGCGTCAAGCTCTCTGCCAAAGATGGAACGCTCAGGCTTTGGGCAACCGACCAAGACATCCGGCTTTCGCTCGTCCTCGCTAGCGTCGAGGTTCACAGTGATGGTGACGCGTTGATCCCCGCTGACAAGTTTGCACAGATCGTGCGTTCGTGCAACGACTCAACGCTCACGATTTCGATGGAGAAAAACGTCGCCCTCGTCCGCGGCGAAGATTCGAAGTTCCGCGTCTACGGGTACGACCCGCGCGAGTTCCCAGGAGAAAGCGAAAAGACCAGCAGCGCGACGGAGTTCGAAGTCAGCGCTGGCACCCTTCGACGCATGATTAGCAGAACGGTTTTCGCGACTGCCTCGGACAACACGCGCTACGCCTTCAACGGAGTGTTCCTCGAACGCCAAGGTCGACGCCTGAGAATGGTGGCGACCGATGGGCGTCGGCTCGCGATGGTGAAGGGCGATTGCTCGGGACCAGCGGACGGAGACGCCTCGAGCATCGTGCCAACGAAGGCGCTCAATGTCTTGAACCGGCTCCTTGATGATCCAGACGCTGGCGTGCGCGTTTGGCGCGACCGCAGTCGCATCCGCTTCGAGATTGGTGAGACCGCGGTGCTCGCCTCGAGCCTCATTGAAGGAACCTTTCCTCCATTTGACGATGTCATTCCAAAGGAACACGATCGCCGCGGCACATTTGACACATCTGAACTAGCCGCGTCGATCAAACGCGCTGCGCTCTTGACCAACGAAGAGAGCAAGGGCGTCAAACTCTCATTCAACGCGAAGGGGCTCACGATTTCGAGCCGCGCAGCAGAGATGGGCGATGCCGAAGTCCACATGCCCGCACTTTCGTGGCAGGGGTCTGAGATCGAAATCGGATTCAACCCCGCGTATGTCACCGACGCGCTTCGCATCGCTGACACCAAGGAAGTCGCCATCGAGATGAAGGCCGCGAATCGCCCCGGAGTGATTCGTATCGGCGACGACTTCACCTACGTGATCATGCCTGTCAGTTTGCCGAGTTGATCGCGCCTCGGATCCGGCGCAATTCGCTCGCTACTTCGCCGCGTACTTGACGCTGCAACCCTTGTTCTTCGTCGTCGCTGGCTCGACTGGCTTCCCAGCCTTGATTGCTGTCACGGCGTTGACAACGTAGTTGGTCTTGCCATCCTCGCTCGTCGGGGCACCGATGTAGACGACATTTCCAGTGCCATCGATGATGAACATATGCGGCGTTGTCCTCGCGCCGTAGGCATGCCCGACCTTTCCATCTGGATCCATGAGCATCGGGACTGAAGCGCCTGCCTTCGTAATGAGATTCGCACTATCCGTTCCTTCTGTCGAAGTGGACTTGCCCTGATGACCATCCTTTGTTGAATTGATCGCGAGATAGACAGCACCTGCGTCGGCTGCCTTCACCCCCGCGACAGTTTTCGCCGCACTTCCGCTCCCCCAGTAGGAGCGGTCACCATCGCTGCTCGTCGAGCAAGTCGAGCAGAACCACTCAAGGACAACCGTGCTGCCTTTGTAGTCGGAGAGGTTGTAGGTCTTGCCATCTGCGCCAGTCAGAGTGAATGCCGGCGCCGCCTGACCGATGGCTGCTCCACCGTGCTTCGACTCCTTCTTACCGCTCTTGCCGCCTTCTTGAACATCGAAAGGTCCGGCCGCAGCGAAGAGTGAAACTCCAATCAGGGCTGTCGTAACCAGGATCACGGGATTGAATCGGTTCATCAGACGCATGGCGAATCTCCTGTCGTTTGTTCACTTCTTTGCCGCAGGAACATCCTGTGGCGCGAGATCAATTCGATACACGGGATCGGACTCCCGTCGACCAGTCAAGACGAGCCCTTTGATGCGGGGAGGACCGTCAACTGCATCTTTGGGCTCAATTTTGAATGGTACTCGCATGATTGCCTTGTCTCCCGATTGAAGGGACATGAATGGACCGGTGCCATCCATGAATTCCACTCCCGCCATCGGGTCAGGGACGAACTGCACTGGAGACTCACCAAAGACCGAACTCGCGCCCTCCACAACCAGAACCCCTTGCGCCGCTGAACCCTCAAGTGCCGCGCGAATCTCGCGTGGCAAAGCGGTCGGATATGCCCTCTTCAGAGTCGGGTCGATCGCAGCGAGAGTTCGAGTCTCAACTTCAACTGTCGCGGTCGCGCTGCCCATGAAGCAGACACCCTTGCAGACGAGCCACTCCGCGTTGACCGAGACTGAAACTGTTGCTGGTCGCGGATCGATACTCGAGTTGATCGGAATGAGCAGATCAAACTCGTTCTCGTAGCCGTAAGTCCGCTCCTCAGCACTCCCGAGAATCTGCGGCCGAGGAAAAGTCGGCGAGCCTTGAGCCCAACCCGTCGGAAGGGTCATCGTCACCTTCGTGGCCATGCCACTATCGCCTGGATTGGACCAATACAAGTGCCACCCGTGCTCGATCTTGAATCGCACAACGACGCAGGTCGCTGCGTCGGAAGCCACGGACAGTTGCGGAAGTACCGAGACAGTCACGAGGTTTTTCTGGTCGTGCTTGGTGCCCGTTGATTGCGGGGAGGTCCCAGCTCCCGTCAACACAATTGCGGCGTAAACTGCGACCATCATCGACAGGAATCGCAACATGGTGGAGGGTCAGGCTACATGAGCAATCGTTTGCATCTGATTTTTCGTCACTTGGCCGCCATCATCTCGACTGCGGTATTGCTTGCGTGCACAATCGCATGCGACCCAAGCACGAGTGACCGCGACTTGGTCTATCTCGACTCATACAAGGCGATCGATCTCATCAATCAAGCACCAGGAGCGTTCTCGTCGCCAAAAAAGTGGGCGTTCATCGATCCGCGCAGTCGGCAGGACTACGCCACCAAGCACATCGCGGGAGCGATCAGCCTTCCATTCGAGGACATGACGCTTGAGGCGCAGGGCTTGCTTGGGTCGTATGACTTCCTGATCGTCTACGACACCGACTACGACGACATCATCGCGAAAGCGGCAAGCAAGCGGCTACTCGAACTTCGATTCAAAGAGGTCTACACCCTTGAAGGCGGTTTGAAAGCATGGGAAAAGGCTGGAAATGCCGTGCAGGTCGGCGTCCCGGCCGATGCGCCGGAGTTGCCAAACAAGCCAGTCATTTGAATTCGCAGTTGGACTTGTAGAGCGCCGCGCAAAGACAGCGCCGCGCAAAGACAGCGCCGCGCAAAGACAGCGCCGCGCAAAGACAGCGCAAAACCGGGCAAGTTGTCCGTTCGTGATCACTCGAGCGCAGCAGCGCCTGAGATGATCTCGGTGAGTTCGGTTGTGATCTTCGCCTGACGAGCGCGGTTGTAATTGCGCTTGAGGGTTCGACCGAGTCCGCTCGCGTTGTCGGTCGCAGCCTTCATCGCGATCATGCGCATGACATTCTCGCTCACGACAGAGTCATTGAGTGCCTGGAAGAGCGAAACCTTGACCGACTTCGGCAGCAGGTCGTTCAAAAGAACTTCTGCACTCGGGCGGAACTCATAAAGCGTGCTCGAGCCCTTCGCGGATTCTTTCTTTGCATCACTTCCACTCGCAGCGGCAATTGAAAGCGGCAGGAGCTGCATGACCTCCGGCACCTGCCGCGAAGCCGACACAAATCGCATGTAGACGACATGCACCGACTCAATCTTCCCCGCAACGAAGTCTGCCATGTACCGATCGGCGAGCGCAGCGACTTCGGCGAATGCTGGCTTGTCACCGAACGAGTGGCGGTGCGCAATATCTGTCTTCTGAAAGCGAAAAAATGAGACCGCCTTCTTCCCAGCGGTTTCGATGACGGGATCGCGCTTCTCGGCGCGGCGCTTTCGAACCTCCCCCATCGCCAATCGCAGGACGCTGCCGTTGTATGCACCGCACAAGCCGCGGTCGGATGTGACCACGAGGATCACTTCCTGGCCCCCACTCGTCTTGCGCCGACTCAAGAGTGGATTCTCCACATCTCCAGATGCGGATGAAACTTCGCTTACGAGTGCGCGAATTCGTTCGGTGTATGGACGCGTCGCCTTGGACCTCTGCAGTGCCGCGGTGAACTTCGCGGTTGCAATCATCTGCATCGTCTTGGTGATGCGCTGAATGGTTCGCACTGCGACCATGCGCTTCTTGATTTCACGGATTTGCGCCATAAGGAGTTCGGGATAATAGCAAGGGGTTCGGGGGGCAGCAGTCGCCGGTTCACACGAAGATTGCGCAGAGTCGGGCGACTTCGGCACCGGGGTCGTCTGCCCCGCATACTGCCGTTGAAACCGCGACCCCCCTGCAGCCAACTTCCCTCAATTTCGCGGCGCACCGCGAATCGATCCCCCCGATCGCCAGATGCGCAGTCGTTGTCCACGCAGCCGCAAACTCCCGCATCCAGTCCGGCCCCGCAGGCGGTTGATCTGGTTTCACTGACGATGCGAACATCGCGCCGACTCCGCAGTAGTCAGCACCCGCCGCGACTGCAGCCGTTGCTTCTGCATGGTTGTGAACCGTCGCGCCGATCAATAGCACGCGACCCGCCACCCGCCGCGCATCCGCAATCGAGAGATCGCTCAAACCAAGATGCACTCCATTGGCACCTGCAGCAAGGGCGACGTCGACGCGATCGTTCACGATGACGCAGACGCCGCTGGCGTTTGCGATCGCGACAACCTCACGCACATGCGCAGCCAGTTCGTGCGATGAGAGATCCTTCTCGCGCACTTGCACGCACTCGGCTCCCGCCGCGATCGACTCGGCGAGGACCTCACGCCACGGACGCCTGCAAAGCGACTTCGTCAGCAGTACGCACACTTTCCACTGCCGCGCTTCGCAGGGACGAAGGCGAAGTGCGAGTTGCGCAATCAATGCATACGCGCGGTACCGCAGCGACTCGATCGCACCTCCTTCGGGGCCCGAGGTCGAGAGCACCTTGAAGATCTCTTCCAAACTGCGCAGCGCTTCGGTCAGTCGAGATCCGTTGGCAGCAGCGACTGCAGCGAGGTTGGCGCGGGTTCCCTCGTTTTCCCCTTGCAGTTTGGTGCCGACATCGCAAACAACATCGCGGTGTGCAGCGCGCACCTGTGGCGGCAGCGACGCGAGCGCACTTGCGAGGTCGTGACGCAGCGACTTGAATCCATCGGTCAATGCCGCATCATCAGCGCAGTAGCGGGCGAGGTCTTCGAGCACCCGTGCCGCTTCCATTGCTCGGTTCGCAGCAGCGTCAATCAGCCGAACAGGATGCCTCATCACCAAAGAGTAGTGCGCTGTCGGGCCCTAAGCCGCACGCGACCGCGACTGCGCTATCCTGCCGTTGGAGGAATACATGGCATTCACACTTCCCGCACTTCCATACAGCGACGACGCTCTCGAACCAACGATCGATGCGAAGACGATGGTGATTCACCGCAGCAAGCACCATCAGGCTTACGTCGACAATCTCAACAAGGCACTCGACGGTCAGACGGCGTACGCAACGTGGTCGCTCGATGACCTCTGCCTGCAATTGGGGTCAATCCCAGAGGCGACTCGATTCGCTGTTCGCAACAACGGCGGCGGGCACTGGAATCACTCGATGTTCTGGTCGATCATGGCTCCCAAGGGTCAGGGCGGCGAACCGAGCGCCGCGCTCGTCGCGGCTATCGATGCTGCGTTTGGATCGCTCGACGCCTGCAAGAAATCGATTGCAGAAGCAGGCGTGAAGCGATTTGGATCAGGCTGGACATGGCTCGTCGTGAAGGGCAATGGCGTGCTTGCGATCACCTCAACACCAAATCAAGACAATCCGCTGATGAAAGGATTTGTCGACGTTGCAGGAACACCCATCCTCGGAATCGATGTCTGGGAGCACGCGTACTACCTGAACTACCAAAACAGGCGCGCTGACTATCTGGCGGCGTGGTGGGATGTCGTCAACTGGAACGAAGTCAGCCGACGATTCGAGGCGGCGAAAAAATAAAATCAGCGCACGGGATCGATTTTCGCTGCGCGATCACTGCGCGGCGCGAATACCCGCCACCATCGCCTCAAAGTCTGCGCGCGACGTTTCGATTGTCGGGGCAGGTCCAACGAGCCGAATGAAGAGCGTCAGGTTCGGAGCCTGGACGATCGCTCCGAGTTGCGCCATCCCGGGCCGCGGCGCTGCCTGCCCCATTCCCTGATAGTGACCAGCGAGTTCGATCCACTTCACGGGAAACGCGCCGACCATTCGATCTTCGATTTTCGCCGAGGCTTCACCGCCGTCGTCGCTTCGAAACTGGCTCACCCATCGTTTCACATTCGCATCGATGGGTCCTCCATCTCCAGCTGCGAAAACGCTAAAGACAACTTCGGCAGCACCCGCCCCCTCTGCCGACCCCGGCACGGAGTACTGGAGCGCACGAAACTGCATCGATGGTGCCTGCCACTGCCATGCAACGGGCTTTGGCATGACGAGTCCAGCGATCTCGACAATCTTGGGATCGCTCTGCGCAGTTGAGAGTTTCTGCGCTGCAGCATCCGCGCGCGGCGTCTGGTTTGTTGTCGAACTCGCGGGCGCGCTCGACAGAGGTGTCGCTGCGCTCGGTGACGGCGACTGCGGCGCACGCGCACTCGGCGGACTCTTGACGAATGGCGCTGGAGGATTCGGCGCAGGCGTCGAATCGTTACAGGATGCGGCGAGCAACAAAACGGCAAGAGGCAATCTGTTCATGCGCTTCATGCGCCAAGCATAGACCCGAGCGGTCGGCGCCCGAGCGGTTGACACTTGAGCGGTTGACACCTGAGCGGTCGGCGCCAAAGCAACGGCACCCGAACGCCAGCACCAGCGCGGCTGGCACGCGAGCGGCGGCACCCGAACGCCAGCACCAGCGCGGCTGGCACGCGAGCGGCGGGTACCTTCACTTCGTGTCGCTGCAGCATGTCACCGCCGCTCGAGTTTGGACGGGGAATCCAGATGCTCCGTGGGCGCGCTCCATTTCGATCGATGGCGGTCGCGTCACGGCGATCGACGAGAATCCCGCGCCATCTCTGCGCGCTCTCGACCTCGGCGGCACGTGGATTCTGCCTGGATTCATCGACGCGCACCTGCACCTGCTGATGGGCGGGCTCTCGCTTCGCCGCCTCGATCTTTCATCAGCGAAGAGCCGCGGGGAATTCGAGCAATTGATCGCACAGCGCACGCAAACGCTCGCACCCGGGCAATGGCTTGAGGCATGGGGCTGGGACGAGTCGCGCTGGGACGGCGAACGTCCAACTCGCGAGTGGCTGCGAGCAGCGGGCGATCGACCAGCGGTCGCGTGGCGCTGCGATCAGCACTCTGCGCTCGTCAATGACGCCGTGATTCACTTGCTCGACCTGCGAAGCGATCCAGTTGGCGGATCAATCGTTCGCGATTCCAGCGGCGCTCCAACTGGATTGCTCCTCGAGCAAGCGGCGTGGAAGCGACTTGTCCCCTGCATTCCTGCGCCTTCGCTGCAAATGCGCAAGCAGGCATGCGCAGCGGCGTGCGCGCACCTGCTGTCGGTCGGGATCACGAGCGCGGGCGCAATGGAGTACCTCGATGACATCGAGAGTGTGCTCGCACCCGCACGCGAGGATGGATCGCTCTCCGTGCGCGTGCGTGCAACTGTCCTCGACCGAGAACGCCCGCTGCCGTTCAAGCGCGCGAACGCCGTCAAACACGATGACTTCCTTCGTGTCATCGGCTTCAAGTCCTTTGCTGATGGCACGCTTGGATCGTCGACCGCGAGCATGCTCGCTCCTTACTCTGATGCGCCCGACAATTCCGCGAGTGGCGCGCTCATGGAGCACGCACTTGAGGGAACTCTCGCGACATGGATGCGCGAAGTCCTCGAAGCTGGCTACTCGCCGAGCGTTCACGCGATCGGCGACCGCGCCCTCACCGAGGCACTCAAAGCGGCGGTCGAAAGCGATCCACATCTGCGCGTTCGCTTCGAGCACGCCCAGACCGTCGACCCCTACTCGCTCGAAGCATTCAGAGGTCGCATCTTGAGCATGCAGCCCTTTCACAAAGCGACCGATGCGCCGCTCGCGCGTGTGCGGCTCGGCGCAGAACGCGAGAATCGCACCTTTCGATTTCGCGAATTCCTCAAACATAGAGCGCGCCTCGCGTTCGGATCCGACTGGCCCATCGTCACTGCAGACCCCCTCGAAGGAATGCGGGTAGCGATCACTGGGCGCGCTCTCGACGGTTTGGCCTACGGAACAAGCCAGAATCTCACTCCCCACGAAGCGATCACCGCATACACCACAGGCGCAGCGAACGCGCTCGACAACTGGACGAGCGTCGGCAGCCTCACCCCAGGCAACCACGCAGACTTCGTAGCGCTCGACCGCGATCCACTGACCTGCGACTGGCTCACCGCGCCGCCGCAGGTGCTCATCACCGTCGTGGGCGGCGTGATCCGACACGATGCGCGTGCCACACCGAAACCCGCTTGAAATGGTGGCTTCGTGTCGAAAAACGACACGATCCCACCATTCCAAGGGTCGAACGCGTCGCTCAGTTCTTCAGGCTCTCGACAAACTCCGCAGACCCCGGCAGCAGCAGCGCAATCCACGCAATCGCCGCCATCGTTGCCGACTGCAGCGCTACGAAGAGGTGATCAACCACGTTCGTCGAAAAGACCACCAAGAAGAGCACCAGCATCCCAAACTGCTGCACTCCCGCTCTCGAGAAAAATCTCAGCGCGGTGTCCGAGAATCCAGAGAGGATCATCGATCCGTCGAGCGGCGGCACGGGCATCAAGTTGAACACCATCAGAAAGAGATTCAACCACGCGCCAACCAAGAAAAACTGCTGCAGATTTTCCCCGAGCGGCCGGCTCTGCGGTCCATATCGAAGTGCCACCGCGCACAGCAGAATGCACGCTCCACCCAGCAGCAGGTTGACGGCGGGACCAGCGGCGGCAACGATCGCCCAGCCCCTGCGACCATGCCGAAAGCGACTCGGGCTGATCGGCATCAACCCCCACGCGATGCCGAAGATCAGGAATGCGACGATGCTGAACCACCCCATGTGCACGATCGGATTGATCGTCATGTGACCCGACGTGCGCGGAGTCGAATCGCCCTCCCAAAGCGCAGCGATTCCATGCCCAAGTTCGTGCAGAACGATCGACAGAATCACCCAGAAAATCCAACTCATGAGGAGAACTGTCTCCCCCCGCTGCCACAGATCGCCAATCCACCATCCAGTCATATGGGCTTGAGCGTATCGAATTCCTTGTTATCATTCGGGGCTCGCAACCAAGCCTCCTCAAGATTTGTCGCACGGTTTCCATACGACTGGAACTCAACGGCGAATCCGGTCGGTCCCGTCCATGCGGACGAACGGCTCACCGCAGGAAGCACGTCTTTAGGGAGTCCCCCACATGGTCGTCCTTCGCCTCAAACGTTACGGTCGCACACACTCGCCGTTCTATCGCCTCGCCGCCGCTGACAAGCGCTCACCCAATGATGGACGCGTCATCGAAGAGTTGGGTTGGTTCAGCCCGACTGCGCAAGAAGGTTTGCAGTGGAAACTCAAGGCAGATCGAATCGTGCACTGGCTGAACGTCGGCGCACAGCCATCTGAGACCGTCATTTCGCTGCTTCGCCGCGCAGAAATCCAAAACACCGTCGGGCCAAAGGGCACCCCCTCAATGGCTGCGACTCGCCAGAAGGCTCGCCGCAACGCTCCCAAGAAGGTCAAGGCAGAACCAGCGAAGGCCTGATCGCTTTCGCTGCACCCTGCACCCGCTCGGCGTCACCGGCATGGCATGATCATGGCATGAATGACATCATGACACTTCGCATCGACATCCTCACCTTGTTCCCCGACATGTTCGCGCCAGTTCTTGGCACGAGCATCGTCGGTCGGGCAACGACTCAAGGCTTGCTCGAAGTGCACGTGCACGACATTCGTGCGTGGTCGACTGGCGGCCACAACAAGGTGGACGATCGCCCCTTCGGTGGCGGTCCTGGGATGGTCTTCATGTGCGAACCGCTGTGCGCCGCTGTCGAAGCAGTCGAAGCATTTGACGCGCGACCAGCGCGGCGGATCCTGCTCTCTCCATCGGGTGCGAAATTCTCGCAATCCCGCGCCGCCGCAATGGCGACGGAGAGTCGAATCATGCTGATTTGCGGGCACTATGAGGGAGTCGACGAGCGCGCGATCGAAGAGCTGAAGTTCGAAGAGGTTTCGATCGGCGACTTCGTGCTCTCGGGGGGCGAACTTCCAGCACTCGTCATCGTCGATGCGCTGGCGCGGCTGCTTCCAGGCGCGCTCGGCCACGAAGACTCTGCAGCCGAAGATTCGTTTTCAATCAAGTCCGACGAGGGAACTCCCCTTCTCGACTGTCCGCACTACACAAGGCCTCGCCAGTGGCGCGGCCGAGATGTTCCAGATGTACTGCTCTCGGGCGACCACCAAGCGATTGCGAAGTGGCGCCGCTCCGAGAGCATTCAAAGGACGAGCGCACGCCGTCCAGACCTCGACTCACTCCATGGGCAACCTCTTGAGGACGAGGCCTCAACGTTGCAGCG
The DNA here is from genome assembly GCA_964356445.1 of uncultured Singulisphaera sp. Taxonomy (GTDB): domain Bacteria; phylum Planctomycetota; class Phycisphaerae; order Phycisphaerales; family SM1A02; genus F1-60-MAGs104. The sequence continues at coordinate 113 of CAYHHO010000067.1, read as the reverse complement.
CTCAGCCGGCCTGCTTCAACGAGCATGCTGCATGGGCAGACTCACAACCGGGCAAACCGCCCACGAGAGGAATCACTCATGAATCGAACCGCCATCATGGAGAGCGTGGAGGC
>CAYHHO010000066.1:0-16711 GCA_964356445.1 uncultured Singulisphaera sp. | reverse complement strand
ATGGTGGTGCTGTCGAAGCCTGCGGGGCAACTGCTCACTGCGGGCCGCGCGAGATTCGCGGTCCGCTCGAAGGATGGATCGGTGGTCTCCTTGCCGACGTCGGGGGCTCAGCGCAGCGAGCCCCTTGTGGGAGGCGATGCGATCATCGATGTCGAAGTCGGTCGAGGAAGCACAGTGACTGCCGAGGAGTCAGGGGATAATCGATATCTCGCGTCAACCATTCTCATCGACGGAAGCGATCCCGCAGTCAAGGCGCTCGCAGCGCGCGCCCTGAAGGCCGCCGGACTCTCTGCCACGTCGCCCGTCGCTGCGCGAGCGGAAGCACTGCGATCATTCGTGCATCGCTTCATCGTGCACAAGGACTTGGCGACGGCATTTGCTGGAGCGAGCGCAGTCGCGCAGTCGAAGTCCGGCGATTGTTCTGAACACGCCATGCTGCTGGCTGCACTGCTTCGGGCTGATCAGATTCCGTCGCGTGTCGCGAGTGGGTTGGTGTACGCGGAGTCGTTTGGCGGCAGGCGCGAGGTCTTCGCATGGCATATGTGGACGCAGGCTCAAGTCGATCAATCGTGGATTGACCTCGACGCAACGCTTTCGCGACGTTCCTATCACCCCGGACATCTGTTGATCGCAACGAGTGCGCAGGACGACCCGCAACTGGACAGCGATTTTTCCAGCCTGCTCGAGACCGTCGGCAACATCACAATCGAAGTCGTGAACGTTCAAGGACCAAGTGGAGGCAGCGATGTCCATTGATGATCGTGTCGAGGGAGAGTCATCGCACGACACGCCGCCCTGCCCAGCACTTCCGCCGCGCGACAGAGATGGCCACAAAGGAACTTTCGGGACGGTGTTAATTGTCGGTGGGTGTATGCGGCTGCCTCGCGTCATGCTCGGCGGTCCGGTCATCGCAGCACGCGCGGCGCTCCGAACTGGCTGCGGTTTGGCCGAACTGGCGGTTCCAGAGCCACTTGCTCCAAGCGCACTCGTTGCACTCGAGAGCGCAACAGCGCACGCACTGCCAGTGGATGATGGTGGCGCGCTCCTGCCATCACGCTGCGCGGAAATCCTCGACCCAGTGATCGATCGAGCCAATGCGGTTGTCCTCGGTCCTGCCTTGGGCGGCGGCTTCGAAGTGGAACAACTTGTGGTTCGCCTGCTCGGTCGCGTGCATTGCCCGCTGGTCATCGACGCGGATGGCCTGAACGCGCTCGCGCGGCTCGAAGATTTCCCGAGGGATATGCGGGAGGCGCCGATCATTCTCACGCCCCATCCGGGCGAATACCAACGGCTTGCAGAAGCGCTTGGGCTCGAACCGAGTTCTGCCGTAGACGACGCAGATCGTGGGGCAGCAGCAGACGCACTTGCGCAGCGCGTTGGATGTGTCGTCGTGCTGAAGGGCGCACGCACCGTCGTCAGCGATGGCGTTCGCCATTGGTCGGCGCGAGCGGGAAACGCTTCACTTGGGACGGGTGGAAGCGGAGATGCGCTGTCGGGGGTCCTCGGTTCGATTTGCGCACAGTTCACGCGGCGCCCGCACCAGATGAGCATTTTCGATTGTGCGCGAATCGGAGTAGCCGTTCACGGACTCGCCGCGCAGGCGTGGAGCAAGCGGCATGGGAAAGCTGGATTGCTCATGGAAGATCTCTGCGACGAAATCCCAGACGTGCTCGAAGACTTGCGCCAAAGACCCTGACGCGCCGCCGTGCCCGTTCCACTCGGTCGGGCTAGACTCAACCGAACCAAGAGCAATTGAAATGACCTCACCAACCCACATCAATATTCGTGATCTCAAGAGTGGCGCGTTCGTCGATGGCGTCTACAGCCTCGTCAATCCGCAAACGGCGCTCACTCGAGGAGGAAAGTGTTACTTCAAGGCGCTCGTGCGTGATGCCACTGGAGAGGTCGCGGCGCGCATGTGGACTTTCGAAGAGGCGATGCTCTCGGAGGTCAGCGCGACTGGTTACGCAAGAGTCATGGGCAGGGTCGAACTTTATAACGGTCAGAATCAGCTCATTCTCGAGCGGATCGAGGCTGTCGATGTCTCGCCGAAAGACCTCGTTTCGTTGCTCCCAACGACCCACAAGGACATCGACGAGATGTTCAAAGAAGTCTGCGGTTTTATGCACTCGATGCGCGATCCGGGAATGCGCGCGCTTGCGGATGCATACCTCACGGACGAAGCGATGATGGCAGCGTTTCGACATGCGCCAGCCGCGACCAATGTGCATCATGCTTGGATCGGCGGGCTGCTAGAGCACACGCATCAGCTGATCAGTTTGGCTGATCGAATGCTGCCTCTCTATCCAAGTCTCAATCGTGACATCGTGCTCATGGGGCTCTTCCTTCACGACCTCGGCAAGACCGTCGAGTTGGAGTGGGAAAAGGGTTTCAACTACACGATGGATGGTCAACTTGTCGGGCACCTTGTGCGCGGAGCAATCTGGCTGCAACTGAAAGCGGCGATGGCTGCGCGGTCGAGCGGGATTCGACTTCCCGCAGAGGTCGTCACGGTGCTTCAGCACATCGTGATTTCTCACCATGGCCTTCTCGAGCATGGTGCGGCGAAACTCCCTTCGACGCCTGAAGCCGTGTTCGTTGCAATGCTCGACAACTTGGAAGCGAAGACGACGGTGGCGATTCGAGCCGTCGCGCGCGAAAGACTTCACGCGGGAAACGCGGTGTTTACCGAGCGAGTGTGGAGCCTCGATGTGCGGATGTACCGCCCCGATCCACTCAATCCAGTTCCCCTCAATCCAGTTTCGGTGACCGCTGCTCCATTGCACACCGACTCAAGCACGCACTCTTGATCTGAATCTCGATCGCGGATGCAAGTGCGTCGATCCCGTCGCTGTGGATCATTTGGAATGGCCAGGTTCGATCGCGGACGAGTTCGACTTGACCGCGATCAATGCGATTCTTGGCTTCGCCCTCGCGCAAGAGAGCGAGCCGGTCGATTCGAGATTCCCGAAGGGCCTCGATGTGCCCACAGAGTGCTTTGTAGGCACTTCGCCGCTCCGCCGACTTGCGCGGTGCTCGTGCGATTCGAACAAGAAGTTCCCCGCGAGTTGCATCGCGCAGTGTTTCGTTCACCCCGCGCGCGTCTAACCGGATCGGATCCCACCACGCTTCGCGCCATGAAATCGTTGGTGAAGTCGTGAGTTCTGCTGCAACTCCCAGGTCGGGCCCCCTCGGATGAAGCGTCGCTGTTGCATGGGAGGAAGGGGGCAACTCGATCCCCAAGAAATCGGTCCACCAGCGCTCTCCGACGTGCTCGTAGCGAACACCGCCCAGCCCGTGAAAGAAGGTGTCGCACGCAAGTCGCATCAGACCCGACGCGAGAAACGCTCGCGGAAGCAGGGCAGTTCCTGCATGGAGTCGAGCGCGTGCCTCGACAGCGTCGATTCGCTCGCGGCGCCCATCGCAGCGGATTCCCCAGACTGGAACTTCGCTTCGCGCTCCATTGACACGAAGCGGGCGCGCTGCGCGCGGATCGAGCCCCAGCGCTCGGTTGAATGATTCGGCGCACTTCTGCGGGGCATCCAGGATTCGTTCGAGGATTGGAGCCCCTGCGCGAAGCAGTCTTTGGCTTGGGATGATCGCTTGGGACGGGGTGATCCAGCGCCTCGCGCATGCTTCGTTCGCTCGCGCGATCTGAACGGCTGCAGTCGATGCGTCGCTCGCACTTCTGATTGCGCTCAAGATCTCTTCGAGTGCAGAGTCAGCGAAGGGGCTCGCCAGCTCAATGCCTTCAGTCTTGCGGGGAGCGAAGGGTGGGCGGGCGCACGCGACCGCATCGCGCGCGAGCCGCGTGTCGACTGCGCAGAGACGAAGAGAACTCCTGCGGACTGTGCCTCCCGCATCACGAACAGGCACGTCAACTCGAGCTGGGTCAAGCGCATCTTGGTCACTCAGAAAGTGGATCCATCGACCGCCGCCGCAAGCCGCGGCAAGCGCCGAAGTCGCCATGAATTTCGCGAGAATCCCAGGGTGCCAGAAGACTGGTTGGTGCCCCACTCCGCAGGTGAACTCGCCAGAAATCCCCAGCGATTCCTGAATCTGCTTGCGCGCTTGGGCTGCGATCGGTGCAAGATCCGCATTTCGACGCGGACTCGGCGCCACATGCAGGTTGAGGCCCATCGCCCTAGAGTTCCCGTCACGGACGATGCTGTCCGAAGACCGCGACATCACGCGCGCGCGCTCTTTGCGCTGCGCAGGTGCAAGAGTCGTCCGCGACAGCGATCCAGTTCGCGTCTCAAGGTCTGGCGGTACATCCGCAGCCGGCGTGTTGGGTTGTCGAGCCCATCGCCGAATGTCCTTGTCGTGTCGAGGTAGATACGAGGAACGACGATTTCCCGAACGGCGAGTCGGTGTGCTGCAGCTTGAACCCAGAACTGCATCGGGAATTCATAGCCGTCTGCGTCGAGTTGCAACGCGCTGCAGGCGGACGTGCGGTACCCCTTGAATCCGCAGAACGAATCGGTCAAAGGCGCTTCGAACGCACCCGCGAGTGAATCGTTGATCTCGAGGGTAAGAATCCGGTTGATTTCGCTTCGATCAGCGGGTGCAGTGTGATCGTCATTTCGAACCTCGAGGTAGCGACTTCCAGAGACGATGTCGATGTCGTCGCAGGCGATCTCGCGGACAAACGAAGGGATGAATGCAGGTTCATGTTGGTCATCACAGTCCATCGTGATGACCCAGTCAAAGGCGCGCATTTGTGACCACGCAAGAATGTCTCGCATGACTCGACCGTAACCGACATTCTTGGGGTTTCGCACCAGTTCCACCGGCCACTTCGCGGCGCGTGCGGCAGTTGAATCGGTCGATCCATCATCCACAACCATCACAGGGAAGCCATGCGCCAAGACGCGAGGCAGCACTCGATCGATGTACTGCTCCTCGTTATGAGCAGGAATTGCAATGAGGATGGACGGTGCGTACGTCATCGAGTCGCGTCAACTCTAGTTGCAGATGTGTCAGATGTCCCATGAATCGTCGAAGCGATCGTGGGAACGCGGACCGCGAACCCCACTTCACGTGAGATTGGCAGGCCGAGGACAGTGACACGCTCTTCCCAACGTTCTGCAATCGGTCCGACTCCGCGTGCGATCCATCGTGTTGTGTTTCGGGTCGCGCGTGCCATGCGGAGTTTCGCTTCAAACTTGGTCTCAACGCGCATCGTGGAGAATTCGCCCATCGGGGTTCGGATTCGCTCTTCGCCCGCGATGCGCATGGTCCGCTCGCCGACACCGCCGTCTCGCTCCCCACGTCCGTCGAGCCAATCGACTCGCATTGGACTCGACGAAACGAAAGTCTCGCCCGGGTCCAAGTCCTGCGATGTCAATGCCAGCCCGGTCTCGAAGAGACTGACCGCGTGGTCGCTTGGTGCTTCAGCGGCCAAGAGCGTGCAATCTCCAGGTGAGTGTTCCGAAACGAATTGCCGGTCTCCCGCAGCCGTTGGAATCATGCGTGTCGCCCCAAACGAATTGGTTTTCTGCGCGTGAAGTTCCAACACCTGCTCACTGATTCGCAGTCCAGCCTCATCGACGAGCACCCAGCTCCGAAGTTCATCTCGGGGTTCGGTGAGATCGCAAGCGGCGACCGGTTCGAGCACTGTTGAAGTCGAGAGGACTTCAAAGTCGCGCGCGCGTAGCCCGGAAAGTGACGCGCTCGCGCATGAGAGTTGCGCGGCACACCCGAGCGCTAGACATGCGCCGTTTCGCCACAAGCGACGGAAGTTCATCGGGTGGGCAGCCCCTTTTCAGACCAGATCTGCTCGAGTTGCCGCGGGAGGCACCACTCTGTCATAAATCCACCTGGTTCTGTGCGGCGGACGCGACGACCACGGTCATCGTGGGTTGTGATTTCAGCTGCCTCATCCAGTCCAGGCTGTGTCACCAGCACCCATCCGCCGGTTGATGTCGCCATCCAATTCTCGACGCGCTGCGGCATGCCGTTCGATCGCGGATCAAATGCGTAGTAGGCGAAATTGACAGCATCCTGCTTCTCCACTCGCGGCAGGAGTTCGCCAAGCACCAATGTCTCGGCCTGGGACAAGTAGAGACCGATCGGCACCGTCCACGACTTCTCGTCGCGGGTCCGTGTCTGCGCATTCGCGTCGATGACCGTGAGAATTTGTCGTTGTGCTCCAGGCGATTGCTGCGGCCGAACGCCTGTCTGCGCGATTGACTTCGGCGCCTTCTTCCCTCCGCGCTCCGTGATGCGACTCGACCACACTTCGCTGCTGCGGTCCCACGCACACCAGAACCGAGCGTCCATGTCCGCAAATCGACCAACCTGTGAATCCACAATCGTTCGACCTTGAACCGTCACGAGAATTCCGGTCGGGTCGCCGCTCTCTTGCCCGTCCGCGTCGTTCGACGCGTCGGACAGCGTTCCGCCCCTCACGCTCACGCGGTAGTAACCGACTTCGTGTTCTTGCCCGCGGTCATCGGTCTGCCAAACGCGGTAGAGGCGGGGCTCCGCACTACAAAGGGACTTCAACTTCTCGGGTGTGATGGACTGCAGGATCTCGTATCCGCGTCGGAGTCTCGCCGTTCTTGCTGCAGCCATTTCTGCCATGTTTTCGAGCCCGATTGTTCGAAAACTCGCCTCAAGTGCGGGTGCGATCGTCTCGAAATCAACTCCAGAACTCAGTGAATTGAAGACGAGAAAATCAAATGGTCCAGTCTGCAGAATCAACCATCCTTGGACTGCAACGATGCCCTCACCGAGATCGGTTTTCGTCAGGAGGTAGTGACCTAGCACATCGCTGTGAATCCACGGTTCATTCACGAGAACGGTGAACTTGGCATCGCGCTTCTTCAGCGACTTGAGGTACTCCTCGACCTGTGCCTGCGGGGACGGCTCCATCAATTCAGATACGAGTGTCTGAATTTGGAGGTGATATCTCGGTGGATCTTGAGAGTCGTCGACGGTGTAAATCGGCATCGCGCCAGTGACGGGTTTGGTCAAAACTGCGCCAACTGGAGGGCGAAATCGAACTCCGAGCGATTCGAGGACGAGTGGATCTCGCTCGAGTTCTGACGGCTGAACGAGTGGGGGACTCGCGGTGGCGCTCGTGCTTTTCGACCCTGCGGAATTCGGTTTCGCAGATTTACTCGCTGGTGGAGTTGGCGCGGGTTGCGTTGGAGGCACGCTAGGCGCGGCGGTTGGCGGCGGCTGTGGCGGCGTTGTTGGCAGAGGTGCCGGGGAAGTAGTCGATGGGATTTCACGCCTAGAGGCAGATTTCTGCTTAGAAACACCGTTATTATTAGACTGTTGGGCGACATCGCTCGGATGCGGCAAACCAAGACAGCAAGCGGGCGCCGGGTTGAGCAACCCAAAGCTAGCGACCAAGGCGAAGGTGATCCGGCCTAGTTTGGCGAATGCGGGGTTGGCGATTGTGGGCAAAATTCCTGAATGCCCCGTGCAGTTGACAGTATCGGGCGAAACGCTAGAATCGCCGATTCGCCCCTGATCGAGGGGAAACACTATGAACGGAACTATTCGCATAAGACTCGAAGCGTACGACCATCAGGTGCTCGATGCGAGCGCCAGAGAAATCGTGGAGCAGACCAAGATCAGCGGTGCACGCGTTGCGGGCCCCGTTCCGCTGCCAACTCGGCGCGAGATCTACACCGTCAATCGATCTCCGTTCATCGACAAGAAAAGTCGCGAACAGTTCGAGATTCGCACGCACAAGCGGATCATCGATATCTCTGATCCCAACTCGAAGACCGTCGATGCATTGAATCGCCTGGTGGTTCCAGCTGGCGTGTTCGTCAAAATTAAGGCCTGAGTTTTACGGAGTCGAGCCCCATGTCCCAGCCCCAAGCCACCCACCGAAACAAAGCGATCATCGGCCGAAAGGTCGGAATGACCCGTTGGTTCCTCGAAGACGGGCGAAACATCCCCGTCACGGTCATTTCTGCAGGACCATGTTTCGTGACACAAGTCAAGACCAACGAGCGCGATGGCTACAGCGCGGTTCAGTTGGGATACGAAGACATCAAGCCGCGCCGAAGTTCGATGCCTGTCATCGGACACGATGCAAAGGCGGGAGTGACGCCAAAGCGTCGGCACAGCGAGATTCGGCTTGAGACTGACGAGCAGGCAAGCGCATTTACGCTTGGGCAAGTGATTGACGCGGCCACCTTTGAAGGGGTCAAGTTCGTCGATGTCATCGGAACGAGCAAGGGCAAGGGGTTCGCTGGTGTGATGAAGGCCTACCGGTTCAAGGGTCTTTGTGCATCGCACGGAACCGAGCGCAAGCATCGGTCGCCCGGCTCGATCGGAAGCCACGGTACGGACCGCGGACATGGTGCAAAGATCAAGAAGGGCAAGAAGATGCCAGGTCGCCTCGGCAATGAGCGCGTCACGACGCGAAGCCTCGAGGTTGTCAGCATCGATGCCGCACAGAATTTACTCATCGTGAAGGGGGCGGTCCCCGGCGCGAATTCAGGCTATCTCACGGTCCGAGCTGCAATACGGCTCTACAAACCAAAGGCAAGGCTCCAAGCCAAGGCATAGGCGCCACGTGCGCCGTGCTTTGTTGTGAAGGCCCAGGTCTTAGTCGCGGACGTATCCGCGAGACAGACAGTCTTAGTCGCGGACGTATCCGCGAGGCAGACAATCGGGAACCACACGACAAGGACAAGTTGAACGAAATCCAAGTCGAACTCTTCCCCGCGCCTGTTGTGATTGGCGCTGGGAGAGCGAGGCGAAAACGGCGCAGGTGCGCCGAAGGAACACAGAAATGATTGACTTACCAATCTATTCTCATGACGGCAAGCAGATCGACTCGATCAAGATCGACCCTGCGCAGCTCGGCGGCGAAGTTCGATTCGCTCTTCTGAAGCAGGCATATGTTGCAGTTCACTTGAACCAGCGACAGGGGTCGGCGCGAACCAAGAGCCGCGGAAGCGTGGCAGGTTCGACTCGAAAGATTTACAAACAGAAGGGCACAGGCGGAGCTCGCGCTGGTGCTGTTCGCACGCCGATCCGCAAGGGTGGCGGTGTTGCATTCTCGAAGACACGCACGCGCGAAGATCTCCGCTCGTCGCTCCCCAAGAAGATGCGTCGGCTTGCGAATCGAAATGCCCTCCTTGCCAAGTTGGTTGACGGCGAAGTGAAGTGCTTCGACACGCTCAATCTCGCGTCGGGGAAGACGACCACCTTTGCGAATCTTTTGCACGCGGTTGGGGTCGATCGAACCTGCCTGATCGCACTCGACCCGCGCAATGAAGTCGCGCGCCAGAGTGCTGGGAACATCCCACACTCGTCGACGATTCGTATTGATCAACTCAATGTGTTTGCGTTGCTCAATCACCGCTTCCTCGTGATTGACCGCGCGACACTCAATGCATTCATCGATGAATCCTGCTACGCGACCACTGCGGAGGCCACCTCATGATTCCGACCGAAGTCATCCGCCGCCCGCTGATTACCGAGAAAGCAAACGCCGGCGCGAGCGATGTCAATCGCTACACATTTGAAGTGGACGGCCGGGCGAACAAGACCGATGTGAAGTCGGCTGTGGTCGCGCTTTACAAGGTTCGCGTTCTTGGCGTCAGCGTGATGAACCGAAAAGCGGAAGATCGCCGCGCCAAGTTCGGATTGATTCCAGGCAAGTGGGTGAAGCATGCGATCGTTCGTGTGCATCCCGAAGACAAGATCGAACTCTTCTGATCGGACTGGAGCAAGACCACAATGACGATTCGCGTATACAAACCAGTCACCAACAGCCGGCGCAACGCGTCCGTGAATCTTCATTCCGAAGTCACGAAGAAGACTCCCCAGAAGAGCCTGCTTCGTCCGCTTCACAAGACAGGTGGACGTAATTGCCAGGGCAAGTTGACCGTCATTCAGCAGGGCGGTGGACATAAACGCCGCTACCGAATGATTGATTGGCGGCGCCAGAAAGATGACGTCCCAGCGATCGTCGTTGGTGTCGAGTACGACCCAAATCGTTCGTGCCATCTCGCGCTTCTGAAGTACGCGGATGACACCGTGCGATACGTCCTCGCGCCGAAGGCCATCAAGGTCGGCGGCAAAGTCCTCAGTTCGTCGAAGCAGATCGATCCCGATGTTGGGAATTGCATGCCGCTGCGGCATATTCCAACAGGTCTCGAATTGCATGCCATCGAGATGGTCCCAGGTCGTGGAGCGCAACTTGTTCGCTCAGCCGGCCTGTCCGCCCGCCTGACAAACAAGGAAGGTCGCTTCGCAACGTTGGTGATGCCGTCGGGCGAAATTCGACAAGTCTCCCTCGATTGTCGCGCCACCATTGGTTCGGTTGGAAATCCCGACCACGCGCTCGTCAAGTTGGGCAAGGCAGGTCGCGCACGCTGGCTCGGTCGCCGCCCACGCACACGTGGTATGGCAATGAGCCATCATCAGCACCCGCACGGTGGTGGTGAAGGTCGCTCGAAGGGCGGCCAGATTCCGTCGAATGCAAGCAACACACCAGCGAAGGGCGGACGGACGCGACTTCGCGGCAAGGCGAGCGATGAGCGCATTCTTCGTCGTCGGTTCAGTCGCCGGTACGGACAACTCAAGGTCTGATTGGAAGTCGAGTCTCAGGAGATCACATCATGTCACGATCATCAAAAAAAGGACCATACGTAGACGAGCGACTCTTCCGAAGAGTCGAAGCGCTTCAAACGGGTGGTCGCCGACAGCCCATCAAGACTTGGCGCCGTGCATGCACGATTGTCCCCGAATTTGTCGGGACCACTTTCCAGGTGCACAACGGCCGCGCGTTCATTGATGTCTTCGTGACCGAAGACATGGTTGGACACAAGCTCGGAGAGTTTTCACTGACTCGCACCTTCCGTGGGCACACCAACAAGAAGGAAGGCATCGCCGGTGGCGAGAAGGCCAAGAGCTGATCGGCGAACCTGAAGAAACTGGAGCAACCCAATGGCAACGACAGCAACAAAATCTCAGGCACCTTCCGATGCTTACACAGCGACGCACCGTCACTGTCGGATCGCTCCTCGCAAGGTTCGCCTCGTGATCGACATGATCCGCGGCTTGGATGTCGCAAGCGCAATGTCCACGCTCGACTTCAGCCCGCGCCGCGGCGCGATGTTTGTGAAGGTCGTCCTGAAGAGCGCGATCGCCAACGCCGAAGAGAAGGATGCCGATGTGGGCTCGCTCTTTGTGAAGGAAACGAAAGTGGACGAAGGTCCGATGATCAAGCGCTTCCAGCCAAAAGACCGCGGACGCTCCCACGCAATCAAGAAGCGAACGTGTCATATCTATGTGACCGTCGCAGAGCGAAAGTCCTGAGGATTATCTATGGGCCAAAAGACACATCCATTTGGTTTTCGAGTCGGAATCACCGAAGCGCATAAGAGCCGTTGGTTCGCACCCAAGGCGCTCTTCGGCGAATTGCTTGTGGAGGATTACAAGATCCGCAAGTTCATCGACAAGCGACTCAATCGCACTCCGCCGTTTGCCGCTGTGAGCGACATTCTGATCGAGCGAACACGCGAAGAGTTGACCGTGGTCATCAAGACCGCTCGACCAGGCCAAGTGCTTGGATTGAAGGGCTCGGGTAAGGAACAACTCATCAACGAATTGCAGGCACTCACGAGCCGCAAGGTTGCAGTCAATGTCGTCGAAGTTCGCAATCCAGAAATCGACGCGCGACTGATCGCCGAAACGATGGGCGAGCAGTTGAAGAAGCGCGCGAATTTCCGCCGCCTCATCAAGCAGCGCTGTGAGAGCGCGATGCAGAACGGTGCAAAGGGCATTCGCATCCTGCTCGCGGGTCGTCTTGGTGGCGCCGAAATGAGCAGAACGCTCGACATGCGACTCGGATCGATTCCGCGTTCCACGCTGCAAGCGAATGTCGATTATGCGCTCGCCCACTCCTTTACGACCTATGGCGCACTTGGTGTCAAGGTCTGGGTGTACCGCGGTATGCACAGCGCTCAAGAGGCGCAGTCTGAGTACCAGTCGACCGCCGCGGGTGGTCGGGCACGTGCACGAGGACGTCGTTGATTTTTCACACTGATTCAGCCAGAGAACAGCAATGAAACTACTTCCATCACGAGTCAAGTACCGAAAGCAACAGCGCGGCAAGATGAAGGGCTGCGCAACGCGTGGCAATTACGTTGCGTTCGGTGATTATGGACTGCAGTCTCTCGAGACTGTTTGGTTGAGCGGTCGACAGATCGACGCAGGTCGCATCGCCGCGCAGCACTTCCTTCGCCGTCAGGGCAAGCTTTACATTCGAGTCTTCCCAGAGAAGCCGATCTCGAAGAAGCCCTTGGAAACCCGAATGGGTACTGGAAAGGCCGAGGTCGAGTATTGGGCAGCACGCGTGAAGCCAGGGACGATTCTCTTCGAGGTCGAAGGAGTCCCTGAAGGTCTCGCAAAGCAGGCACTCGCGCGCGTTGCGCACAAGATGCCGATCCGATGCCGGATGGTCGGGCGTCGGTTGGCGGTGTAAGTCGATTCGAATGTGAAGAGCAAGGAACTGAACCATGGACATGAATGAAGTGAAGAAATTGAGTGATGAAGAATTGAGCGTCGAGAGTTCGCGCGTGCGTCGTGCAATCTTTGACCTCAAGTCGCAAGTTGTCACGGAGAAGGTGAAAGATTCGTCGCAGTTTTCGAAGCTGCGCGGTGATCTTGCCCGTTTGCTGACCGAAGTTTCAGGGCGTCGCGTCGCGGCGAACCCTTCCTCGCAGACAGTTGGAACGCGTGCCGCACGCAAGTCGCTCGCACAGAAGCCAGTCGTACGAAAGCCAATCACACGAAAGAAGGTGATGTCTTGAGCCGCAAGTCCCCAGTTGTCATTCCTGAGAAGAGCCCGCGTCTCGTCGGCATGGTCGATCGAGATGGTCAAGATCGCACGCGGCGCGTTGTGATTTCGTATTCCGCGCGACACCCTCGATATGGCAAGTACGTGCGCCAGCGCACCATCCTCCATGTCCACGACGAGACGAACGATTCGCATCTCGGTGACCGAGTCGAAATCGCGGAGTGCCGCCCAGTTTCGCGAACCAAGCGCTGGGCGCTTGTGCGCATCGTGGAACGCGCTCCTTTGAAGGCCGACGTTGTGTACGGCGAGGCGGTTGCGGTCAAGGACAAGAGTGACAAGGACGCCAAGCAGGCGAAGTTTGTCAAGGCCTGAGTCGAATTTGTTCATACGGAGATCACAGACATGATTCAAAAAGAGAGCAGACTGGAAGTTGCCGACAACAGCGGCGCGCGAGAGGCAATGGTCATCGGCGTGCTCGGTTCGAGCACCGCCCGTGGACGATTCACCCGACTGTCGATGTCCGTCGGCGATCGCGTTCGCGTTGCCATCAAGACGGCCATCCCAAATGGCGATGTGAAGTCTGGAGACAAGGCGCTCGCCGTGATTGTGCGAGTCAAGTATCCAGTCCGTCGCAATGACGGTTCGTACGTCCGTTTCGATTCGAACGCTTGCGTTCTGATTGATGACGACGGCAATCCCAAGGGCACGCGCATTTTCGGCGCAGTCGCGCGTGAACTTCGGGAGAAGAGTTACATGAAGATCGTTTCACTTGCGCCAGAGGTTGTCTAATCCCATGCCGCTCCATGTCAAAAAAGGCGATGTCGTGATTGTGACTGCGGGAAACCACCGCGGTGAAACAGGCGAGATCCTCACCGTCGATCTCAAGGCGATGCGCGTCATCGTCAAGGGTGTCAATGTTCACAAGCGCAATATGAAACCGACCCAGCAACAGCCAAAGGGTTCGGTCGTCGAGCGCGAGCATCCGATTCACATTTCCAATGTCAGCCCGGTCGTTGATGGAAAGCCATCGCGGGTTCGATTTGTCACCAAGGCCGACGGCGCAAAGGTTCGCCTTGCAGTTCGCAACGGCAGCGAACTGCATGTGCTTCGCGGCCCGACGAAGAAGAAGAGCTGAACGATCCGCCCAGGAGTCACCATATGAAGACGAACGAAAAATCGCCATCTCGCCCGGAAGCTCGCACGGAGCCTCGCCCAGAGCCTCGCCTTCGTCGGACCTATCGCGACGAAGTGGCTCCCAAAGTGCTCAAGGAATTCGGGATGAAGAACGTTCACGAACTTCCGCAGATCGAGAAGGTCGTGATCAACGTCGGTGTGGGTCGCCACCTCGAGAACCAGAAACTCAAGCCCGAGTATCGAGATGCTGTGGTCAGCACGCTCACGACGATTTCGGGTCAGAAGCCGATCATGATCTTGGCGAAGAAAGCCGTGTCGAACTTCAAGGTTCGCGAAGGTGCGCCGAGTGCATTCATGGTCACTCTCCGCCGAGATCGGATGTGGAGTTTCCTTGATCGACTCATCAATCTCGCGATGCCCCGTATCAAGGACTTTCGTGGCGTTTCGGACAAGACCTTCGATCGTCAGGGCAACTTCGGCATGGGACTCTCTGAACAAGCAGTTTGGCCGGAGATCAACATGGCAAACGTGAATCACACCCACGGCATGAACATCAACATCGTCTTCTCGCAGAGCGACGCGAAAAAGAGTCGCGCCGTCCTTGCAGAACTCGGCATGCCATTCGTGAAGCCCGAAGTGACATCCCCCAAGGCATCGATCGCAGTCAAGACGCCGGCCGCCGTCTAAAGGAGAACCATGGCAAGCAAACGCGTATTCGCAAAGATGAAGACCACGCCGAAGTTCTCGACTCGCAAGAAGAACCGGTGCGAGATCACCGGCCATTCGCGCGCGTACTACCGCAAGTTCAGAATCAGCCGACACATGCTTCGCGAACTGGCGCTCTTGGGAATGATCCCAGGCATGCGCAAGGCTTCATGGTGAGTGTCAGATTGTCCGCTCTCGTTCAATTCATTTGAGGATCCATCCATGTCACTACAAGATCTCACAGCCGATATGTTGACCCGCATCCGAAATGCGGTGTCAATTCGTCGCAAGAGCGTGAACTGCCTGAACAATCGCTTGAATCGCGGTGTGCTCGAAGTGCTGCGCGACGAAGGGTTCATCACGGGATTCGAAGTGATTCCAGATGGCCGCCAAGGACTGCTTCGGGTTTCGCTGAAGTATGGCCCTCGCGGAGAGTCGCTCATCAACCGCATCGACCGAGTGTCGCACTCTGGCTGCCGCGTCTACTGCGGGGCGGACGCGATGCCTCGCCTTCTTGAGGGGCTTGGGATCACGGTGGTCTCGACAAGTCACGGTGTCATGAGCGATCGAAAGGCTCGCGAGATGCGAGTCGGTGGTGAGGTGGTGTGCGCCGTCTCGTAATCGAGGTGCTCACACCACAAACATGATGCTTGAAAGGAAACGACTATGAGCCGAATCGGAAAACAACTCATTCCCATCCCCGCCGCCGTCAAGATTTCGGTGAATGTTGCCACGAAGACTGTGGACATCCAAGGTCCGAAGGGCAAGAACTCGTTTGTCTATCGCCCCGAAGTTCTCGTGGCCTACGACGAGAAGAGCAAGTCGATTTCTTGCACGCTTGACGATATGGCGCGAATCGATGAAGGAAACCGCCGAGCGTATTGGGGCACGACCCGCGCCGTGCTGAACAAGATGGTGAAGGGGGTCACCGACGGCTTCGCAATCAAGTTGGAAGTCATCGGCGTTGGTTGGACTTCCAAGCTTCAAGGAAAGAAACTCATTCTCTCGATCGGCTTCTGCAATCCCATCGAGTTGATGGTCCCAGAGGGGGTCACTTGCGTGATCGAGAACAACACGATCATCACGGTTTCTGGAGTGGATGCACAGAAAGTTGGTGCATTCGCAAGTTTGATTCGCAGTCAGCGCAAGCCCGAGCCATACAACGGCAAGGGGATCAAGTATTCAACCGAAGTCATTCAGCGTAAGAAGGGCAAGGCATTCGGCGCTTAATGCGCGAAGGCCACCAGAGGAGACACCATGGATATCTCGAGCCAAAAGAGAACTCGCCGCAACCGTCGCCGGAAGGGACTTCGCAAGTCGATTCGAGGCACTCCCTCGCGTCCACGCTTGGCAGTGTTCCGTTCGCCACGACATATCTATGTGCAGGTCATTGATGATCTTGCTGGTCGAACGCTGGCTGCTGCGTCGTCTCTCGACGTTGAGTTGACGAATGCATCAGGCGGAAACGCTTCAGCCGCCACTGTCGTCGGCAAGGCAGTCGCGGAACGAGCGATCAAGGCAGGCGTGAACCAAGTGGTCTTCGATCGCGGCGGCTATCTCTATCACGGTCGAATCAAGGCGCTCGCAGATGGCGCGCGCGCTGGCGGACTCAAGTTCTAAGCACTCACAGACCAAGAAGACACTCACCCATCGCTTCAGTGAAAGGTTCAGAGAACAATCATGAATGACAACTTTGATGACAGCGGCGTAGATGCAACGACTGTGAAGGTGTTTCGGACTTCCTCGACAGTGGCAGGTGGTCGTCGATTCAGCTTCGGCGCACTCGTCGTTGTTGGCGATCGCCACGGCAAGGTCGGCGTTGGATATGCCAAGAGCAATCAGGTTCCGACCAGTGTCGAGAAGGCAACGCGTGAAGGTCGACGGAAACTACGCGGCTATCCGCTGCAGGGTCGCACGCTTCCACACTCGGTCGAGGGTCGCTTTGGTGCTTCGACCGTGCGCCTCGTTCCCGCAAGCCCAGGAACCGGCGTCATTGCAGGAGCTTCCGTCCGCGCAGTGCTTGACATGCTCGGGGTGCAAGACTGTTTGACAAAGGCGTACGGCTCAACAAACGTCAAGAACTTGGTGAAG
>CAYHHO010000065.1:0-16762 GCA_964356445.1 uncultured Singulisphaera sp. | reverse complement strand
AAGGTCCTCACCACGAATGTGAATCGCCAGCAGGGTCAACTCGAAGCAATCAAGCAGATTGACGAGCAACTGAACCAGATCCAGGACATCGACATCCTGATGGAGCGAATTCTTGGCGAAGCTCGCAAACTCCTCGTGTGCGATGCGGGAAGCGTGATGCTGCGGGAAGGCGACTATCTCCTCTTGAAATATGTACAAAACGAAACGCTCAGCAAGAGGATGAGCGATGGGCAGCGCCTTGCAGTCAAGTCAGTTCGGATTCCGGTGAACGGCGGAAGTATCGCTGGGTACGCCGCGCTGTCCGGGGAATCAATCGTGATCGACGACGCGTACGCCATTCCTCCGGATCGACCCTTCCACTTCAATTCGTCGATCGACCGAGACTTCGGATACCGAACGAGGGCAGTTCTTGCGGTACCCCTGCGGACTTCCGTGGGGAAGATCGTGGGTGTTCTGCAGTTGTTGAATCCTCTCGATGGAAGTGGTGCGCCACGAACTGGATTTTCGCAAAGCGACATTGATGCGATCCAACACTTTGCATCGGCGGCGACGATGGCACTTGAGCGCACTGGACTTACTCGGTCGCTTGTTGACCGTATGACAAAGATGGCTGAACTTCGCGACCCGAGCGAAACTGGCGCGCATATCAATCGAGTTGCTGCCTACTCCGTGATCCTCTATCAGGGTTGGGCGAAGCGTCATCGCCTCGACCACGCGACGATCGAGAGCCAACGCGACATCTTGCGCATCGCAGCAAGATTGCACGATGTCGGAAAGGTCGGGATTCCAGATGCGATCCTCAAGAAGCCTGGACGGCTGACCGCGGAGGAGTACACCGCCATGCAGGCGCACACCACGATCGGCGCTGCACTCTTCGCAGGTCGCGACAGCGTGCTCGATCTGGCGTCGATGGAGGTCGCGCTTCATCACCACGAGCGCTGGGATGGTGAGGGATACCCAGGCAGCCGCGCCGGCGCGTCGATGGGCGCTTGGGAGGAGGGCGAGGCGCCGCCACCCATGAAGGGGGAGTCGATCCCTCTCTTTGCGCGCATCGTCGCGGTTGCAGATGTTTTCGACGCACTCAGTTGCAAGCGCCAGTACAAGGAAGCGTGGCCAGAGCGTCGCGTGCTGACCGAGATGAAAGTCAATGCAGGTCGGCAGTTCGATCCAGAACTGATTGAGATTCTCATGGAGAGTTTGGACGAGATTCGAGATGCAGCGGCGCGGTACGACGCGGGGGTCGATGTTGGGGCTGTTGAACCGAGTTCTCACGCTCAAAATTGATCTTGACTCGGCGGGGGAGCGCCTTAGACTCGGTTTCGCCTGCGGGGCACATGACACGTGACACATGCGAAGCGATATCTGGGATGGTGCCGAGGCAAGGATCCCCTTGTCGTCGCGGCTGCCGCATTGCTTGATGACGCGCCGCAAGGAGCTGACGGCTCTGCGGACTTGTCTTCACTGCTCGTCGTCGTCACGAGTGGTCGAGTCATGCGTCGACTTCGGTACGAGTTGCTTGTGCAAGCACGCGCGCGTCGACTGCCGCTTGTGCCTCCCGCCATGTGCACGGTCGAGTCGCTGGGGAGTCGGGCACTCGGTGGAGGTGTCGTCGCCGATCGGCCGAGCAAAGAAGAGTGGATGATCGCGCTCGACCAGGCGCTCGCCATGCTCGGGCCTGACGCGGCGCGGTTGCTCTCGCCGCACGGCGTGCCGACAAACCCAAGGGCTCGCCTGCGAATCGTCACGCAACTGCAGTCGGTCATTGAGCACGCAGTCAGCGCGAATCGATCGCCGACGGAGATTGCCGGTGCGAGTGCGCTGAAGGAATCCGAAGGTGCGCAGCAACGCTGGATCTCGCTGCAGGAACTTGTCGACTGCGCAGTGCGAGTGCTGGGGGAGGGCGCAGCGGGTGGGTCGCTTGGCGCCGTCGAATTCAATCGACTGTTGCTTGCGCAGGGGAGCACCAACTTTGAGCGCGTGATTCTGCTGGGAGTGCTCGACGCGACGCCGATTTCGCGCGCGTTCATCGCGCGGCTTGAGGCGGTGGGGGTTTCGATCGCAAGTTGGATTCTTGCAGACGAGAGCGACGCAGGGAATCAGGCCGCAGAGTGGTTCGACGAGATCGGCTGCATTCGCAGGGGTGCGCTGACGAAGGGGCCGCAACTTCGAGACGAGCAGATCGAGCCGGCCGATGGGCCTGAGGACCAGTGCCTTGCAGTTGTGGGGCGGTATTCGAAGATCGCCCATCAAGTGAATGAGACAGGCGAGTCGGGCGATGCCGATCCAGGATCGATCGTGATCGTCAATGGCGATCCGGCACTCGCCGTCGTGCTCGAGCGCACGATCGCAGCGCACGGCCGTGCGGTCCATCTCGGTGGGGGAAGACCCTTTCGGCAAACGCTTGCGGGCAGGTTGGTTTCGGCGCTCGCCGATGTGAACGCGGCTCGGACTCCAGAGTCGCTTGTGGCGCTCGTATCGCATCCAAGCGTTGCAGCTGTGTTGTCGCGTGCAGGAGCGACGTTTGACGCGCTCTCAGAACTCGACCGCGCGCGTGGGGAGTCGCTCGTGAACGATCTCGAGCATCTTGAATCGCTTGGCAGCCAACCCGGCGAAGCCAAGGGTGGTGCGCTCATGAGTCAACTGCGCACGGTGTTTGGTGGGTTCATCCCGGAGTCGATGCGGGCGGCGACTTCGGGGACATGGTTGGGTGTGAGTGTCGACCTCGCGCGTTGCGTCCGACGTGTGTTGCAAGGCAGCCTCGGAGATCCGGTTGAGGAGTCAGCGTGTGCAGCGATCGATCGAACGGCAATGGCGATGCAAGCGAGCCGATTCGGTGCACAGACCGTCCCGGTTGGCCACGTCGTGGCGTTCATGGAGAGCGTGCATTCGGGTCTCGAAGTGCCGATTCCACCAGACGGATTCGAAGTCGAAGTGATCGGCTGGCTCGATGCGCTCTTCGACCCATCGACTTCGATGGTTCTCATGGGAATTCGCGAGGGGACTGTCCCGTTCTCGCCCATTCCGGATGGCTGGCTCAACGACGCGCTGCGGACTGAACTCGGCCTTGCGGATCGCGCGCAGCGCCTCGCGCGAGATGCGTTCGTGCTGCACGCGATCGCACGCCGAACCGAGCAGTTGGTCGTCGTTTCGGGGCAGACGAGTGCCGATGGCGATCCTGTGATTCCGAGTCGGCTGCTGTTTCCTGCGCGCGGTGAATTGCAGGCGCGCCGAGTCGTCCGACTCTTCGATGGGAAGTCAGAGGATCGCGTGCGTCCGGCGCCGATGGTGAATGCGAAGTCCAGCGGATTCTTCGACAAGCCGCTGCCAGAGATGTATCCGCATCTGGCGATCCCGAGTCGATTCGCGATCTCAGGATTCAGGTCGTACATCGAGTCCGCGTACGGGTACTGGCTTGGCAAGATCTTCGGGCTCTCAGCGCCGAGTGTCGATGAGATCTCGCTTGATCCGCAGCAGTTTGGATTGCTCACGCACGACGCGCTCGCGCAACTTGCAGACCCGGCGATCAAGGAGTGCTCGACGTTCGAGCCGATCTGGGAGCACATCGATCGGTGGTTGCATCACGCGATCGCGACTCGCTACGGACGGCATCCCAAGGCGGGGGTCGCGCTGCAAAGCGAAGTTCTTCGGGAGCGACTCCGGCTGGCCGTGAAGTGGCACGTCGCCGATCGTGCCGACGGTTGGCGCATGAGAGCCACAGAGTGGCAGTTTCCCAAGGGCACGTCGATCGAAGTCGACGGCGCGCAGGCCGAACTCGGCGGAAGGATCGATCGGATCGACTTCAACGAACAGACTCGGCAGTGGCGCATCATTGATTACAAGACCGGCGACGATCCGGCGACGCCCGATAAGGCCACGTGGAAGGATGGGGCGTTCAAGGATCTTCAGTTGCCGCTCTACCGCGTGCTGGCTCCTGATGCGTTTCCAGAGATGCGAGGTGCCGTTCCGATCGTCGGATATGTGCATATCCCAGCCGCACCAGCCATCCCTTCATTCGTCGCGCTCGAACTTCCGCCATCACAGGACAACGCTGCACTCGATGAAGCGAAGCGCATCGTTGGATGCATCCGGCGCCGAGAGTTCGGGTCACCCGATGAAATCAAACGGCGCGATTCCGAGTACGCACGCCTCTTGCGCATCGTGTGCTTCTCCCCGGCAGACGGCGACGACGATGCGTCGTCCGAGGAGGGTTCATCGTGATCACTCGCGTGCTGGCCAACGCAGGAAGCGGCAAGACCTACAAGCTGTCGTCGGACTTCCTTTGCATTGCACATGGCGGCATCGTGGAGGGCGATCCATCGCGCGTCGAGTCGATCCTCGCGACGACGTTCACGCGCGCGTCGGCTCGCGACATTCGCAACACGGTGCTGCTGCGGGCGGCAGTTGCGGTGCTCGACAACGATGCTCGCAGCGCACTGGCAGAGTCCATCCTCTTTGATCGCCGCCGGGCAAACGATGTGCGCGCCGAAGACCTTCTCGACAGCCTCGTCGAGCGACTCGATCGTTTGGAGATCCGAACGATTGACAGTTTTCTGAACCGCCTCGCCTGCGCGTATTCGCTTGAGCTAGGAATTCCTGCGGGGACGACGCCGATTTCCGAGCCCGCCGTGGAACGCATTCACTTGGAGGCGCTCGCACGGGTGATCGAGTCCGATCCCGCACAATCCCGGCTGCTGCTGCAATCGTCGGCGCGTGGCAAGGGAAAGCGCGATCTGGGTCGCGGCGCGCTCAAGTCAGCGGGGAAACTGCTCCCCATCTGGCGCGACAGTCGGTCGGACGCCGCGGCTGACTCCAGCGACCCACCACCTGCTTGGGTTCGCATCGAAGAAGTTTCCACTGTGGACGACGCGGTCGCGGCCGACGCGCTTGAGTCGATCGCGGCACTCGTCGCTGCGCTTCCAGAGAAGGCACGAGGCGGAGCCATCGGGAAGGGGCTCGCTGACATCGTCGACTTTGGCAGCGAGAGCCTCGCAACGCTTCAAAGCGGCAGGACCCTCGACATGGCGTTGATGCAAGAACGCGTGAAGAGTGGAATCCTGCACAACCGCGCGCTGGGGATGACCACCTACTCGAAGGCGGCGATCATCCCGGATGCGATCGTGCATGTGGACACGATCCTCGCTTGGATGCGTGGCAAGATCACGGTGAGCGCGGTGAGTGCGAGCATCGCCGAGTGCGAACTCGCGCGGCGCATGGACTCGGTTGTGAACGAGTTGCTGGTTCAGTCGGGAGGCGCGACATTCGACTCAATCACGAGGGCAGTGGGGCGCTCGCTTTCGTTCGACACGCTCGGCGACATTCTCTACCGGCTCGACGGGAGGATCGATCACCTGCTGCTCGATGAGTTCCAGGACACGAGCCTCTCGCAGTGGCGTGCGCTGCAACCTCTCGCGCAGTCCATCGCAGCCGGCGGAGAGAATCCGCGTTCCATCCTCGCAGTCGGTGATCCCAAGCAATCCATCTATGGATGGCGAAGCGGCGATCCGAGGCTCCTGCGAGGATTTCACAGGCTTCTCTACGAGGGGGCAACCGCGACGGTGATCGATGAGTCGCTCGCTACAAGTTGGCGAAGTTCGCCGGTGATCCTCAAGGCCGTGGACTGCGTCTTTCGGTCGCTCGAGCAGCCAAGCCATCCGCTGCACCGAATCACAGAGAAGAACTACGACGAAAATTTCGGGCTTGCAGTCAATGATTGGATGGCTGGCTACGCGAATCATGTTGCGGCGCCCGAGCATGCCCACCAGAAGGGCTGCGTGCGGTGTGTCGAGGCAGAACGCGGCGAGTACCTCGCGGATGCGGCACGGCTGGCCGTCGAACTGTGGAGGCGATCGCGCGGAAAGCTTTCGATCGCGGTGATGGCGCGCGACAACAAGGACGTCGGGGAAATCGTGCATGCGATTCGAAGCCACACAGACGCTCCGCCATGTTCGCTTCTCGCTGGAGGCGCGCTCGCAACGTCGCCCGCAGTGGTCGCACTCACCGATGCGCTTCGATTCGCCGCGCACCCCGATGACCTCATCAGCCTTCTCAGCGTGATGCAGTCGCCGCTGGCGAGTGTCTGGGGACTTCGCCTTCCCGATCAATGGCAACTGGGCGAACATCGCCTTGCACGCGCAGCTGCGTCGCGGGCACTTCGCGCGCGATTCGCAGAGGACTCGATCGCGTGCACGCTCGCCAAGTGGGTCAGTTTGCTCGACCAAACTTCGACTGGCACGCCGATCGACGATGGCGATCGCCGGCGAATCTCGCGGATGCTCTTTGAAATCGAGAAGGCACAGTCGAGCGGCGCCGAACTTGACGAGTTGATTGCGTCCCTTGATGCCTGCAAGCTGCAGGATGTGCCGGCAGAGTCGATCCATGCGATCAACATCCATCAGGCGAAAGGGTTGGAGTGGGACATCGTGATCTATGCGGCTGCGAGCAAGATGCCGAGTGCCAGTCAGGGGATGGCGGTGTCGCGTGGAGGCGACTATCGCGGTCCAGATCACGATCGCATTTGCGAGCGGGTCAACAAATTGGCTGCGACCGCCAACGTCGCAGAGGTGATCGGCTCTGCGAACAGGTTCGAGTTCCAAGAATTTCTCAGCACGCTGTATGTCGCGATCACGCGGGCCAAGCGCGGACTGTGGATCGTTGCAAGCGATCCATCCGGCAAGGCAGTGAAGCCGGGCGACCCGAAACCACCATTCGAAATCAAGAGGAGCCATGGAGGAATCCTGTGGCACGCGCTGGCGTCTCGCGCGCCCGACGGCGATCCGCTTGATGATGAATCATGGATTGAAGAGGAGTCCGGCAAGGTGGGTGCGGGTGTGAGTCTGGCGGTCACCGCGCCGCCCATGCCGATCAAGCCGAGGACTCCGCGCGTGCACTTGCAAGGTGCACGGAGCGCATCGGCGCTCGGCGAGTTCGCGGTGGTGGATGTAGATGGCGCGTCGGGGCAATTCGACCTTGCAGATAATCGAGAAGCGCTCGCCCGCGGCAGCATTGCGCACGCGGTGTGCGAGACGATCGAGTGGATCGATGGCTGGAAGCCAGATCGCGGTGAACTGCTCGCGCGGGCACGGCAGATAGCTCCGTTTCTTGGAGAGGAAGAGCTCGAAACCATCCTCGAATCGGTGATCAATCAAGTGCAGCACTCGATGGTCGCGCAGCTTCTGTCCAAGCCCGATGGTCCCGCAGTCGCCGTGCGCGAACGTCAATTCCTGCACTTGGCTGAGGGCGGCGCATTGCGGCAAGGGGCGATCGACCGACTCGTCTTGCACGGTCACCCAGGTGCGTGGGAGCGCATTGAAATCGTGGACTTCAAGACGGATTCGCAACCGGCAACGGCAGGGGAGCAGTGGATTGCAGGGAGGGCGGATCATCACCGCCCGCAACTCGAGGCATACCGCGATGCCGTTGCCGCCGAGTACTCCACAGACCCCGCGCGCATTTCGATTTCGATCGTGCTGCTGTCGGCGGGGGAAGTGGTGGTGCTGTAGCGCGGCGGTCGACGCCGATCGACCAATAACCGAACCGAAGTTGCATTCGATCCCGGGAAAACGGGGTCTTTCAGAAGAGTCTCGTCCGTTTCTTGCTTCGGTCGAGCCGATGGATATAATAACCGTGAGTTATGTAGATTGCACGGTACTTCTATCCACCACCTCAATGACCACGCACCCAAACAATCGCATCCCAGACATGATTCGTCGGCTGAGCCGCGCACATCACGGCGTGTTCAAGACCTCGCAGGCGATCAAGGCTGGAATCCATCCGCGCGACCTCTACGAGATGCGCGATGCACATCTCATTCAGCCTCTGTCTCGTGGTCTGTATCGGCTGGCATCGCTGCCCCTGCTCGGAAACCCAGACCTCGTCACCGTGGCGGTCAAGGTTCCCGCTGGCGTCGTGTGTCTTATCTCTGCGCTCTCGTTCCACAAGATCACGACCCAGATTCCGCGCGAAGTGTCGATCGCAATGCCCCATCACTCTGAGAGGCCACGCCTCTCGTTCCCACCCATTCAGGTGTACTGGTTTTCGGATCGCGCGATTGGTGAAGGCGTCGGGACGCACACGCTCGATGGCGTCCCGGTCCGCATTTTCGGTCCAGAGAAAACGCTGGCTGATTGCGTGAAGTATCGCAACAAGATCGGCATGGATGTCGTGCTGGAGGCGATCAAGATGTATCGCCAGCGCGGCCGGATGAAGCTCGACCTGCTGATGCACTTCGCGAGAGTCTGTCGTGTCGAGCGGATCATGCGGCCGTATCTTGAGATCCTCGTTTGACGAAGCACCCCATCAAGAACATCGCAGCATCGGTCCGCGCACGGCTGGATAAACGTGCGAAGGAGTCTTCTCGACCCCATCAAGAAGTCGTGCAGTTTTTCGCGATGGAGCGATTCCTCTATCGGTTGTCGAAGTCGCAGTACCGCGACCGCTTCATCCTCAAAGGCGCGTTGATGCTTCTCGTCTGGAACGGGGCACCTCGACGGCCGACCATGGATATCGATTTGCTCGGCCGTATCGACAACGATCCCGATCACATCGCAGGCGTCGTGCGGGAGATTTGCGCACTGCCCGTCGAGGCGGATGGTGTCGAGTTCGATCCCGCAAGTGTTGGGGTCGTACCGATCGCGGAGGATGCGGAGTACGTCGGCGTCCGCGTCCAGTTTCAGGGTCGCTTGGACACGATCCGGCTCCATATGCAGATCGACATTGGTTTCGGTGATCAGGTCTTCCCGCAGCCGCAAGAGACCAGTTACCCAACGATCCTTGATCTGCCAACGCCGACGCTGTTGGTGTATTCCCGCGAATCGGCCATCGCGGAGAAGTTCCATGTCATGCTGGTGCGCGAGCAACTGAACAGCCGGATGAAGGACTATTTCGACATCTGGTGGTTCGCGATGCAATTCAGTTTCGATGGCGAACAACTGGCAGAAGCGATTAGGCGAACATGTCGGCAACGGAACACTCTCATCCCGGCAAGTCCAGTGGGTTTGAGTCCAGGCCTCGCAATCGATCCAGCCAAGTCACGCCAGTGGCGGGCGTTTCGGCAGCGGATGCGCATGGACGACGTGCCAGAACAGTTCGCCGACGTGTTGCAGTTGGTGGCCAAGTTCTTGACCCCGTTGCTGACAGCGATCGCTGCGGAGCGGCCGGTTCGTGCAAACTGGAAACCAGCGGGGCCGTGGTCGTCGCAGTGATTCTTGGAGCGATGCTCTCGTCGCAGTCTGTCAGCAGTCCGCGTCTCCCGCCCCGTTCCGCTTGGCCGGGGGGATCGGTGTGCGTTTGACGCGGCATTGGCGGGCGGTCACTCTCGACGGGTACGCTGAACGAGTGGGTATCCGCGACCCGCGCACTCGACCCACTCACGGAGATTCCCATGACTGATCTGCGGATGAAATTGTGCCTCGTGTGCGCCATCGCGCTTGGACTTCTCGGGTGCGAGAAGCCAGCGGCCAATGCGCCCGTCGACGGCACCACGGCGACTGCGACCGCGATGGCGACGGCGACGGCAACGCCGACGACCGTGAATGGACGGGTATTCACCGCCGAACACCTGGAGTTCGGCTGTGGGGCCTGCATCTACAACATGCCCGGGGTCGAAGGCTGTCCGCTGGCGGTGGTGATCGACGGGACGCCGCACTTGGTCGATGGATTCGAGTGGCCCGTGCACGACTACTGCGATCGCAAGTGCCACGCCAGCGCCTCGGGGACGCTTCAAAGTGACCGGTTCAGCGCGACGAGCGTCAAGCCAGCGCAGTAGTTGCCGGCAGCACTCGGCCCAGCCCAATCAAAGTTCCCATCCTGCTCACAGGTCTAACATCGCAACCATGATGATGACGATCACGGCGTTGGTGGCAGGGTGCGTGATCGGTCAGGCCGACGCACCGCTGAAGGTCGTCGTTGCAAACGATGTCGCTGCTGATCTCGTGCGCGCGATTGGCGGCGGGGCAGTGGATCTTGTAGTGCTCGGCGGGGCTGGGAACGATCCTCATCACTTCGAGCCGACTCCGGCAGACGGGAAGAAGGTCGAGAGCGCCGATCTGGTGATTCAGTTCGGACTCGGGCTTGACCGAGCAATCGGCGCGCTTCATGTATCGACACATTCGAAAGCGACACTGCTGGTCTTGGCTCCTGCTGCTCCTGGTGCCACCAACGATCACGGCAGTGGCGGTACACACGACCACCACGACCATTCGCATGATCACGCAGCGCACAGCAATGCGATCGACCCCCATATCTGGCACGACCCGTCCAAAGTGCAGGCCCTCAACGCGCGGGTGTGCGCTGCGCTCTCGGCTGCTCGACCAGCGCTTGCAGCGACGTTTCAAGCGCGCAGCCGCGCACTGGACGACCAACTGACCGCACTCGACACCTGGATCAAGGAACAAGTGCAGGTCTTGCCGCCCGATCGCCGCGTCATCGTCACGACCCACGCAGGGCTGCAGTCATTCGCCACGCGATATGGATTTCAGGTGATCGCCCTCGAACTCGGCGCAGATGGAGCAGGTGCGGATCCATCGCCTCGGAAACTGATCGCACTCGTCGAAGCACTCAGGGCAACGAAGTCACCTGCGATCTTTGGTGAGGCGGGACATCCATCCCGCATCGCTGCAACTGTTGCGAAGGAAGCGAATGTCAAACTCGTCGAGACGCTTTACATCGACACGCTCCTCCCGCCGCCCGCGGGGAGAGATGGAAAGGCGTATCTTGAGACGATGAAGGCGAATGTCAATGCGATCGTCGGGGCGCTCCGACAGTGAAGTTGGAGTGCTGAAGGCGTGAAGTATGAGTGGCTTGCATATGGTGGTCGCCACCTCCACGCACCTGATCCAACACAGCCAGCGCTGAAAGTGGGCGACTTGTGCGTTGGATATCCGGGTGCATCGGCGCCCGTGCTTTCGGGCGTGCGATTTACGCTTCCGATCGGTGCGCGGCTCGCGCTGGTTGGTCCAAACGGTTCTGGCAAGAGCACGTTGTTGAAGACGATCGCTGGATTGTTGGCGCCGCGCTCTGGCAACATCGCAGTCTTTGGATTGAAAGTCGGCGCGTGCCACCATCGGACGTCGTACTTACCGCAGCGCGAGGAGATCAACTGGAATTTTCCGGTCACAGTCGAACGATTTGTGCTCGCCGGGCGATTTGTGCACTGTGGTTGGTTCGCGCAGCCAGATTCAACGGACCGCGAAGTCGTCGCCTCCACGCTCGCGCAACTCGATTTGACTTCGATTGCGAATCGACCGATCGGAGTTCTTTCGGGCGGCCAGCAGCAGCGGGTGATGCTCGCCCGCGCTGTGGCGCAAGGATCGGACTTGCTCTTGCTTGATGAGCCGCTGAATGCGGTCGATGCCGCGACGCGGGCGCTCGTCGCTGACCTGCTCGCTCGTTTGCAGGCGCAAGGGAAATCGATGATCGTCTCGACCCACGATGTTGGGGTGCACGACCAACCGTTCGATGGCGTGCTTTCGCTCGAGAATGGTGTGGCGACGGAGGTGGCGCATGGCGTGGCTCACTGAACCTTGGTCGTTCGGGTTCATGCGCGAGGCGCTCCTCGCGGGGCTTCTCGCTGGAGTTTCCTGCGCACTGCTTGGCGTGTACGTGGTATTTCGGCGGATGGCATTCGCAGGTGAAGCGATGTCGCACACGACTCTTCCTGGACTGGTGATCGCTCAGATGCAGGGGTGGAACCTCGCCATGGGCGCGCTCGCGAGCAACATCGTGACCGCACTTGGGATCGGGCTACTTTCGTCGGGGGCATCGCGTCGTCGCGGGGTTCGCGAAGACGCAGCGATCGGAGTGGTCTTCACGGGAATGTTTGCTGTGGGAGTCGTGCTGATGAGTGTCGGTGGCTCGTGGCGAGACTTCAGCCACCTGCTCTTCGGCAGCATTCTCGCGGTGACGCATGCGGACATGTGGTTCATGTTTGCTGCGGGGCTCGTGATCATCACTACGCTCGTGGCGCTTCACAAGGAACTCGAGCTGAGTTCCTACGATGCAACGTACGCAGACCTGATCGGCATCGGGGCGAGTCGGCTGCGCTCGGTTGTTCTCGTCCTTGTAGCCCTCGCGGTCATCTCGGGGATTCAGGTGGTTGGCGTCATTCTGACGAGTGCGCTGTTGGTCACTCCAGCCGCTACAGCTGCGATGTTCGCGCGGAGGCTCGTGCCGATGATGGTGATTTCGGTCGCGGCTTCGTGGCTCTCTGTGGTGCTCGGGCTGTACGTCTCGTACCACTTCAATTTCGCCGCAGGCGCCACCATCGTTGGAATTTCGACGCTCCTTTTCATTGCCGCGTGGGCCTGGCGAAAGATCATCAGGTCGTGATCTGCGAAGAACGCGCCTCAATGACTTGAATCCACGACTGGCGGGGGTATCTTGCGAAGAGCCGTGGGTATGCGTGCGCCATTCATCTTCGTCCTCTCACTCTCAAGCGCCGCAACTGCCGAGGTCGACTTCACGCCGTTCACAAATGAGGCGACTTCGCGCGGATTGAATTATCTCGTCGCTGCCTACGGGGCAGGTCCGGGATTTCTCGGCAGTGGACTCTGCGCTGCTGATCTCGACGGCGACGGTCACTGCGATGTCGTTGCGATGGGGAAGGCATCGGGTCTCATCGGCGTCTTCAAGAACCTCGGCGGTGGTCAATTCGCCGCACAAATCTCGGGAATCGCAGCAATGCCGCTGGGCTCTGGCGTCGCAGCGGGCGACTTTGACAGCGACGGCGACCTCGATCTCGTGTTCTCGCAGATGGGCGCACCGCCGCGGCTCTACAGGCACGATGCGCCGTTCGCATTCACCGATGTGACCGCAGCGAGCAATCTCGCGGGCGACCACGCAGGTCGGTCGATCGCATGGTTCGACGCCGACGGCGATGGAAGACTCGACATTTTGATGGCGTGCTACGCGGGGTACACGACCGCGCTTGCGAATTCGGCCACAAAGCTCTGGCGCAACCAGGGCAATAGCACGTTCGTCGATGTCACCGAGTCGTCGGGGCTAGGCGATCCCATGAGGACCTTCGTCGCGTGTCCCTTCGACTTTGACAATGACGGCGACGGCGACATCTACGTCTCGAATGATCGCGGTCACTTGGGACCCGACTATGAGGGAAACCGGCTCTACCGAAACGATGGTGGGTTCTTCACCGATATCTCTTCGGGGTGCGGTGCATCGCCCGGATACTTCTCGATGGGAGTCGCAGTTGGTGATCTCGATGAGAACGGCCTGATCGATCTCATGACGACGAACATTGCGAGCGAGAATCAACCACTCGGCGCGATCAATCCGCTCTTCATGGCAGTCAAGCCCGGAGTGTTTCAGGAGTCCAGCGTTTCGTGGGGGATTGCCCCAGTATTCGAAGGCGAGACTGGCTGGGCCGTTCACTTCCTTGATGCCGACAACGACGGGTTGCACGATCTCTTTCTCAACAATCAGGCGACACCGGATCGATTCTTCCGAAATCTCGGATCAGGAACGATGCAAGAAATGGCGAGCGCGGCCAACCTTTCTGGCAGCGCTGGCTTCTCGTTCTGTTCTGTCGTGGCGGACTTCGACGGCGATGGCGGGTTGGACATCCTCTCCAACCACTCCAGTGGAAATCTCCGACTCATGATGAATCACGAGGGACTGCGCCGAAACTGGTTGTCGCTTCGCATTCGCGCAGATGGATTCAACCGCGACGCGGTCGGAGCAAGTGTCGTCGTGCAATCTGGAGGCAGGACCATGTCGAGGTCGGTGTTTGCAGGCGGCACCGGATACCTCGGCATGAGCGACTCGTTTGTGCATGTCGGATGCGGAAGTGGCGCCACTGCGATTGTCCAAGTCCGTTGGCCGAACTCGAATGAGACTCGAGTGCTCACACAATTGCCGACCTCGTCGCGCTGGACGATTTACCCTCAGAGCATGCTTGGTGACGGCGACGGCGACGGCGATGCGGATGGTTTGGACCTCGTTCAGTTTGATGGCTGCGCTGCGCGCGGTGTGCTGACTGCTGGCTGCGAGATGTTTGACTTCGACGGCAACAGCACTCTCGATGAAAGCGACAGATCAGCGCTTCAGGTGCGGATCGCACACGACGCCTGTGACTTGAATCACGATGGAAGGGTGTCCGCGGCGGACCTCACGGTGATGCTTGGTTCTTGGGGGGGCGCATCCGAGGCCGACATCGATGGTTCTGGCAACGTGGACGCCCTCGATCTCGCTCTTCTGCTTGCCGCGTGGGGGTAGGCGAGCGCGATGCCGGTAGCAGTCGGGACAACGCGGACGCCTCGGATTATGATCAGCCGAGCCAGCATCGTGCGTGAGCCCTGTTGAGCAGCAACCATGAGCCCGACTGATTCAAGAGCATCGGCAGCCATCGATCAAGTGCGAATCGCCCTCGATGAGTTTCAGGCAGCAATTCGGGCATTGATTGGGGCACGCATCCAACGCACCTCTGGAGACGCGGTTCGCGGCATCGATCTCGTCAACCACTTCGGGATTGACCTCAAACTCGCCTGGAAGATTGGGCGCATTCAGAAATCCGACGATCCCTTCGCGTGTGTGCGGTATCTGCCCGGTGTCGAAGGCATGCGGATATTTTGTTCCGCTGCGTTGGCGAAGGGAGCGCCGAGCGCACTTGTCGAAGCCGTGCGAAGTGGATTCGATTCCGTGAGACGCGAAGGTTTGGCGTGGGCGGGCGATTCGCGTGCATTCGAACTCATGGCGGCGGGGCTCGCACTCGTCGGTGATCCGCGAGTCGGACTCGCGCATCGCAAGAACCACTTTCTCAGCGGAAGCTATGTCTGGGGCATTCGCGCGAACACGCTCTTGCGCATGGACCTGCTCCATCCGGCCGCTGACGGGAAGAACATCGAGATGGCTACCGTGCGAGGGTTCATCGGTGTCGAGCGACTTCGCATGGACGCGCCGTGGTATCTCGAGGTTCCATTTTGCGTTGATGACGCGGCGAAGCGCCCGATGGATGTGATTTTCGAGCCCATCGACGAGGGCGACAAGGGCAGGGGTGCTCCATTTCTGATGAAGCGATTCTGTTCGAAGGACATGCCGAAGTTTGCGCCACCCGTCATTGACCGGGTGCCTCGCGTAGTCGAATTGCCGGTCGGAGCCGTCGGGGTTGAGTGCCGATTCGATCTCTTTCACGGTGCGCTCGTGCACGGTGCGATGCCCGCGCATCGATCGCCCGACAATGAGGTTGCGTGCCTAATGATGAAGGTCCAGACTCCCTGCGAACGTGCAATCTTCGACCTGTGGATTCACCGAGATCTGATTCCCACAAAGCAGGTGCCGATTGGATCGATGTTTAGCGTCCTCGACGGATGGCGCGGCCAGTTTTCTCACCAGAATCGAGATCGGATTCCGATCGACTTCGAAGTTCAAGAAGTCCCCGACACCAAACGAAAGGCTCCACCGACTGGCTTTGCCCAAATGGCCGAACTCGTGGACTCGACATTTGCGCGGGCGAAGTATGACCGGAGTGAATTCCGCCACTTCAATGCGGAGGTCGTCTATCCGCCAGTGCCGTCCACGATGACGATCGATGTGAAGTTGCCCGAGTGAATTGAGGCCCGTCCAGTTCGGGGGGTGAATCGAGTCGATTTCGGGTTAGACTTGCTGTGCTATGGCGTCACCATCAAAGGGCTCGATCGAATCGGTTCGCGTGATCTGTTCGATGCTGAACATCACGAAGACGATCAACCGCAAGGAGATCCTCAAGGACATCTCGCTCTCGTACTACTACGGCGCAAAGATCGGCGTGCTGGGTCTCAACGGCAGTGGCAAGTCGACGCTGCTTCGGATCATGGCGGGGGTCGATAAGGAATTCGATGGAAAGATCGAGCGGACGCAGGGGTTCACAACAGGTTTTCTCGAGCAGGAGCCACTTGCAAACGAGAAGCGGACCGTGCTCGAAGTCGTGCGCGAAGGCGCGCAAGGGATCTATGACTTGCTCGCAGAGTTTGATGTGATCAATGCAAAGTTCGGCGAGGAACTCGACGCCGACGAGATGGACGCACTCATCAACAAACAAGCAAAGGTTCAAGAGCAACTCGACGCGGTCGACGCGTGGACCATTGACAACCAGATTGAAATGGCAATGGAGGCGCTGAGGTGTCCGCCATCTGATCAGTCGCTCGAGAAAGTGTCAGGTGGTGAACGGCGTCGAGTCGCATTGACCCGGCTGCTCATGCAACATCCCGACATTCTGCTGCTCGATGAGCCAACGAACCATCTGGATGCAGAGAGCGTCGCGTGGCTTGAGCAGCATCTTGCGCGCTACCCAGGCACGGTCATCGCAGTCACGCATGATCGATACTTCCTCGACAATGTGGCGGGCTGGATCCTCGAACTCGACCGCGGAATGGGAATCCCATACAAGGGCAACTACACCGACTGGCTCGAACAGAAGCAGAAGCGCATGGCGGTCGAGGAGAAGCAAGCGAGCATGCGGCAGAAGTCGCTGGCGCGCGAACTGGACTGGATTCGGCAGAACCCCAAGGGGCGACAGGCGAAGAGCAAGGCCCGCGTCTCGAACTACGAGCGCATGCTTAGCGACGACGCGTCGAAGGCGAAGGCTGCAGAGATCGAGATTTTTATTCCGCCTGGACCGCGTCTTGGCAATGTCGTGATCCACGCGAAGGATGTCACCAAGTCATTCGGAGATCGCCTGCTGCTGGATCGATCAACCTTCGAGATTCCTGCGGGTGCGATCGTTGGCGTGATCGGTCCCAATGGCGCAGGCAAGACGACGCTCTTCAAGATGATT
>CAYHHO010000064.1:0-16819 GCA_964356445.1 uncultured Singulisphaera sp. | reverse complement strand
CATCGGCACAGGGGTTCAACTCCCCTCGGCTCCACCTTTTCCACCACCCCCCCCCCTTGAAATGGTGGGTTAGTGTCGAAAAACGACACGAACCCACCATTTCAAGGGTCGAGACGCGTGACGCGCTCCACTTCGGACGCAATCTGTGATTCGATTAGGGATTCATCTCTCGCACCGACGCCGGGTCAATCGACTCCGGCAGCACGATCCCGGAACTTCCCAGCGTCGTTCCCGTTGCAAACGCAAGGTCAATCAGCGCGATCTCGTACCCAGCGAGTGCGTCAACTTCGCGACTCTGCGCATCTGCCAATCGCGCTGCAGCATCAAGCACATCGGTGCTCGTTCGAAGCCCAACATCGAACTGCCTGCGCTCGCCGTCGAGCGTCCGTCCAGCAAGCACACTTTCAAGGCGCGCAGCAAGAATGCGTCGCCAGGTGTTTTCGACGGTGTCCGCTGCATTGAGAACTTCTTGCGTGATCGCCTGTCGCCTCGCCTCGCGCGTCGCCAATCGCTGCATCCGCGTCAGGATGGTTCGGCTGATCACCGACTTCGCAGCTTCGTTGCCCAGCGGGAC
This sequence comes from uncultured Singulisphaera sp., assembly GCA_964356445.1. GTDB lineage: Bacteria > Planctomycetota > Phycisphaerae > Phycisphaerales > SM1A02 > F1-60-MAGs104. The sequence continues at coordinate 16,245 of CAYHHO010000064.1, read as the reverse complement.
ATTCGCGGTCAACGTTAAGACAGATCCGTCGGCATCACCCATCGCTCCGTATGCCGATGACAGCGATGAGTCGTCGCCAAGAAACTGGTACTGGTATCCGACCACAAAATTCGGGAGCGAAGCGTTGCGCGCAAGGTCGATTTGCTCAGAATCCATGAGCAGCTGCAGCTCGAGCTCGAGCAGTTCCATGCGGCCGGCCATCGCATCCGCGATCAACTTCTGATCGTCGAACTGCAGGCTGACCGGAACCGCATCGGTGGTTGGCTCGAGTGCTGTCGGACTCTCTACAGGCAGTCTCGAATCATTCATGAACTTCTTCAAGTCGCGCTGGCGAAGCCGAAGCACATTGTCGGTCACGATCACTTGCTCGACGGTCGTGCCGAGCCCACTCTCTGCGCGCATGACTTCGATGTCGGCTGCGAGACCTTCGGCAACCCGTCGACGCGCAGTTTCCAACTGGGTCTTTGCGAGTTCGTACTGTCTGATCCGAACTTCCAATTGCTTCGCCGCTCGGTAGAGGTTCCAGTACGCCTTCTCCGCATCGGCCAGAATTCGAATCGCCTGCAACTTGGTCTTCGCGTCGATGACGCGCCCCTGGTACTTCGCAATCCGAATCGACGCGGTCGTCGCGCGGACCCCACCCCCGCGCAGCAGCGGCTGCGAAATCGAGACTTGCATTCCCGCTTCATAGGGATCTGCGCCAGGAATATCGGTCTGGTTGAAGAGCGTGCCCGCCGAAATCGATCCGCCGGTCGCGAGTGGAACACTGACGCCGAGGCTTGCGTTGCTGGAATCCGTTGCGATCCCCTCCTCCAGCTGAGTCAGGAATCCCGTCGTGTTCTTCACATACTGCGCATTCAAGACTGCCTCGAACTTGGCCAGCTCTTTGTCGATCGCTGTCACGCCGATCGACGGATCAAACTTCGCAACCTGCAGGTCCAGATTGTTGGCGAGCGCGTTCGTGCGCACTTGCTCAACCGAGACCTTCGTGCGCTCGGGGTACGTCGGCGGTGCGAAACCCTTGGCTTTCGCCTCCTGCACCGCATCCTCCAGTGATTGTGGCGGCACATCGGATCGCTTCGTTGGATCAAACCCATCAACATCGCGCGTGCTCGTCGTCGGACCGACAATCTCTTCGTCCTTTGAGAAGAGTTCGTTCTGGCAAGCAGTGCAAGTCATGCACGCGAGCGTGAGAAACCACCACTTCCACAATTGCGCGCTACTCATGCCTTAGTGCCTCGATGGGATCCAACCTCGCCGCCTTCAACGCAGGGAAAAATCCAAAGCCAAGCCCTACCAACGCGCTGAAGGCGAAGCTCAACACCACCGCCCAGAATGGCACATCGGCGCGTTGGAGCGCCGCACCCGGGATCATCGTCAACCCCATCGCAAACAACTTGCCGATCATGACACCAACCAACCCCCCCGCAAGGCAAAGCACCATCGCCTCGAGAAGGAACTGCATCATGATCGCGCCAGGGGTCGCGCCGACCGCCTTGCGCAGACCAATCTCGCGCGTGCGCTCGGACACCGACACAAGCATGATGTTCATGATGCCGATGCCGCCGACGAGAAGGCTGATGCCCACGATGCCTCCTGCGATCGCCGTGATCCCCGCGGCCATCACCTTGAACTGCTCGATGTACTGATCGATCGCCTCTGCGCGGAACGTGTCAGGATCGCCCGGCTGAATGCCGCGAATGCGCCTCATCGTGCGCGTGATCTCAGCTCGCGCTTCCTCGGAGACATCCGCACTCTTGGCAAGCGCAGTCACGCGCAGGAAATACTCCGACGACTGCAACTTGATTGCAACCGAGAACGGAACGAACACCTCTGCAGTCGCGCCGTCTCCACCGAACATGCGTGACTGAATCGTCTCGATGATTCCGACGACGAGGAACCGCCGCCCGTCGATCAGCACATGCGAACCGATCGCATCACGGGGGAGGCGCAGTTCATCGATCGCCGACTCGTTCAGCAAACAGACTTGGCGCTCGCCATCCTCATCAATTTGGTTGAAGACGCGACCCTCGAGCACGCCGCGATTCTCCGCCTCGTGCCAGTCCGGCCAGATCCCCACGACCGTAATGCCATCCAACTGCCGATCGTCGCTGGCAACAGTGACCCCGAATTCCGTCACTGGCGTGATCGCCCTCAGCGACGGGCACGACGCTTGAAGCTCACGCACTTCCCACGGCTTGATTCGAATCTTGTCGCGCGGATAAAGATTGCGCGGCTTGTCGTCGGGTCGATCGGGAAAGACATAGATGCGATTCGCACCAAACGTCTCAAACTCCGCGAGCACATTCGCCTTCAATCCGCTCAGCGCTGCGATGACGCTCGTCGTACTTGCCACGCCGACGATGATGCCGAGCGCCGTAAGAAGGCTGCGCTTTCGATTGGCCCAGATCTGGCTCAGCGCAAGCTTGATCGCCTGCAAATAAAAGTACGGGCTGAAGATCATGCGGTCCCCTGCCCCGCCCGATCCTTTTCGATTGGCAGGTCGCTCAGCACCAACCCGTCGCGGAGGCGGATCACCCGCTGGCAGTATGACGCGACGTCGTTTTCGTGAGTCACGATCAACACCGTCTGCCCCTCGCCGTGCAACTGGGCGAAGATCTCCATGACCTCCTTCGTCGTCACCGAATCGAGGTTTCCGGTTGGTTCGTCAGCCATCAGGATTGCAGGCTGGTTGAGGATCGCACGCGCGATCGCGACGCGCTGCTTCTGCCCGCCCGAGAGTTGGTTCGGTCGATGGGTCACCCGATCGCTGAGTCGCACTCGATCCAGCGCCCGAAGCGCGCGGCGCTTCCGTTCCTTGCTCGTGAGACCAACCTCACGCGAATAAATCAGCGGCAGCTCCACGTTTTCCAGTGCAGTTTGGCGCGCGAGCAACTCGAACGACTGGAAGACAAAGCCGATCTTCTCGTTGCGCACAAGTGCAAGCGCGGCCTCCGACATTTGCGCGACGCGTGATCCGTCAAGTTCATACGAACCGTGGGTCGGCTGATCGAGGCAACCAATGATGTTCATCAACGTGCTCTTGCCAGATCCGGAAGCTCCCATCACTGCGACCATTTCGTTCGCTCCGATGTCCAAGTCAACACCGCGCAGTGCGTGAATCTCCTCTTCCCCTACCCGATAGACCTTGCGGAGATCTCGGACGCGGATCATGTTCGCGTCACCCGCTCACCTTGACTGAAACACCTGAAGGTTTGCGCACGCCTCCACCTAACTGCGCTGGGTCTTCCTTTCGAAGTGTCTCGCCACCCTTCAACTTCTCCAGCGTCTTGAAGGGACCGACAACGACCGACTGTCCAGCGTCAAGCCCGAGTTCAACGATTGTTTCCGTGAGGCTGCTCGAACCCAAACGCACTGGGGTTGCCACGGCGACTCCCCCCTCGTCACGGAAGACGATGGCGACCACATTTCGGGATGAATCAAAGATGGGCGACGCACCCAGTGCCTCTGGCAATTCATCGCGCTTGCGCTCAACGATTGCCTGCGTCGGCACGAGCATTCCGCGGTGTTCCTTGATCGAAATATCAACATTTGCCGCGAGCCCAGAAAAAATCCTGACCCCTTCTGCATCGAGAGAAACCTCGACCTTGAACGTGCCCGACCCCTGCGTCGCGGATCCTGCTGACCCGCCGCCAGTCGCCGTCCGCTGCAGCGCAACCTCTTCGACAACTCCCTTGAACGTCCTTCCCTTGAACGCATTCACGAAGATCTCCGCAGGCTGACCCTCTAGGACTTTGGCGATGTCCGCCTCCGCCACCTGAACCTGAACGCGCATTCGTCCAAGATCTGCGATGGTCATGATCACCGTGCCAGCATTGTTCATCGTTCCCACGACCACCAACTCGCCGACCTCGGCGTTGAGTCGCGTGACCGTCCCATCGAGCGGTGACCGAATGGTCGCGTACGACACCTCTTCGCGGACTCGCTCAATCTCTGCCTCGCTCGCGGCGAGCGAACTCTCAAGTGCACCGATGTTCTTCAAACTCGCCCGAACCCCTGCTTCGATCTCGTCGACCTTGACTGCGGCATCTTCGAGTGCCTGCCGAGCAACATCGCCGGTCTCGAAAAGTTTCTTCTGCCGCTCGAGATTGCGCTTGGCGTTCTCGAGCGACTGCTTCGGTCCTTCGACCCGCGCGCGCTCCGCTTCAAGGCGCGCTCGCTCGCTGTCGCGGCGCGCCGTCGTCGAAGCAAGTGCTGCCTTCAGATTGCGGTCATCCAATTGGACCACCAGGTCCCCCTTCTTCACAGCGTCTCCCTCGCGCAGCGGCAATGCCATCACCCGCGCCGAGATCTGCGCTGAAATGTCGACTTTCGACACAGGCTCCACGAACCCAGGCGCCGAAACGCTTTCATTGAGCGAGCCCTCGCGAACAAGCGATGTCCGGGACTCAAGCCCGTCGAGCGCCTGCCACGAGGCGACTGTGTTGTAGATCTCCCTCCCGAACAGAACGCCTACAACCACCAACACAAGTCCAGCGGCAAAACCGTATTTCAGCATCTTCGGCAAAAGAGGAGGGCTCCTGAATTTCGAGAACGGTGAACGAGTCTACCTGCGCAAAGAAAATCCCCCCGACCCATGAGGGTCGAGGGGATGGGCAATCGCAGAAGAAAAAACTTGCGTCTGATCAGTTCGGGCAGGCGCCCCAACCACTGAGAAGCGCCGAAAGGTCGGCACCATTGGTGGTGCCATCGCCGTTGATATCTCCGCCAGTTCCACCCCAACCAGACAGCAGCGTCGACAAGTCCGCACCGTTGCGCACTCCGTCTGCGTTGAAGTCACCGGGGCAAGGTGGTGTGGTGTTCACCGGCGATCCAAACACATCGAACGCTGTGTTGTAGAGGTCGTTGGGGTCTGCCCCTGTTTGAACAACGTAAGCGGCCAATCCGCTATAGCGCACGAATCCTGGCGTTGGGAACGTGGCGGATCGCCAGTTGTAAACACCAGTCGCATCGATCAGGTTGATTCCGTCATACGCAGAGATAAACCATGCGAAGTTCGAGAACACAGTCGCGCAACTTGCATTCGTTGCGTACGCCGTCAGGTAGTAGTCGCCCGACGCCAGATTGAACGCGACGTCAATGTCATGGGACGCAAGCAGCGCGTTGTCGCCACCGCCTGTGTATCCCGTGGGAAACGGCACGGAGCCAGCGAAGAGCTGATCTGGTGCGCGCGGCGCGGCGTTGGTTGCTGAACGACTCCACACGACGTAATTCATTGTCGTGTTGGTGACGCCAGCAGGCGCAAAGCCCTTGACCGTCATGCGCGAGATGTCCCAACTTGCCCCAGTGCCTGGCACCGTAAATGGTTGCGCGAGCCAACGCTGCTGCGACGCGGCCGCGATGCAGCCCGAACTCAATCCAAGATTGGTCAGCGCACCAGTTGCAACTGCTGTCACTGGGTGCTGTGGACCAGTCGAGAACACCACGTACTCAAAGGAAGTCACGATCGTCAGCGCGAAGGTGTCGGCTGTCTCCTGGCCGCCGAGCGTTTCGTCGTACCAGCCACCGATGCGAATGAGGTAGTAGTCATTTGCAACGGCATCGATCAAGGTGAACGCGCTAGGACCGCCAACGATTACGGCTCCCGTTGCGTCGGGGCACGAGTCATCGACGCACCCGATGTACAAATCTGGCATTGATTCGGCGCGAGCAGAGGTCATGACCGGGTCCGCGCCAAGCCCATAGATCTCAATCGCAGAATCAGTGGTGTTATCCCCGCCGGCGCAAAGCGTGAGCGTCAATGCGCCATTCGCTGGAGCCTTGATCGTGTACCAAAGATCCTTGCCGATGGCTGCAGCGCAGGCGCTGACCACTGGCCCAGGACCGTCTGTGCCTGCAAACGTGTTATCAGCGACGACCCCAGATTGTCCGATGGTGATCAACTGAGAGGCCGTTGCGCAGTCATTTGCTGGCGCTCCCGCAGGAGGCGCGCAGGTGTAAACGAACAGCCCACACGTTGTCACTGCGCTGTCGACACAACTCTGATCCCAACCAAGTTCGCAGCAGAGCGGATTGAAATTGCAGACCGACTCGCAGCACGCGATCAGGTTGCATCCACCACCCACGTGCGCTGTCGTGCACGAATCTGTCGCCGTTCCGCAAATCGGATTTGTAAGAGGCGTATGCGAAAGCGTCATGAGGTACTGACCGCAAGCCTGCGTCGTCGTGGTTCCTGCAGTCGTATCGAACGGCACCGAAACAACCACGAGGTGCGTGCCCGCACCGCTTGTAATCGACTGAACGTGCGGACAGATCGTGCTTTGGATGCCGATGTCCATGTCTCCGACGCAAGGATCCGCAGTCACGTTCTTCTTGATCCAGATGATCGAGTTTGGCAATTGAGCGGACCCGGCGGCATTCTGCGTTGAAAGCGAAACCTGCAGCGTTCCAGCTGGACAAGTGACGAGATACCAGTCGAGGTCGCGCGATGAGTAGGTCGTTGCGCCAGCCGGAATGTAGAGCCCCATCTGTCCAGCGACATTCATCACAGCGCCGTCACCGATCGAACCCAGATCCGTGAACACGGCCGGGCTGACATTGCACCCCGCGTTCACATCGGGAACGAGACCGCATCCGTCAGGGGAAGTAATCGTGCCGGGAGGTGGCGTCACCGAGCACTGACCAAATGCCGAGCCTGTCAGCGCGAGGGTTGAGACCAGCAAGCCGCCCGTGAGTGCCACCGAGAGATTGAATTCGTTTCGCATGCAATGACCTTCTTGTTTGCTTGTTTGTTGTTTCGACACAAAAACCGCGCGAGGGACGCGATGTGAACGAAGCCACCGCTATCTCCTCACCTTGAACATATTGCGAAACGAGCGAAGCGCAAAACCTTTGGATGCCAATTCCTAACCATGCACGCCGCGCCGAGGCGATTGGTTGCGATAACGGTTATAGGACGACCTGTTCCTTCGCCTCTCAAATGAAAACCCCCTCGGTCTTTCGACCGAGGGGGTGCTGTTCAAAGTCAGAGAATCACTTACGAAGCAAACTCAGTTCGGGCAAGCGCCCCAACCGCTGAGCAGAGCTGTGAGGTCGGCGCCGTTGGTGGTGCCGTCTCCAGTGATATCTGCGGCAGGTGTACCCCAGCCCGAGAGCAGGGTCGACAAGTCCGCACCGTTGCGGATGCCGTCGCCGTTGTAGTCACCGATGCAAGCTGGAGCGCTGCACGTAGCGGCGTTGGTGCCGTTGATCGTGACGATCCAGTGAGCAAGGAAGGTGGCGCCAGCGGTTTGGGTGAGAACGAAGTTCGTCGCACCGATACCACAGCCTGGTGACGACCAGTAGGTGTTAGAAGTCGTCGTTCCAGTTGGCGTATTGCCTGCCGCACGAAGTCCGTATCCACTCGCCGCAGGAGCTCCGACGCCACCGTAGAGGTCGTAGGTGTCCAAGATCACGACGAGGTTGTTTGCGGCATCATCTTGGACACAGATTGGCTGGTCGAAGTTGAGTGTCGCAAGATACACACCACCAGCCACCATGATGTCCTGTTCAGCAATCAACTCAAGGTCGTTGCCGTCAGTTCCACCATCGGCCGTGTACCAGCGCGGTTCGCCACCATCGAGATCTCGGTAGATCCCGATCGTCGCAGGAAGCGCGATGTCGCTGTAGAAACTCGCGCAAGCGGTGCCGTTGACAGCACGCTTGACCGAGAACACACCGAAGTTCAAGCAACTAATGTCGCCTGTGACCATACCGGCTGGGAAGACGCGCGCGTAATCATCACCGACGGTTCCACCACCGCTGCAATTCGGAGCTGCAGGATTGACTCCGCAGGCAACTAGACCTGCAGAAACAGTCAGCGGTGCCGTATCCGAATTCATCGTGTCTGGACCAGGAGCATCGCAAACACCAGCAGTCGCTCCGCTACCGGAGACGAGCACTGGGCAAGACGCTGGTGCACCCGTGACCGAGAGCGTGTAGTCGTTGAAAGTACCACTTCCGCAAGGATTGCCTGCGAAGAGTTGCTCGCCAACGAACACATAGTAGGTACCTGGGTTCAAGCACGCACTTGCGACGCTTGGGCAGCTGCCCGATCCGACTGCGACGACGCTCACTGCTGTACATCCCGCGACGGTGATGTCACCGCTGAGGATGAGCACTGTCGAGAGCCGAGCCGACTTGAGTGATGCAGTGACCTGAGTCGCTGCGGTCACGCTGATCTGATAGAAGTCAGTGTCGCGCGTGTCTGCATCTGCCCAGAATGTTCCGGCGACAGACGAACCGATCGCGAGAGTCTCGGATTCACCGGCTCCGTTGCAACCATCGTTGAACGCAGATCCGCAGGATTCGCCTTCGGTTCCACCAGCCGTGCCAATGTCGCATGGTTCTGGAAGATCAACAGTCATCTGGCCAGCGCCAGTGTCGCCATTGGCGTACGAACCGATTCGAATCAGGTAGGTGTGACCCATCTGAACAGCAGCGGTCATGGCCGAAGCGTATGAGGTCGGAGGAACGCCAGTGGTCATACAGGTACCACCCGCGCCGTCGTCGTTGCAAGCCACAACAGCTGCTGCGAGACCGTTGAAGTCAAACGCCGCTGGATCAGTTCCCATGTCGTACACGCCGGTCTTGTTGTCGAATGGCGACATACCGCACGTCGAAAGAACCATCGATCCGTTTGCGCTGACCAAAACCTTGTACCAAACGTCATTGAAGAAGTCTGGAACGCCCGACGCGCAGATTGAAGCGTGGTCTGGGCCGTCTTCGGTCGCTCCCACATTGCTCCAGTTGACTGTGCTGTCAGAGTTTGAGATCGCGGTTGCGGCAGTCGCGCAGTCATTCGCAGGACCACCGGCTGGCAGACACTGGTAGTAGCCGCAGGTCACGATTGCCTGATCGACGCAAGCCTGATCCCAGCCGAGTTCGCAGCAAAGCGGATTCAGCGGGCAGACTGCCGAGCAGCACACGAGGTTGTCGCAGCCGAGTCCACCGTGAGCCACGTTGCAGGCACCAGTCGCGCCAGCGCAACCAGCGACGCCTTCAACAAAGGTCGCAGTCACGGTGCCGGTTCCGACGTCGCCGCCCCATCCACCGACGCGCAGATAAAAGACATCGCCAGCCGCGCAATTGACATTGCTGATCAGCGAGTAAAAGGCCTGGCATCCTGCAAGACCCGTGCCGTCGCCGTTACAAGCAACGAGGTTGACGCAGTCACCCAAGTACAGTGCGATCGAAGTGTCGTAACTCGCTGCATCGCAGGTGCTGAACGTCACTTGACCAGTTGCAGTCGCTGTGAACTTGCACCAAACGTCGGCTTGGGTTGCGACCCAGTCGAGGTAGGTGCCGGCACAGAGCGCGTCCGTCGGAATCGGCTCCGCGCTGACCGTCGCGGCAGCTGTGCTGAACGCGGCTGGTACGCCAGAGGAAAGAACGATTGCTGTTGCGCATTCGTCCTGCGCAAAGGCGCCGGTTGTGACGACGGTTGCGGCGAGCGCAACTGCCTTCAGGGTTGAACTACATGAAATACGATTCTGCATTGTGATTCTCCTAAGCGGTTAGTAAAGAACTTTGAACGAACAGATCTGAAGATCATCGAAGACGGAGGAAGCCGAACACGCGTAGGTAACGAACCGTTCGCGCCCCCGAACCATCGTTCAGAACATAGATCGAATTGAACGAACCGCTAATAATCGTTGAAATTCCACGAAATATTTTTTGAATCCGCTCGTTCAGAGGTTCCGCAAAACTTATAGGACTATCGCCAATCGATCAAGACTTTTCCGAATTGTTCTGCGGATTCCAATCGAGAGTAGGCATTTTTTGCGCTCGATGGTTTGTGGGTGGAATCAATCACCGGTTTCAAGGCGCCAGTCGTTAGCAAACTGAGAACCGCTCGATATTCCTCCATCGAACCCATCGTCGAACCCATGATGGAAAGTTGGTTCCAGAAGATCCTGGTGAGATCGGTTGTCGCGTCGCCACCAGTGGTCGCCCCGCAGGTGACGAAGGTGCCGCCCCGAGCAAGACTTCGAATGCACTGAGAATGCACGGCCTTTCCGATCGAATCTGCTGCGACGTCGACGCCTCTGCGACCGGTGAGTTCACGAATCCGCTTCGACCAATCCGAACCATCATCAAGCACCACATGCGCTGCGCCAAGTTCGCGCGCCCGGTCCAACTTCGATTGGTGACGGCTCGTCACGATCACAGAGCACCCAAAGTGCCGCGCAATGTTCATGAGTGCGAGCGCAACTCCCCCTCCGATGCCCGTCACGAGCACTGACATTCCAGGGCGAAGTTGCGCTCGGGTGACGAGCATTCGCCACGCGGTCAAGTGCGTGAGTCCAAAGGCTGCAGCTTGCACTGGATCGGTTTCGCCGATGTCGAGGACATTCGTTGCGGGTGCAGCGAAAAACTCGGCCATCGTTCCAGGCGAGTGCTCACCGATCATCCGAATGTCCTCGCCGGCTGGGCGACGATCGGGGTGCGGACTCGCGTTCTGCTGGACCGCAGCGTTCAGCACGACGCGCCGACCGATCCACGCGCTGTCGACGCCGGCACCGACTTCGACAACCCGCCCTGCTCCATCGGCACCGCTTGAAAATGGGTACTTCGTGTCAATTCCAGGAAGTCCACGACCGACCCAAAGGTCGAGACTGTTGAGCGCCGAGGCTTCGGTGCGAACGAGGACCTCGCCAGGCTGAGGCACGGGCTTCTTCGCATCGGTGACAAATGCGACATTGGGCGACACAGGATTCCCACGCTGCTGGATGACGACGGCGTTCATGTTCAAGCGACCTATAGTAGTTCACATGCGTCACTGGCAATTGCAGCAGTCATTCGCAGCGGCGCTCTGCGTCGTCGCCATCGTCCTACCTGCGCAGCAGACGATTGCGGTTCAGCAAGCGGCATCGAACAATCCGCTCGCGATGAAGCGCACGATCATCGCGGATCCAGAGATGATCAATCTTGGCTTTGTAGAACCCCGCTCAACGGTCACTCGGTCATTTCGCCTGCTCAACACGTCGTCGGCGGCGGTCACGATCAAGTCCGCGACCCCATCTTGCACATGCACGACAATCGATGCGGTTGGCAAGGTCATCCCCGGGCAGGGCAGCATCGATATTCCAATCACGATGAAGATCGCTGCCTCGACAGGTGCAAAAAGCGCTTCAGTCACGTTTACGTTCTCTGATGGGAGCGCGCCGGTTTCACTTGGGATGGGTGGCGAGGTTGCGTATCAAGTTCGGGCGACGACGGTCGACCCAACTGTGAACGCGCGGGTCCCATACATCAATGCGTTCGACGATCCAGCGCGCCCTGCAGGAACTCCGGCGCCCTCGCTCGCGGGAACGATTGCAGTGGTTTCGATAGATCAGAAGCCCTTTCGAGTGCTGTCTGTCATGAACGCGCCGCCAGTATTCGTGGGGTTCGATCCATCGAAGGACACCCCGCGGACTTCGTACGAGATCGCGTACGACTTCTCGAAGGTGCCGTGTGAGAAAATGCCTCGGTATGTTGTGATCGAAACGGATCACCCGCAGGCACCAGTGGTCGACCTTCGCGTGCGCCATGCATGCACACGAATCATGCCAGAGATTCCATTCGCCGAGTATCGAGCCAACCTCGGGTCGATCGCACCGGGCACGACGCAGCCGTTTGAATTCGAACTCAAGAAAGCAGCGGGATGGCGTGTGACCCAAGTGACATCGAAGGATCCGCGGCTGACCGCCGCACTTGTAGACCAACGCGCCGACGCAGATCACGCGCTTGTGTCGCTGACGCTGAAGGTGGATGCGGCGGTGACCGGAGTCGTGCTAGCGCCGATTTCGATGGTCGCGATAGACCCGGCGGGAAAAGAGCACTCGAGCGATTTTTGGGTTTACTTCACGACCAGACCGCAGCCGGTTCAGTGATCCCGACGAGCGGCGCTGCGCAATCACGCGCCACCACTCTTGAAATGGTGGGTTCGTGTCGTTTTTCGACACGAACCCACCATTTCAAGGCGTCCGGCGTCAGAAGGATGGGTCGTAGACCCTGTCCCTTACGAACTGCGCGATGTCCTGCGGACGCGGGACGCCGGCCAGCCCTTGGTGAAAGATGAGCGTGGCGACGGCGATGGCGACCTCGATGCTCGTCTCGTGGATCGACGAAATCGGCGGGTAGATCAGCCCAACCGAGAGATCTTGGTCGGTCGTCTGCGATGCGAGCGACTCCGCCGCGCACAGGAACATCTCGTCGGTCACACGGCTTGCCTCGGTGGCGAACACCGCGAGACCGACAGCCGGATAGATGTAGACGTTGTTGCCCTGGCCCGGAACAAAGAGCTTCCCTCCGAAGTGCAGCGGCATGAACGGACTTCCGGTCGCGACGATCGCGCGACCCTCGGACCAGCGGATCGCCTCTTCTGCGGTGCACTCGGACTTGGACGTCGGGTTCGACAGCGGAAAAATGATCGGGCGCGAATTCAAACGCGCCATGGCACGCACGACTGTTTCGTTGAATGCGTGCGCGACGGTCGAGACACCGATGATCGCAGTCGGACGAACCGCCTCGACGACATCGCAGAGGCGCGTCAAGGGCGAGTCCGGTCCGCTTGTAGCGTCCACAGGAAACTTCATCTTCGACACATCATGCGCATATCGCACGAGGTATTCGGGCAGTTTCGGCATGTTCGAATGCACCATTCCACGCGAGTTGACGAACCAGCACCGCGCAAGCGCATCCTCGATCGCCATCCCGTCGCTACAGAGTTGCTTCACGAACAAGTCGGCGATGCCGACCGCCGCGCTTCCCGCTCCCATGAACAACAGGCGCTGATCGCGCATCTGTGTGCCATTGAGCCGACATGCGCCGAAAAGACCAGCGACTGCGACCGACGCGGTTCCTTGGATGTCATCGTTGAAGCAGCAGACCTTGTCGCGGTATCTCTCGAGCAGCGGAATTGCGTTCTTGTTCGTGAAATCTTCGAACTGAATGCAGCAACGCGGAAAGACCTCCTGCACTGCGCCGACGAATTCATCGACGAACGAGTAGTACTCGTCGCCGGTGATGCGCGGCATTTTCAATCCCGGATAGAGCGGGTCGCTCCTGAATGCTTCGTTGTTCGTTCCGACATCGAGCACCACTGGGAGCGCGACTTGCGGAGGAACGCCGGCACATGCGGTGTAGAGCGCCAGTTTGCCGACTGGAATCCCCATTCCGCACACGCCTTGGTCACCGAGCCCGAGAATGCGCTCGCCGTCGGTCACGACGATGAAGCGCACATCTTTGATGGGCCAGTTCCGCAAGACCTCTGCGAGTCTTCCCTTGCGCCGAACAGAGAGGTACATGCCCTTGGGACGGCGCATGATGTGACCGAACTTCTGGCATGCCTCACCGACGGTCGGCGTGTAGACGATCGGCATGTACCGCTGAAAGTCACTTCGAAGGAGCGCGTAGAAGAGCCGTTCTTGCCGATCTTGCAGCGCAGAAAGGAATTGGTACTTGCCCAGATCCGATGGCTGATGTTCAAATTGCAGTCGGGCGCGATCGAGTTGAATGTCCAACGACTCCACGCCGTCAGGGAGGAGTCCGACAAGTCCGAACTCTTCGCGCTCGGTCTCGCTGAATGCGGCGCCCTTATTCAGCCGCGAGTCGAGAAGTATCTGTGTGGCGGTCGGCGCGTCGTTCCCATTCCTGCTCATCGAGCCCATGATATGCAGCATGCGGCGGGCAGCAGACAGCATGCGGCATGCGGCAGACAGCAGAGCCATCAGACAGCGCGCTCCTAGACTGCGCCGATGCAGCGCGTTCGTGCAATCGACAGTCACACTGAAGGAGAGCCGACGCGCGTGATTATCGGGGGAGGACCTGCACTCGGCACTTGGTCGCTCTCGAAGCGCCGCGAACTTTTTGCGCGAGATCATGATGACTTTCGGCGGATGACGATCGAGGAGCCGCGCGGATCGGGTGTGCTCGTCGGAGCGCTGCTCGTTGAGCCCCGTGAGCGAGGCTGCGTCGCAGGCGCGATCTTCTATAACAACGTCGGCGTTCTAGGAATGTGCGGACACGGAACGGTCGGGATCGCGAAGACGCTCGCACATCTGGGGCGAATCGACTGCGGCACGCATCGACTCGACACGCCGGTGGGTGTGGTGGAATTCACGCTGCGCGACGACGGCGTGGTCGAAGTGGCGAATGTCCCCGCGCGCCGATCGCGCGAGGCGGCTCGGGTAGATGTCGAAGGGATCGGCGAAATCGTCGGAGATGTCGCATGGGGAGGCAATTGGTTCTTCTTGACGCACGCTCCGAGCGGAGTTGCGCTCGATCGCAGTAACACGGCACTCCTCACCGCACACGGCTTGGCGATTCGCGCCGCACTCGCACGCGCCGACATTCGCGGCGATGACGGTGCCGAGATCGATCACATTGAGTTTTCAGAGCCAGCAAAACGAAGCGACTGCGCTTGGCGCAATTTCGTGCTCTGTCCAGGCGGCATGTACGACCGCTCGCCGTGCGGAACTGGAACAAGCGCGAAACTCGCTTGCCTCGCTGCAGACGGCGCGCTCGCGCCCGGCGAGCACATCGGCGCAGAGAGTTTCATCGGCACGCGCTTCGAGGCGTGGTACGCGCGGCGCAGCGATGGCGCGGTCCTGCCGACCGTCGCCGGGCGCGCGTGGATCACGGCTGAGTTGGATCTGCTTGTGGACGAGACAGACCCATGCGGCTCAGGAGCCATCGACCGATGACCCGCCGACCGGCATTCCAGTGGACGGGTGTGATGCCTGCCATGACCACCCCCTTCGACAGCAACGGCGAGGTGGACATCGATGCCGCGGCGGAGCACGCCCAGTGGATGTTTGTGGAAGGCTGCAATGGCGTGGTCGTCGGCGGATCGCTCGGCGAGGGGCAGGCGTTGACGCTTACGGAGAAACGCCAACTGTGGACTGCGATTTCAGCGGCGCTCGGCACAAAGGCACCGACGATTGCGGCGATCGGCGCTGCGTCCACGCGGGAGGCATGTGCGCTCGCCGCAGCAGCAGCCGAATGTGGATGCGCAGGGCTCATGGTGCTGCCGCCGTATGTCCACTGCGGCAATGAGCGCGAGGCGCTCCGCCACATCGAGGTCGTCGCAGCACAGACGCCGCTGCCAGTGATGGTCTACAACAACCCTGCCGCGTACCGAGCGGACCTCTCGGCACGATCACTTGCTTCGCTGGCAACCCGGCAATCCAACATCAAAGCCGTCAAGGAATCGACGGGAAACCCGAAGCGAATCGGCGAGATCGCGGAACTAGTTCGCCGCGGCGAAGCCCCGAGCGACCTCGCGCTTTTCGTTGGACTCGACGACATCGTACCCGCGGGAGTCGCCGCAGGTGCTTCGGGGTGGATCGCTGGACTCGCCAATGCGCTTCCCTCCGAGAGCGTTGCGTTGTGGAAGCTCGCTGTGTCACAACCGTCAGCGCCGTTGGTTCTCGACTTCGACCGTGCATTCCTGCCGCTGCTACGAATGGACACGCTTCCTGATTTCGTGCAGCGAATCAAGCACATCCAGTCGCTTGTCGGTGGTGGCAGTGACCGCGTGCGCGCGCCGCTGCTGGAACTTGGAGAATCGCAGCGCGGTGAATGCGCGGCAGCGTTGCGCACTGCGTTGGAGTTGTTCGAGCGCCTCGGCGTGCGGCGCTCCTCGCGCATTGCG
Source organism: uncultured Singulisphaera sp. (assembly GCA_964356445.1). Taxonomy (GTDB): domain Bacteria; phylum Planctomycetota; class Phycisphaerae; order Phycisphaerales; family SM1A02; genus F1-60-MAGs104. The sequence continues at coordinate 605 of CAYHHO010000064.1, read as the reverse complement.
CGAGCACTCGGCGGACGCGCTCGATGAGGTCGACTCCCCTGCGCTGGCCGACAGAACTTCCAGTTGTCCTCATCGACGACCTGCACGCATGGTGCGCTCTCTGGAAGACTGAAGGCTTGGTCGCGGAGATGTCGATATCGCTGAGTCGTCGCATGACTTCAAGTTTGGGGCGCGCGCATTACCGCCGCAAGCACATCGGACTTCAACACGCCCTCATCGACCCGTGCGCTGCCGACCTGCTGCGTGAAGTGCTCTGCCACGAAGCTGCACATCTCGCCGCCTACGAACTATATGGAAGCAAGATCCGCCCCCACGGTAGGGAGTGGCGCACGTTGCTCGCATCCGCTGGGTTTCCTCCTCGCGTGACGATCGATTCGAAGTCCCTCCCGCAGAACTTCCGAGTGAAATCGGCGCGGCGTCGGCGAACACGCCGCAGCAATCCGCTCAAGAAGTTGCTGCGCTGGATTCGCGGGTAGCGCGATTCGCGAAGCTCGCAAGCGCCCGCGTCGAATATGACGCACACAGCGAGTCGGGATCAGATCGGCGAAGGCGAACCTCGCAAACCGTGTGGCCCGTCGAAAGACCTCCCGCGCGAGTTGCGGAGC
>CAYHHO010000063.1:0-17099 GCA_964356445.1 uncultured Singulisphaera sp. | reverse complement strand
CGTAGTCCTCTGGTACTCGCGCATCAATGAACGGGACTCCAGCTCGGTGCTGGGCTCGCGCACCTGCGACGCTGATTCTCGGAACGAACTTGGGGCTAGCGCTGCGGCGAGCAAGTTCCGCGGACGCCTCATTGCTCAAGAGTCGATCCCCCGTGAACCCCGTGAGCGCAAGGCCAAGCGCAGTCGCAACGCCGATCACCACCAAGGCTTGGAAGGACAGGTTGCGGGACTCGAGTGCCCGAATCGATCTAGCCCCGCGACTCGTCAGCTTGGAAAATCCGGCGATCAGTGCGATCAACGCTATCGACAGACCCAGCCTCCAGAGGCGACGGGTCTCGAGAGTGATTCCTGCTAACTCATCAGCGCTCGCCACGATCGCAGTGCCATCCCAAGAGACGGGAAGTTGATCCTGATCAAGCTCGATCAACGCCTGGCCGTCGATGATCAAGAGTCTTGAACCGATCCGTCCGACAACGACGACGTAGTGATCCGGCACCTTCGACCTCGGCGAAGCGCGAACGTGCAGAATCAAAGGGGGCTCTGTCGCGGCAATGAAGTCGAGGGTAATTCCCGTGCAAACTCGTGCGTGAAGTCCTTGGCTCTTGAGGGCGGCACAAAGCTCTGCGATTGTGCTTCCTGCGGAGCTTCCCACGTACTCGGGGCGGAGCAAACTTTCGATCGAGGCGTCTGTGTGCGCTAGGAGTTTCGCACACGCGTAGACCGCGAAAATGCCGCAATACCCTGGTTTGGATCCAACTCTCGTCACCGGCTCTGGCAGTGCCGTGGGCCGACTCGCCGTCGTATCGATCGGTTGGCGCAACGCACTTGTAATTCTGTCGATCGACGCACACTCGGCAACCGGGAGTCGTGGCGCGACTCGGTTGCTCCGCACTTCGCACAGCAATCCGGGAGCCCATTCGCAAGAGACGCCCGTCCCTTCAGGAAGATCGGTCAGCGGTCTCCAACTCTGCGGAGTCTCCGAGAGTAGTCGAACATTCCGCTGAATCAGAATGCGCCTTCCGTCGCGATAGGTGATAGTTTGGCGAAGTGCAAATGAGACTAGCGTGGTAGTGCCCAGATGGGTGTCCCACACGACCTCGGAGATGTCGACCAAGTTCTCGGTGATTCCGACACGTGGGAATATCGCCTGTGCACCAACCGGCAGAGGAGGCGGATCATCCAATAGTCTGCGTCCATCGGAAGAACAATCCTCGCCTACTTGGTGGATTTGCAGACGTACGGGGGGATCGCCCGATTTCAATACGGTGTATGTGATCGTTCCGAACCCGCCGTGCAAGGCTATCTCGCAAGGAAACCCCTCTCGTGGATTGCGATGTACCTTGAGTGCCCTCGTCTGGGACTGCGTGAGTTGGTCAACGCGGAGTTCGCCCTCAACTGGCAATCGCCCGAGGAGTCCACGGGCCCATCCTAGAAATCCCTCAAGGGCGCTCTCTGGTCCATCCAGCTTTGCATGACTGAACGAGGCAGTTCTGGGATGTGGTTCCCACTCGTATCTCGTCGCTCGCGCACAGAAACTGTTGTCGGCGTAGTCGAATTCTGATCGGGGCGGATCCCAAGTGTCTCGTCGCAGTTCTGGTGTTTGAAACGCAGCGGTCGTAGTCACGATACACGTCCGCGAGCCGGCGGCGCTGCGGTACTCGGCTCGGCGGATCCGGATGGCCGGCGCTTGGGACTCGATGTCGCCGGATATGTTCTCCTCTGCCTCCAGCACGGTAGAAGTCGGCCATAAGCCGGCGAGAGATTGAGCCAACTCCGCGACTATCAACTGTGACTTGCTTGGCGAAGTCTCGACGATGGAAAAGTCTGATCGAGTTTGAACTGCGATCGGCGGCTCGCCGACGCGATCGTGCAGGTGTTGGGCACGATCGAAGCATGCGGCGATAGGACTTGGTTGGGTGCAGAGGGCGACCAGAAAGCAGCACGCGAGCGATCGAATTGCTGGTCTTGCGGGCATTGGTACGGGGCGCATACCGAGGATTGGCAATTCGCCGTTGGCGTCCCTCCCGGTCTGCTTCGCGACAACAGGAATCGGATTCGCACGAGGGAGCCATTCGTCTTCGGCATGAACGGTTCCCATGCTGGACTAACGGGGGAACCGCAGGTACTCGTGCATCGCTGTGTGAATCGATTCTCCGATGCACTGGTTGAGTATGGGCGACTCGATGGCCATCACGCTTGTGTCGCTGACCCTTAGGGCGTGGTTGGCGGACAAATCGATGGGCAAGGATTTTCCTTCGTGGCGTAGCACCAAGTGATGGATTGTGGGAGGCAGTTTGCGTCTGTGCAGGTTTGGTGGCTGCTTGTGCAGCACATCCCCTTGCCACTTTGAATTGATGCATCGCAATAATTGAATGTGCCGGTGCAGCTTGGTCCACCGGGTTCACTCAGCCCAAGGCAATGCCCCGAGTTGCTAGTCGTGGTAGCGCACCCTGGGCATCCTCCAATCAGAAGTTCGGCCGGGGGCGCCATCAGCACTCCTACCGACCACGCTGCGGCGACAATGAGGAGCATCGCTGATGCCAGCACGTCGAAGTGTCTTGCGTGTTTTGTCATAGTTGTTTGTTCTCGTTGGATTGTGTCTTCAACATCCCCAAGTGTCTACTCGACCACTATCCTAGCCATTCCTGTTCTAACGATAGTGCCTCTGCCGTCGCGCCTCGGAGGGTTCGACGAGTGCTCCCGGCGGTCACTGATAGCCCGTGAACTGCTGCGCACAATCGCACGGCTACTCGGAGTGCCACAAGGGTGCCGCTCGCGGCTGCTAGCGACCCTGACACGGTCCGCGATTCACGCCAGCTTGCCTTGCGCCTCGAATGTCTGAGCACACGGGGTTTTCGATCTCCGCCAGCGTCGACAATCTCGTGCGGCACAGATACACTTCCAACTGGGCTTCTGGAAGTTGAACAATCAAATTCTTGCGGGGTATGTCCATGAGCCACGGGGAAACGCGCGTCTTGTCAATCTGCATTTTCTTGTCGCTGTTCGGTTTGTGCTTTCAAGGGGGAGCGATTCCAATCGGGGCACCGGTTCATCCGTACGGGATCGTGCCCGAACACGCCATGCCGACATCGGCGCTTGACGCAGGGTCGGCAGCGCCACTGCTATGTTGGCAAACCATATATAACGGCACATGCTGCTACGCCAATATCGTGCCCGCCAATTGCGAGGGGTGCGTCTGTCTCATGGAAGCGCAGGTGTTCAGTGATGGTGACGTGTATCGGCTGACCGGCACCGAGGGCGACGGATGGCGGCTTACCGAATTCGGCCACGAGGACAAGAAGTGTGTTTGGATCCCGGTGCTCTGCAACTACACCGGAGTGGGTCCATGCTGCATCGCTCGTCCCGACCTTCAGCAGTCGGCGCGATGCACAAGCTTCCTGACTCCAACGAAATCAACCACATGTCCATGAAACGCGCGATTGCGAGTTTCTTGGCCGTAGTCCTCGACGTGCATGTCATGCTGGTCATGCTGGTCACGTTTGCCATGGCGCAAGCGTCGTTCGCCCAAACGCCAACTGTCGAGTTTGATTCCGCTGTCGCTGCGTATGAGAGTGCCATGCGCGACTGCCGAGAGTTTGAGCAGCGCACGATCAAAGCTGCGGATGTCGATGGCGTTCAGTTGTTGTTTGTTCGACCACCTCTCACATCTGCAAGTCTGGGACAACTGGTGAAGTCGCTCGATCTTGACTCGCAGGGAAAGTTGCTCTGCATCGCAGCATGTCGCGCGTACTGTCAGGAGTCGATGTCGGTGCACACTGGACCGATTCTGTCGCTGCGCTTGCGCATGGCCGAATTGTCCGCGGCCCTGAGTGCTGATCACAGCGATGCAGTTTCAGAGCGGTGCGAATCGATGCGCAGCGAACTCGACCGGCTCAATCGGCTGCTGCAGTCACAGGAGGCGCGCTTGTTCGCGTCGATCGTCGCGCAAGCACCAACGCGGGGAATGCGCGAGGCAGCGGTACAGGCATATCAACAAGAGATTCGGATTTCACAATCGGTTCCCTCGCCACTCAAGGGAGCGCTCGTTGATGTCGTCGCATTTCTCGAAGCATCCCAGCATGACGGGGGAAAGGCTGATCCTGTAGCGCTGCGAGACTGCGATGCGGCACTGATCGCTTCGCTTGTGGAAGGGGGCGCACTTCATCGCCAGAGAATCGAGACTGTGAAGGATGCGCACTGCGAAATCGCTCGTGCGCGGTCGAATGCGCAGGCAAGTGGAACCGGAGCTTCACACGCTTGGACTGTGTGCCGTCAAGCCGGTCAGCGAGAGCATCGCGCGAACGTCGCGCTCGTCGAATGGAATCGACGAGTTGTGGATGCATACGCAAGGGGTCTTCCCGCTCTGCGTGCGGCAACGATTCGCGCGCGACTGGCCGAGGTGATTTTCCCAACCGTGTATCCCGATCCGACGGCGCATGACGCCTTTCAGGCAAGCCTCTTTGAGATGAAGGACACGTCCTTTGACCGTGAGGCAGTTCGCCTGGTACTTGCTGAGGCAGAGCGGCAACGGCGAGAAATCTGCTCAGAGCTGGAGAAGCAAGCCCAATCATGGAGCGCGACAAGGGCGGCAGAACTCGGGGGAAGCGATTGGTGGCAGCAACACTGCGACACATTCGCAGCGCTCGCACTGCGCAGATGGACGAGTGCTTCAACAGCGCTCTTGCAAGTGAAGGCGCTGGTCACGCCGAGCGATGCGAGTAGCCCGGCAAACGATCAAGTCGCTGCGCTCGTCGCACAGCGGGAGGCCGAGCTGTTCGAATCCGCAACGATTCGACCAGACTCGGACTATCCGATGACCCTGAAGTTGACACGCGCGACCTCGTCACCGGTTTCGACGATCCCCCGCAGGTGACAACGATTGTGTTTGCGTGTGCTGTGTCGGGACCGGCGTAGCGGTTTTTCGCGGCCTTCGTGACGAGTCAGTTGCCAATCGTGTCGGCGCCCGCTCGCTCGAGCTCGCCGATCTTGCGCCGGATGTTCGCGAAGTACTGCGCCTTCTTGCGAGCGAAGACGAATCCGGCCCAGCCATCTAGGAATCCCAGCTTCGCGACGTACGAGTACATGAAGTACCCAGGCGCAAGCCACCACTTCGTGATGTTCGCGTACTTGCGCACTTGACCCCGGGTGAGGTCAGCGTGCGATTGCGGCGTCTTCTTGAGAGTCATGAATCGATTCGCTTCCCACGACGCGTACTGCTCGTGGCGCGCGATGTACGCATCCATCCCCTTGAAGTCTTGATGATCGATGAGCGTCTTCAATTGCCCGACCGAACCGCTCAGCACAGGATGTTCGTGCACTTCCATGTCGAGACCGCTCCAGCGCTGCTCGTCGATGCGTTCGTAGAGCCCGCTCCCCACGCGAAAGAGCGGAAGCTTGATCTGCGGAACGCCGTGCGAGAGTTTCTTTCCCATGAAGTAATTCGAGTAGACGATGCGAAAACCGGCATGCTCAGTCTTGGGGAGCACCGAGGCAAGTTCGTCGACGAACTCCGGCGGGATGTACTCGTCTGCATCGAGAAAGAAAACCCACTCGGTTGTGGGCGGCTGATTCATCAGCAGCCAGTTGCGCTTCTTCGGGAAGCATCCATCCCACTTGAATTCGACGAACTCGCAACCTGCGGAAACCGCGATCTCGCGCGTTCGATCAGTGCTCCCAGAGTCAACGACGATGACCTTCTCAAACCTCGCGAGCCGATCAAGGCACTTCGGGAGATTCCGCTCCTCGTTCTTGACGGGGATCACCACCGTCACGGGCAGCTTGGTCGCATCCATGTAGCGGCGGCATACTATCGCGTCGGATGAACGCTCCTGCACTCTCGCTGCATAACACTCTGACGCGATCGATGGAGCCGTTCAAGCCGATCGATTCGACCGGGCGCACTGTGACCTTTTACTCGTGCGGGCCGACCGTCTACGACGATGCGCACGTCGGCAATTTCCGCTCGTTCCTCAACGCAGACATGCTGCGACGCACCCTTGAACTTGTCGGCTACTCGGTGCGCCACGTCATGAACATCACGGACGTCGGTCACATGACCGACGACGCAGATGCAGATGGTGGCGGCGAGGACAAGATGGCTGTCGCTGGTCGGCGAATCGCTGAGGCGAAGAAGTCCGGGAAACTCCCAGCGGGAGTCGACATAGATCCGCGAGATTCGCTCGCGATCGCAGACTTCTATGCAGGTCGATTCGTCGAGGATGCGCGCACGCTCGGGCTGAAGGTTGCCGAAGATGTCCGCACCGACCCGACACTGATGCCGCGCCCGACGAGGTGCATTCCACAGATGATCGCACTGGTCGAGCGCTTGATCGCGCGCGGTCACGCCTATGTCGCCGGAGACGGCGTGGTGTACTTCGACATTCGGTCGTTCCCCGCGTATGGCAAGCTCTCTGGTAACTCGCTGGATGCACTTCGCGAAGGTGCGGGCGAGCGCGTCTCTGCCGCGAATCAATCGCACAAGCGCCATCCCGCTGACTTCATGCTCTGGAAGCCAGATGCGCAGCATGTGATGAAGTGGGATTCGCCTTGGGGAGCCGGCTACCCGGGATGGCACCTCGAGTGCAGCGCGATGGCGGCTGAATACCTCGGCGAGGAAATCGACATCCACTCGGGTGGCGAGGACAACATCTTTCCGCATCACGAATGCGAGATCGCGCAGAGCTGCTGCGGGTTTGGTCACGCATCATTCGCTCGAACTTGGTTTCACACAAGGCACCTCGTCGTCGAAGGCGAGAAGATGTCCAAGTCGAAGGGCAACTTCTTCACTGTCCGCGATGTGCTAGCGCGCGGCGTCACTCCCGCAGCACTTCGACTTGAACTCGTCCGGATGCACTACCGCACGAATGCCAACTTCACTTGGCAGGGCTTAAAGGACTGCCAGCGGCAGATCGACCGGTGGTCGCGCGCGTACGAGTCGCTGAAGGCGCAGGCAGGGTCGACGGCCGCAAAGTCGAGCGCTAATCCAGGGCCATTCGCAGTCGCCCTCGAGCAGTTCACAGCCGCCATGTGCGACGACCTGAATGTGGCGCGGGCAATTGCAGCAGTGAACACGGCGGTCAGCGCAACGCCAGATCGCTGCGCGGATGGAGTGTGTGCTCAAAGCGAACTCGCAGCGCTGGATCGAATCAACAGCGTGCTCGGGGTGTTCGAGCGAAACGAAGTGGAGCATCATGCGGGCGCGCACTCCGACGACGACGCGGCCGCGTTCAAGGCCAAGGTCGAGTCTCTCATCGCCCAACGCGCAGCAGCTCGTGCCGCGAAGGACTGGTCCGCGAGCGACCGTGTTCGAGATGAACTCGCGTCGCTCGGCGTGCAGATCAAGGATGGACCGCAAGGCACAACATGGACGCGCGGGTGAGTCGCGCCGCTCCCATGAAGGGGTGGCTGAGGTGCGCAAGGTGCCCAAAGTGACCAAGGTGATCGGACTCATCGGTGCGATCGGCGCAGGCAAGTCAACCGTCGCGGCGATGCTGCGCGAAAGCGGGTGCCTTGTCTGCGACTCTGACGCACTTGCACGCGCGGCGTACGAAGATCCAGCGATTCGCGATGAGGTCGTGCGATGGTGGGGGAGCGGAGTGCTGGATTCGCGCGGGCGGATCGACCGCGCCCGCATCGCAGAGCAGGTGTTCGCGCCGCTGGGTGCGTCGACGGCGCAACAGTCGGCATGCGGCAACGCGAGGCAGCGCCTCGAAGCACTCGTGCATCCATGGATCGAAGCCAAGCGCCGAGAAGTGTTCAAGAGCGCACTGCCCACGACCAAGGCATTCGTCATCGACGCCCCTCTCCTGATCGAAGCAGGCCTGCGGGCAGAGTGCGATGCGATTCTCTTCGTGGATGCCCCGCGCGAGGTGCGTCTGGCGCGGCTCCACGCTTCCCGCGGCTGGGACGCCGCCGAACTTTCGCGCCGTGAAAAGTCTCAAATGCCACTTGACCTGAAGCGCGGTTTCGCCCATCATGTCATCAACAACGACACCGATCTGGAGTCGTTGCGGGCGCAAGTCGCTCGGATTCTCAGCCTCATCATTTGACTTCAAAGCCAATCAGAGGGCGTGACCTCTGGTGCTCAACAAAAATTGGCACTCCACGGAATTGGCGCAAGGGGCGGGATCGAAACAGAAGGCACATCATGAACGAAACCCAGTCATCGACTTCGCAAGGCGGCTATCAAGGCAACAAGGATCATCACCGTGATCGTGATCGTGGCCGTCGTCGTCGCAGGCGCGGTGGTGGTAGCGGGGGTGGCGGCGGAGGAGGAGGCAATCACTCGGCGCAGCCAGCGATCCAGATCACCCCTGGCGCAATCCCATCGGACGAACAGCTCGAAGCGGATCTCGCAGTTCTTGAGACAGAGATTGCTTCGAAGAAGAAGCCATCGAAGAAGAGCGACGTCGACTTTGCCGCGCTGCAGAAAATGAACACAGACGGGCTACTGAAGGAAGCGGGCAAACTGGGGCTCGAGGACAAGGCTGGTCTCGCGAATCATCGGCTGGTCTTTGAGATTCTCAAGGCCCGTGCGCTCGCGGATGGACTGATGATGGCGGAAGGATCGCTCGACATCATGCCCGAGGGATTCGGCTTCCTGCGCAGCGCCGAGTATTCGTATCTCGCCTGCGAAGACGACGTTTATGTCAGCGCGAGTCACATTCGCAAGTGGGGTCTTCGACGTGGTCAAACGATTCGTGGGCTCATCCGCGCGCCGAAGGACCAAGAACTTTTCTTCGCATTGCTGCGGGTAGAAGCGGTCAACGGACTCGACCCAGCTGTGGTGCACTCGCTACCGATTTTCGAGAATCTCACGCCGCTGCACCCGAATGCGCGCATCCATCTCGAGATGCTGAATCAGCCAACACGCATCGAACCTCGCGTCATCGATATGGTGACGCCCTTCGGTTTTGGCCAGCGCGGATTGATCGTTGCGCCGCCGCGCACTGGAAAAACAGTCATTCTGCAGCAGATCGCCAATGCAATCGCGACGAACCATCCGGATGTCCACACGATCGTTCTTCTGATCGACGAGCGTCCCGAAGAAGTCACCGATTTCAAGCGCAACACTCCGACGCGCGTCGAAGTCGTCGCAAGCACCTTTGACGAGGAAGCATCGCGCCACATCCAAGTCGCCGAAATGGTGATTGAGAAAGCCCGTCGCATGGTCGAGTGCGGCGAGCATGTGGTCATCCTCCTCGATTCCATCACGCGACTCGCGCGTGGATACAACAATGCGATGCCGAACTCGGGCAAGATTGGCTCGGGCGGTGTCGACACCTCTGCGCTCATCAAGCCGAAGAAGTTCTTCGGAAGCGCCCGCAACATCGAAGGCGGCGGATCGCTCACCATCATCGCGACCGCGCTCGTCGACACTGGCAGCCGCGCAGACGAAGTCATCTTCGAAGAGTTCAAGGGAACCGGAAACGCCGAACTGCACCTCGACCGAAAACTGGTCGAGAAGCGCGTCTACCCCGCGATCAATGTTGGCGCATCGGGCACCCGCCGCGAAGAGCTGCTGCTTGATCCGAAGGAACTCGAATTGATCGTCCGGCTCCGCAAGGTCGTCTCCGACATGAATGTGGTTGAGGCGATGGAACTGCTTCGAAGCCGAGTCTCGAAGACCAAGTCGAACGCCGAATTCCTGATGACGATGAGCATGGGATAATGTGGTCTCGTGGCACCATTCAGGGCTAGGATGCGTATCGTTTGAGGCAGTTGCACGCATGCTTGGTCGAAGTGCCCGTTCGAAAAAATCCCCAATGAAATTGTTTGCACGATCGTCAAGTGTCTCTGTTCGACGCGCTTTCACGCTCATCGAACTCATCGCAGTCATCGCCATCATCGCGCTGCTCGTTGCGCTCCTCCTTCCTGCGCTGAAAGTCGCCAAGGCGAATAGCGAATGGGCTGCCAGCCAGAACAACATGCGGCAGATCGCGCTCTTGATGCAGGGATACACCGGCGACAATCGCGGCCATGTGCTTCCAAGCCAGTTCGATCATCGACCGATTTCGGGAGTCACATACAAGGGTCCAATGCGGACGATGATGCCAGTCACTCCGGGCGGAGTGCCGACCGAACTTCCGCCGATAGGAACGCGCCTCGTTGGAACTTGGGCTGACATCTTGTGGAGCGAATCCAAGTTCGGCGGCTTCGTTATGCCGAAACTGGTCAATGGCGATCCTGTTCTCGGCCCGGGCGGCGAACCAGAACCCGGCTTCTACGACTATCGATACGACTCTCCTGATCGCGCTGTCTATACGGAGTACGGTGGTTTCACAGCCAACATATTCCGCTCGACGGTTGGGATGAAGCGACCATTCTCACTCGACGAAACGAGCGAAGCGCTGCCTTGGGGTCCGGGTGCTTCAAACCGGGAATTCAACCATCCTGGCTATTTCGCTGCCAACAATTTTTTCAATGCGGCTCCTTGGCTGGGCGCCGGTTCTGTTGGAGTTCCACAACCCGGACAACTCGCCAAGTACTACCCCGCGAGTCAGATCCTCTACCCGTCTGCGGCCGTGTACCTCGTAGATAGTCGTGCGGGAGAGACGATCGAACCTCTCCCTGGTCCATGGCAGGGGACGCCGACGGTTGGCTCTACAGATGACTTCTGTCAGGTGGATTTCCGCTATCCCGGCGAGTCGTGCATCATGCTCTGCCTCGATGGACACGTGCAAACCGAAACAAAGTGGGACAAGATCGAAGATCTCCAGGGTCCTTACTTCGCTAGCCCCGCGGAGCCCCCGCCTCCCGCTCCGACTGATCCAGAAATTCGCGGGCTAAAGATTTCGAATTTGGACAAGCCCGATAACCCCGCGCCGTAATCTCGCGCGGTCACTCGCGGATCCTTTCGAAGCGGCACGGCAGGTCGTAAGTCGGAAATGACATCGCCACCTACTTGTGAGCCGCGAGAATGTCGATACACTTACCCTCCCGCCGCCCGAGAGGGCGGTTTTTCATCTCGGGAATGCCACCGTAGCTCAGTGGTAGAGCACACCCTTGGTAAGGGTGAGGTCGAGGGTTCAATCCCCTTCGGTGGCTTCCGTAAGTACTCGCGTTGGGTGCTTACTTCAGTAGAAATTTGACGACTCAACGGAGTAACTCGACATGGCCAAGGAAAATTTTAATCGCTCAAAGCCGCACGTGAACGTCGGAACAATCGGACACATTGACCACGGCAAGACCACGCTCACTGCAGCGATCACCGCTGTCCAAGCAGCGCGCGGGTTTAGCAAGCCTGTGAGCTACGACCAAGTCGCCAAGGCGTCCGAGAGCGAAGGCCGTCGCGATCCAACAAAGATCGTGACCATCGCGACATCGCACGTTGAGTACGGCACTGCAAATCGTCACTACGCACACGTCGACTGCCCAGGCCATGCTGACTATGTCAAGAACATGATCACTGGTGCTGCACAGATGGACGGCGCAATCCTCGTGGTTTCGGCTTACGACGGCGTCATGCCACAAACGCGCGAGCACGTTCTCTTGGCCCGTCAGGTCGGTGTGCCATACCTCGTCGTCTTCTTGAACAAGTGCGACACCGTCGATGATCCTGAACTGATCGATCTCGTCGAAGAAGAAGTGCGCGACCTCTTGAAGAAGTACGACTTCCCATCGAAGGAGATTCCAGTCGTTCGCGGCGCGGCATTCCCAGCGCTTCAGAACCCAGCTGATCCAGAGAAGAACAAGTGCATCGCAGACCTCATGGATGCAATCGATTCATACATCCCAGAGCCGATGCGTGAAGTCGACAAGCCATTCCTTATGTCCGTTGAAGACGTCTTCTCGATCAAGGGTCGTGGAACCGTCGCAACTGGTCGTATCGAGCGCGGCATGATCAAGGTTGGCGAAGAAGTCGAAGTCGTTGGACTTCGTCCAGATCCAATCAAGACCACAGTCACTGGCGTCGAGATGTTCCAGAAGACGCTCGACTCAGGTATGGCCGGCGACAACGTTGGTCTTCTCTTGCGCGGCGTTGAGAAGTCGCAAATCGAGCGCGGTCAGGTCATCTGCAAGCCAGGATCGATCAAGCCACACACCGAATTCGAAGCACAGGTCTACGTGCTCACGAAGGACGAAGGCGGTCGCCACACGTCATTCTTCTCGGGCTACAAGCCACAGTTCTACTTCCGCACGACCGACATCACGGGCAAGCTGACTCTCATCGGCGCCGAGATGTGCATGCCTGGCGACAACGTCAAGCTCAAGGTCGATCTCGAAGGTAAGGGCGTTGCAATGGAAGAAGGAGTCCGCTTCGCTGTCCGTGAGGGTGGCAAGACGGTCGGTTCGGGAGTTGTCTCAAAGATTCTGAGCTAAGTCATGGCAAAAAAGAGCCTCGATCGTGAATATGTCTGGCTGCAGTGCACCGAAACGGGTGACCTGAACTACCGAGCAGAGATCCGCGTCAAAGGCGGAATCGCTGAGAAGGTGAAGCTTGGCTTCAAAAAGTTCAGTCCCCGTCTTCGTCGGCACACATTGCACAAAATCAAGCGGAAATGACATTGGATTGTTTCTGCCGAGACGCCGATAGCTCAGCTGGTAGAGCAGCGGATTCCAAATCCGCAGGTCGTGGGTTCGATCCCCTCTCGGCGTGTTCTTAGGCGGGTTCGCTCGGGTCTCATCGAAAGTGTTGAACTAGGACAGAACGATCATGTACAAGCTCGGACAAGGCTATTGGACTCGTGTGATCTCAGCCACGGCAGGTGGAGTGATCGCCATGCTCGGCGGTTGGTGGTTGCACGACATCTTCGAGACCGTCGATGTGGGGATCAATCCGATCTACATGTCTTGGGGTATCGGCGGTCTCTTCGTTGCGCTCTGCTGTCCAGCGATCTATCTGCTCACCGCCCGACACGCGTCGACGGTTGACTTCCTCGTGGCCACTGAGACGGAGATGAAGAAAGTGAGTTGGCCAACACGCCGCGAGGTGAGTGGTTCAACGTTGATTGTGATTTTCACGAGCGTATTGATTGCGCTGTTCTGTTTCCTCTTCGATCAAGCCTTCTTTTTCCTCTTCGTGCAATTGCGAGTGCTGGAGCCAGGGACCTGACATGAATTCAACTGACGAAAACGAACCGAGTTCATCCGATGTTGGATCAGATGATGTGACGCCTGCAGCAACTGGCAAGGCGAAGCCCAAGCGAAAGCCGAGGGCGAAGGCAGCGGCTGCGCCCGCGGAGCCCGCTGGGCCGCGCAATCTTCGCGCTGTGCGTCCTGGCGACGCACGTCCCAACGCCGCGACTGTGCGCAGCATGGGAGTCGAGACCACCCGCATTGTGATCCGTCCGACCGCATCCGAAGCAACGGCGACGATGCCGCTTGCCGATGGCGAGCTGCCGATGTTCCGCGAAGGCATGGATTGGTTCGTGCTTCGCGTCGCGAGCAACAAGGAAGACTCCGTGCGGAGCACGCTTCTTCGGAAGGTTCAGATCGAAGGGATGGAAAATCTCGTCGGACGAATCATGGTGCCAACCGAGAAGGTCAAGGTGCTCGGCAAGCAGGGCAAGCAGACTGTCACCGAGACAAAGCTTTACCCTGGCTACGTCTTCGTTGAGATGCGCCTCGAGCCAGACGGTCGAATTCCACAGGATGTGTTCTTCCTCATTAAGGAAACGACAGGCGTCGGAGATTTCGTTGGAACGGCTGGACGACCGACCCCGATGTCTGTCGCCGAAGTCGAGAAGATGCTCTTCGACTCGAAGCCTGCTCAAGAAGCGCCGCAGTTGAAGATGGATCTTCACAAGGGCGACAATGTCACGATCAAGGAAGGCGCCTTCCAGGGTTACGAAGGAACAATCGACGAAGTATTCCCGGACAAGGGCCAGGTCCGGGTGCTCGTTACCATCTTCGGTCGTCAGGCACCGATCGATATGGAGTATTGGTTCGTTCAACGCGCGGAGAAATAATGCGCAATCCACTGCTGAAATCGGGATGGGCAGTCGCGGCGAGCGGCGTCGTCTTTTTCGCTGCGGTCTTGTCGGGTTGTGCTGGCACGATGACCTACCCCGAGTATCCCGGCGCGCCGAAAGCCGATCCAAGCCTTCAGCCGTTGCCAAACCTGATGGCCGATGCGTTGAAGTATGCCCATCAGAACAGCGATGCTTCGGCAGAACTTGTGTTCAACCTTCCGCCGACGACTCCGAATCAGGTGTGGCGAATCGTGAGCAAGCGGCTTGATGTTGGTCGTCCGATGAAGGAAGGCGACACCAAGGTCTGGTCTGTTCGACAGGTTCGACTCTCTGGAGCGCGCGCCGAAGTTGATGTGGTCTATCCAACCAAGGGCATCTATCAGTTGGGGACCGTGCACTTCACTGGTGCAACGGCTCAGCCGTACCTGCCGACGATGTGGCAAACGTGGCTCGTGCCGGTTGAAGCGCCCGTTGCGAATACGCCACAGGCAGTGATAGACCAGCCACGCCCGACGCCTTGACCGAGTGATCCGGGCGATGGGCACGAAGACGAGCACAACTCGAACGACTCGAACGACTCGAACGATCGCACCGCGCGAGGCGCTGGAGGCGGTTGATCGGATTGCGATCGCTCGAGATAGTTCCGCTGACAAGTCCGGTCTTGCTGGTGGCGACTCCGCGTTCGGTGCAGTGCAACCATCGATCGCTCGTTCGAGCGGCCTCCTTGACCCAGCCATTCAAGCGCGGGTGAGTGCGCGCATCGTGCTCTCGGACGAATTCGATTGGGTTCGAACTGCGGTGAGAACCGCAGCGGATGAGTCGATCCCGATGGGTGAGCGCCTCGAGGCAGTCCATACAGCACGACGTTCGCTGAAACGATTGCAGTCGCTGAGGTCCTTGCTGAGTCTTGGCTTTCGGCGCGGCAACGATTCGGCGAAAGGCGGACTTCGGCGGTCGAAAGAGTGCCTCGCAGAACTTCGCCAGCGCGACGCGCTTGCACTGCTTCTCGAAGAGCTCTGCGCGCTGCGTGGGAAGCCGCTGACCTCGGACGAGAATTCACCGTCGAGCGTGTCGAACATCGCGATCGCCGCGAAGCCGCTGCTCAGTGCGCTGGAGGGCATCGCTGACGCGCAGCGGTCGATGCGGCTCTGTGCCGGAGCGCAAATGGACTGGCACGACGTTGTCGAGCGGTTCTCACGATCATGGCAGAAGGCGCGCAAACTCGCGCAACGCTCTTGGCTCGGCCGCGGTGAGAGCGAGATTCACGAGATGCGCAAGAAGTTTCAGAGACTCGCCGACCAGATCGCTGTGCTTGCTGCTTGTGTTGACGACTCGACGAACTCAGCGAGCAAGCGACTGCGGTCGGTGGCGAGTGCACTTGGCCGAGCGCGCGATCTGGGATTGCTCGCCGACAAAATCGAAGGAACCACAGCAGAGGGTCGTGCGCTCGCGCGGCGTGCGCTCACACTTCGATCGAAAGCGGTGCGCTTCGCGCGAGAGCAGTCTCGGCGTGCCCTTCGAGCAAGTGCATCGCAGGTGGCACAGAAGATGCGCGCACGAGTTCAAATCGCGCGCTCCCGCCCGCAGGGGTGACCCCAGCATTTTCGCTAGGCTTTGGGGATGGCACCTCCCACAACGGCAATCACACCGACACGCAGCGAGAATTATTCGGAGTGGTACCAACAGGTCGTTCGCGCTGGCGAACTCGCGGAGAATTCTCCGGTGCGTGGCTGCATGGTGATCAAGCCATGGGGATACGCGATCTGGGAGAACATGCAGCGTGTCCTCGACGGCATGTTCAAAGCGACGGGACATAGCAACGCATACTTTCCGCTGTTCATTCCAGTCTCGTTTCTCGAGAAGGAGGCCGCGCATGTCGATGGATTCGCCAAAGAGTGTGCGGTCGTCACGCACCATCGCCTCGAGATGGGCCCAGATGGCAAACTGATTCCGGCGGGCGAACTCGAAGAGCCGCTTGTCGTCCGCCCAACATCCGAGACGATCATTGGCGCGACCTACGCGAAGTGGGTTCAGAGTTACCGCGACCTTCCGCTGCTCATCAATCAATGGGCGAATGTTGTTCGGTGGGAGATGCGAACCCGCCTCTTTCTGCGGACAGCAGAGTTTCTCTGGCAGGAGGGGCATACTGCCCACGCCACCAAGGATGAGGCGATCGAAGAGACGATGAAGATGTTGCATGTGTACGGCGACTTTGCAGAAGGTTGGATGGCGATGCCAGTTGTGAAGGGGCGCAAGACCGATGGCGAACGGTTCCCTGGCGCAGTCGATACCTACTGCATCGAGGCGATGATGCAGGATCGCCGCGCACTCCAGGCTGGTACGAGCCACTTCCTCGGACAGAACTTTGCCAAGGCCAGCGAAATCCAGTTCCTCGATGCGCAGGGCCAGCAGCAGTTTGCTTGGACGACTTCGTGGGGAGTCAGCACGCGACTCGTCGGCGCGATGATCATGGCGCACTCCGATGATGATGGACTCGTGCTGCCGCCGAAACTGGCGCCAGCGCAGGTTGTGATCATTCCAGTCGTTCACAAACCAGAAGACGCCGCGGCGATTCAGGCGTGGACGCGATCGCTCGCCGAAGATCTTCGCAAGCAGTCATTCGATGGGCGTCCTGTGCAGGTTCACCTGGACGCACGTGACATGCGCGGCGGCGACAAGGCGTGGAACTGGATCAAGAAGGGTGTTCCGGTTCGAGTAGAGGTTGGTCCCCGAGACATGGCCGCGGAGAGCGTCTTCATGGCGCGGCGGGATCGACCGCACAAAGAAAAAGTCGCCGTCAAGCGAGCCGAATTCGTGCAGTCAATCGGTGCGCTCCTGCAGGAAATCCAAGACGGGATGTTCAAGCGTGCGGCCGACTTTCAGGCGTCGCACACGAAGTCGATTGATACGGCAGCAGAGTTCGAGTCGTACTTTGCTGCCCCGAAGGTGCCAGAGAACACGCCCACGCCGATCCACGGTGGGTTTGCGCTGGCGCACTTCTGCGGCGATCCCAAGGTCGAAGCCGATGTGAAGGATCGCCTCGGCGTGACAGTTCGATGCATTCCACTCGACGATGGCGATGGACCAGGAAAGTGCGTGATCACTGGTGCGCCGAGTCAGAAGCGGGTTGTCTGGGCGAAGGCGTATTAGGCGCAGAATGAACCCTCGCGATCGCCAAGAGTTGCA
>CAYHHO010000062.1:0-17422 GCA_964356445.1 uncultured Singulisphaera sp. | reverse complement strand
TTCACCGTACGGGGATCCTGGTGGCGGGTTGACGCTCGTCGACGCGCCTCGCATGGCCGACGGAATCGTGGGACCTCCAGAGGCGCTTCCAGTGTGTGGTGTCTAAGCGACTGGATGGGTTCGCCAGTTGCTGACAAGCACGGGTGCGAGTGAGAGTTTCCAAATGACGGGTCCACCGGAAGCGTTTCGCGGAACGCTCCGACCCTATCAGCTCTCTGGGCTCAGTTGGCTCGTTTTCCTCGATCGCATCGGATTGGGTGCGTGTCTCGCTGACGACATGGGACTGGGCAAGACAATCCAGTTGATCGCTCTGCTCCAGCACGAGCGGGCAATCGTTGGCGCCGCGCGCGTTGGTCCGTCGCTGCTGGTGACTCCGATGTCCGTCATGGGAAACTGGAAGCGCGAACTCGCGCGATTCGCTCCTGAGTTGAAAGTTCATATTCAGCACGGGCTCGATCGACCCGGAGGCGAACGATTCACGCATGTCGCCGAGGAGCATGATGTGATTCTCACCACCTACGCGATCGTCGTGCGCGACAAGGAGACACTGCAGTCGGTGAAGTGGCGAAGAGTCGTGCTCGACGAAGCGCAGTACATCAAGAATCCCCCTACCAAGCAGACCGCCGCCATCCGATCGATTGAAACGATGTCGCGGGTAGCGCTCACTGGAACGCCCGTCGAAAATCGCCTCGCAGAACTCTGGTCGATCTTGGAATTTTGCTGCCCGGGCTACCTCGGGACGAATCAGGACTTCCGACGTCGCTTTGCCGCGCCGATCGAACGCAACCGTGATGCGAAGGCTGCCGAGCGACTGCGGTCACTCGTGCGGCCGTTCATCCTGCGCCGACTGAAGACCGACCGAACTGTCATCAGTGACCTGCCTCCTCTTGTGGAGAGCCGCCAAAACATTGCGCTCACCGACGAGCAGGTGAAGCTCTATGAGGAAGTCGTCGCGGAAATGCTCCAGAAAGTCGATCAGTCAGAGGGAATCCGACGCAGAGGACTTGTGCTCAGCGCGCTCGTCAAACTGAAACAGATCTGCAACCACCCTGCCCACTATCTCGGTGAGGCGCTCGGCAGCGGTGCGACGCGCGGTTCAGCAGCGAAGGCGGCGGTCTCACTCGACAGCGCGACGGACGCGGACGACAGCGCGAATGATTCGGGAAATGGATATCGAGCGATTCTCCCCGCGAGTGCGCTCAATCCAGCCCGCAGTGGGAAGACGCAGCGGCTGATGGAGATGCTGGAGGAGTTGGTCGCAGCCGGCGATTGCGCTCTGGTCTTCACGCAGTATCGCCAAATGGGGCATCTGCTGGTCGCGATGATTCGGCAAATGCTCGATGTCGAAGCGCTCTTCCTTCATGGCGGCACACCGCAGGCAAAACGAGACGAGATGGTCGAGCGATTCCAAAAGGGAGATGGGACGACGCCGATCTTCGTGCTCAGTCTCAAGGCTGGTGGAGTCGGGCTCAATCTCACGGCCGCGAATCATGTCTTCCACTTCGATCGCTGGTGGAACCCCGCCGTCGAGAATCAAGCAACCGATCGCGCATTTCGCATCGGGCAGGCTCGCACCGTGAATGTGCACAAGTACATCTGCACGGGAACTCTCGAAGAGCGAATCGACCAAATGATCGAACAGAAGACCGAACTTGCGACCAACATCATCGGTGCAGGCGATGCGTGGCTCACTGAACTTTCGAGTGGACAACTTCGCGACCTTCTGACGCTTCGTCGAACTGGACTGGAGGGGGCCGAATGACCCAGTGGCCAGAACAGAACAAGCCGCGTCCACCGGAAAACCCGCGGCGAGTCATTGGTGGCTACAAGTTCAAGCGCAAGGGTGGAATAGAGAACTTTCCTTGGACTGCCGACCCGCTCTTTCGGGCAACGCTGCTCGCAGCGAACACCGACGCGGTCGAAGAGGGGCACTCATACGCACTCTCGGGGCAGACGGTGACACTGCTCGTCTCGACCAGTCAAGTTGTCTCATCGGTCCAAGGGCGTTTATCGCGCCCGTACCAAGTCGAAATCACATTCGCCAGTTGGACGCCCGAAGAGTGGGACAAGGTCATCACTGCCCTCTGCGCAGAGGCGGTCTTTGCCGCGCGATTCTTGGTTGGAGAATTGCCTGCCGCCGTCGCGGACCTCATCCCGTCGCTTGGGATTCGCACGCCACTCGTCCCAATGAAGCCTGGATCGAAGGCCAGTTGCGACCCAATCCTCAAGTGCAGTTGCGGCGCAGAGCAGCCATGCAAGCACGTCGTCTCGATGATGCACATCTTGGCAGAACGCATCGAAGCTGAACCACTTCTGCTCTTTCAATTGCGCGGAATGCCAGTGGCGCGCGTGCTTGAGCGCATCCACGAGAAGCGCACCCTTTCGACTCGCGGCGAAAATCAGGCGCATCCGCTTCCGCAGGCCGCAAGCGATCACGCACTCGTCACGCCGATCGAAAACCTTCTTCATGACTTTTGGCGACCGGGTAGGCGCCTCCACGATTTGGAGTCGCGACCCGCGTCAGCGCATGCGCCGCACGCGCTCCTGCGCAGGCTGGGAGCGAGTCCACTCGGTGGACGATTCCCGTTGGTGGGGCTCTTCGCGACGATTTACGATACGGCGCGCGAACGCGGCATCACGCTGCGCGACAGCGAATCGCAGGTCAAGCCACCGCCAGGGTAAGTGACTGTCGCGCCCCTCATCCTGCAACGAGCTCTTGGTCTTGCCACTAGGATCATCGGAAGGTGAGTCGTCGCAACACTCCAGCGCCGCGGAATGAGTCAACATCCATTCGAAGGGCTGTCGCTGCGACTGCGAAGGTGCTTGCCAAGGGAGCGCCACGCGAGACTCGATCGCGCAATGCGCTCCCCAACTTCGATGCGGTTGCGTGGATCGCGCACAGATTGCACAACGCAATCTTCGCCGTCGCAGGTCCGCTCAGTGAGTCAACCGACGCAATCCTCGCAGATGTCACAGAGTTGCTTCACCCAGAACTCGTCACGGCTTACATCGCTTCCGGCGCCGCGCCCAAGCGCGCGCGAACAGAGGCGAATCGGGCGATCCGTGGACTCTTGCGCGCACTCCCAAAGGTTCAACGTGTCCTGATCATTGACCTTGAAGGAGCCTTCGAACGAGATCCTGCCGCGAAGACGCGTGCGGAAATCGTGCTCTGTTACCCGGGACTTCGCGCGCTGTGCATCCATCGAATCGCGCATGAACTCATAAGACTCGGTGTGCCGCTGATTCCGCGCATGCTCTCCGAGTCTGCACATGACTCAACGGGAATCGACATCCATCCGAGCGCGACAATCGGTTCTGGGTTTTTCATCGATCACGGCACGAGTGTGGTGATTGGCGAAACGGCCGTCATCGGGCGCAACTGCACGCTCTACCAAGGAGTCACGCTCGGCGCGCGCCGCTTCGACAGACACGCGGATGGATCACTGCGGCGTGGTGAGAAACGACACCCGACGCTCAGGGACAATGTGACGGTCTACGCGAACGCGACGATCCTCGGCGGATTGACAGTCATCGGCAAGGGTGCCGTGATCGCCGCTGGTGTGCTCGTGCAAGAGAGCGTCCCCGCCAACGCACTCGTCAAGCCAGGTCGAGTCGAACTGACGGTCGCTGTGGCCCGCAAGTGAGCCGCGCAGCCCGCGCAAGCAATCAGAGTTCGATCGGGTCGTCGATCAGTTTGCGCCAGTAGCGCCTCTGCCGCCCTGTCCGCCGCCCTGTCCGCCGCCCTGACCACCGCCACCTTGTCCTCCACCGCCCATACCGCGGAGCATTTCGCCACGCTCCGACTCATCGATCGAGCCATCTTTGTTCTTGTCCGCCGCCTTCGCACGTTCTTGGAATTGCTCTGGAAGATCAGAGATCTTTCCGATGCCAAATGCCCCTTGATTGCGACCGCCATCTCGACCTTGCGGCACCAGTTTCTGCTGGTCTGGCGTGAGGAGGCTGTTGACTTGCTCCATATAGCGCGTGCCGAGTTCGCCCCGCTCATCCATCAGTTTGCCAATGGGGTCTGCGGCGTCGGTGGAACCAAACTGCCGACCCATCATCTGCATTGGAGAAGTCGTACCAGCGATCACACCAATCATGCGCTCCGACTCTTCAAGACGTTGCTGCGGTTCTTCCTTACGTGTCGCAGTCACGAGCCGATCGTTGAGTCCCGCGAGCTCTGTCAGGTAACTGACTTGCATTGCTGTGATTGCAGTCCGCGCCTCCGCCGAGAGGTCCGCGATTTCAAGCGCCTTTGTAAATGTCTCGGCAGCGCGAGTTGCTCGGTAGATGCGACGGAATGACGCCGCCAATGCCGCCTGATTGAATTTCGCTCCATCTTCTGGCGGCATCGCGCCAACGATCATCGTTCGGAACTGATCGTTGACCTCCCGAATTGCCTTGCGCAGAGCGATCTGTCGTTCGGCAATTGACTTTGCGCCAGGGACGTCTCCATCCAAGACCGATCGCATCAACTTCGGATCGCTTTGCTCGATGAACGTGTCTCGAGCAACGAGCGCATTGTCGAGTTGAATCTCGTAATCATCGAGAGTCTTCACAGACCCATCAATCGACGGCTGCGACAGCCCTGCCTCATCCATCACAATTAGAAGGTTTGTCGCTTCACCCGAAAGCACGGCGTTATCCATAGATTTCTCGCGGCGCAAGAACCGCTGGAACTTCGCCCAGTTCGCCACTTGATCTTGGGCAAGCAGCGCCTCGATACCGTCGACGACGGGCTTTTTCAGCGCGGCTTTCTCGGCAGTCCAGCGGTTGGATTCCGCAAAGATCTCTTCAAGAACTGCCTTCGTTTCAAGATCTGCGCCAGTCGCTTTGCGCTCCGTCGCCATCTCATCGCCCAACTTCGTCATCCGATCCGAGATGAACTTCTGCCGAGCCTCGTCGGAGACTGGCCCGCCATTCTCGACTTCCAACTGGGCGATATCGGCCTGCATCGTCTCGCGCATCGATCGCATCTTTTCTCGCATGTCGCCGCCCATGAAGCTCTGAAACATCCGCATTCCCGCCTCCCGAATCTTTTCCTGGGATGCTTCTGCAGCAGGGTTGAACGCGAGGTCGTAGTCATTCACGAGCGTCTCGATGATCGACATCTGCCCCTCGTCAAAATCGAGTTGCTCTTTGAAGAGCGGAATGTCGCGCCGCAGGAAGTCTGGCTTGTACCGCGTCGTCAGTTGCCCGAAGGCGCCCATGCCCCCACGACCACCTTGGCCACCCTGTCCACCACCGCCAAAGCCAAATGCTCCTCGTCCGCCACCGCCCTGCCCGCGACCCTGGCCTTGACCTTGGCCTTGACCTCTACCTTGACCCTCGCCCTGACCTTGACCGCGGGCGCCGTCCTGCTTTGGCTGCGCCGCCGCCTTGCCCGAACCGCTCGCCCCGGCTGGGGATCCCTGAAAAGCGAGAGCGCTCTCGCTGGCGAGAAAAAGTCCTAAGGACGAAGCCAAAATCAACGCACAAGTATGAAGTGAAAACCGCGCTTGGAATTGCAGCATTTGTGAACGCTCTTTCGGTAGGAGGTCGGTTGGGGTCAGGTCTGTCATGAGTCTGCGAAGCCCCAAGATGGTAATGACGGGTGTCTACAAAACACACGACGCAATCCTTGGATTGCCCTTGGATTGCCCTTGGATTGCCCTTGGATTGCCCGTGGATTGCAAAGGCAGGTCTTGGCGCTACTCAGATTGCCCTTGATTTCCGAGTTCGGGACACGTTTCTTCAAGTCTTTGTGCGGCAGAGCTCGCTCAGGTCACTTCGCCGCGGAGATCGCAAAAATCATCCCTGGACCATCCGCGCTCTTGTCCGTTCCGCACATGAAGAGCGAACCATCCAACGCCTCGCCGAAACTTGCTGGGTGAAATCCGCGGTTTCCGCCAACGACGACTGGGCCTAGAGCCAACTTCCCGCCTACGGCTCGCAGTCCCCACATCGTTCCCGACTCGTAGTCGGCATAGAGATAGACGCCGACCATTTCTGGGAACGCAGTTCCTCTGTAGACAAATCCACCAGTGACCGAGACGCCATCGCGGTGCGAATACTCTGCGATCGGCTCTATGAACTTCGGGTCGGCTTCACTTGAATCTGGGACCCCAGCAGTCGGGTGAAATCCCTCCCGCGGACGCCAACCGAAGTTTCCACCCTTCGTGATGATGTCGATCTCCTCCCACGCGTTCTGCCCGACGTCGCCGCCGTAGAGTTCGCCCGTCAAACGATCGAACGACATGCGCCAGACATTGCGAAGCCCGTGCGCGAACACCTCAGGCGCCGCGCCGGGCACTCCTACAAATGGATTGTCGCTGGGAATCTCATACGCCTTGCCGTCGGATGGGTGATCGACGTCAAGCCGCAACACAGCTGCAAAGAGAAGACCGCGATTCTGCCCGTGCCCCCACGGGTCGTTGCCCGCCCCGCCGTCGCCTGTCGAGAGATAGAGGTACCCATCAGCGCCGAAGAGCAGGGTTCCACCGTTGTGATTCCATGCGGGGTCGGGAGTTTCAAGAAGAATGAATTGCGTAGCGAAGTCGAATGAATCGTCCGTCCCTGCAGTGAATCGAGCGAGCACCTCACGATCAGGTTTGTCGGCGGTCTTCTTCGCTGTGTACCACGCATAGATAAAGCGATTCTGGGCGAACTTCGGATGGAACACCACCGAAAGAAGCCCCTGCTCATTGAACTTGTCGTGGACGGGATCGCGGATGTCCATCACGACTCGCCCCTCATCATCGGGGTTTGTGGTGTCGATCTCGATCATTTTCCCCGCCTGCTCGACAACATAGAGCCGGTCGGTGCGGTCGGGACGCGAGATGACCTGAATCGGTCGCCTCAGTTTCAGTTTCGGCCACACGCGCTTGAGCTTCACCTGTGGAATCGCGGGCGCGGCTTGCACATCAGCGCTTACCGTCGGCGCGCTGGGTGTCGCATCGGCGCCTTGCATGACTGAATCAATCCCTGCGCCCTGGAGCGCGAGAGATAAGACGGCAAAGAGCACGATGGTCATCTGCGCCACGATACTGTCCTGGCGTATCCTGCCCGCGTGGCACACACCTTTGCAATCGCGATTGTGATCGCCTTCGCGCTCGGACAATCCACCCCGCCTCCTGCGCCGCCCGCAGCAGAGCCAACCGTGCCTCCCGCAACCGCACCAGCCGCTCCGCCGCCGAAGTCGGGCGAAGCAGGGTTCACGGCGATCTTCGATGGCAAGTCTCTCGACGGATGGAAGGGCGACATAAAAGGCTATGCCGTCGAGGAAGGCGCCATCGTCTGCCAGCCCGCAGGCGGAAATCTATTGACTGCGAAGAAGTACGCAGATTTCGACCTTCGCTTTGAATTCCAGCTGACGGCCGGCGCGAACAACGGCATTGGAATTCGAATGCCGCTCGAGGGCGACGCCGCCTATGTCGGCATGGAGATCCAAGTTCTCGACAACTCGCATCCGAAGTATGCCACGTTGAAGCCGTGGCAGTTTCATGGTTCGATCTACGGAGTGTTTCCCGCAAAGCGTGAACATCTCAAACCAGTCGGCGAGTGGAACTCTCAAGAAATCATCGCGAAGGGATCGCATATCCAAGTCATCCTCAATGGCGAGGTCATCGTCGATGCAGACATCGAGGCCGCTGCCACGCAAGGGACGATCGACGGCAAGGAGCATCCCGGACTGCGACGCCAGAGCGGATACATCGGGTTTCTCGGCCACGGCGACCGTGTCGCATTTCGAAACCTGCGCATTCGGGAGTTGCATTGAACGACTCTGAAGTGCGGCAAGCCGGCCGCGGCGGCGGGAGCATCCTCTTCGTCATCGCCGCATTCGTGATCGCCTGCGCAGGCGTTCGCGCGGCATCGACCATCATTATCCCCGTACTGGCGGCGCTCTTTATCGCGACAGTCGCGCTCCCGCCAATTGTTGCACTGCAGCGGCGTGGTGCACCGATGTGGCTTGCATCGACGATTGTCTTGGCGCTGGTACTAGGCGGATTGCTCCTCGCGGGCGTGATTGCAGCCGGTGCCGTCTCGACATTCTCAAGCAATCTCCCGGAGTACACGACCAAGCTGCAGGCCCAGTTCCAATCCACCGATGCGTGGCTGCGGCAGCGCGGCGTGAACGTGGGAGAGACGCCACTCACGGACATTCTCAATCCTTCGGCGATCATGGGTGTCCTCGGCACGACACTCAGCGCGCTCGTCGGCGTCCTGCGCGACAGCGTCTTTGTTTTCTTGACGACCTGTTTCCTCTTGGCAGAGGCTGCGAGCATTCCCGCGAAACTTCGCGCAGCATTCTCGGTCGATCAGACTTCAATGGGGCCGTGGTTTCGAGTCCTCGAGGACATGACGACCTATCTCGTCGTCAAGACGCAAACAAGCCTTCTGACTGCGGTGCTTGTGGCGCTGTCGCTTTGGTGGATCGGGGTTCCCTTTCCGCTCGCTCTCGGGCTCTTGGCATTCATGCTCAACTTCGTCCCAGTGTTTGGTGCGATCCTTGCTGGGATTCCGGCGATCTTGCTGGCACTGGTATTGCTTGGTCCTGGAAGCGCTCTGATTGCGACTGGCGTGTACACCGCGATCAACGTCTTCATCGGTAGCGTCGTCGAACCCAAGTTGATGGGACAAAGGCTCGGACTCTCGACCACCGTTGTCTTCTTGTCGTTGGTCTTCTGGGGATACATGCTTGGACCGGTTGGGATGCTGCTAGCGGTCCCGTTGACGATGCTCGCCAAGATTCTTCTCGATCACACGAATGACCTCCGGTGGCTTTCGATCATGCTTGGTCCCGCGCCGAAGGAATCCACACCAGAGAACTCGAAGTCGTGAGCGGTTCCGTCGAGTCGCGGCTGCGCGGTGAACTCACCAAACTCGAACGCCCGCTCGCGCATGCCGGCTTTCTGGTTGCCGAAGTTCGCGTCATGGACGAGGGAACATGGGGAAGGCTCGATGCGGTTGTCGAGGGCACCAACCTGAGTGGCAAATTGCAGATTCACCTTGGAAAGAAGGGCAAACTCAGCATCGTGCCGCAGGGGAACGCCGCGCGTGCACTCGCGGCCGCGCTCGACGGGATCGAGTGCGCGGTCAGCATGGCAAATCCAGGCCGCGCCGACGACCCGCACGCTTCAGGCCGTGAGAGTGATTCAGTCCGTGAGCGCGTGACGAGTCCTGCCGTTCGTGGGAACGCAGGCGAACTGGTGGTGGACTGCTCGAAGTTCGGTGGATCAATGATCGGGCCAACCGAGTGGCGCGGCGTCGAGTTCACAGCGAGGGGCGCATGGCGCGAGGTCTTTCGAAGTGCAATGCATCAGCGCGGACACAACAACCTTGGAGAATTCCTCGCGATCGTCGATGCATGCCAGCGGATTGAACGTGGCGAACTGAGTTGCACAACGCTGTTGAGTGACTCGGTGACAGCGCTGAGTTGGTTTCGCACGGGAAAAATCAAGACGACCATCAACATCGGTGCAGTCTGTGACCCGACTTTCGCACGCGCGGTTCAGAGCGCGAGCGAGTGGCTACAGGCGGCTGATCGCACGAAGTGGTACGCCATGATGGCGCGCTGGGATGTATCGCTTCGCGGCGAGAATCCGGCGGATTTCGGGCGGAAATAGAACGAAACGGGACACAGAAGCGTGAAGCCCGCGAAAGGACCTCCCGGCGCTCAGACATGCTCGCCGGCGGCGCGGACGCTTGCCGGCTCCGCAACTCGCGCGGGAGGTCTTTCGACGGGCTACACGGGTTGGGATGTTCGGCTTCCCCGATCTGATCTCGATTCGCTGTGTGCCTCAACTTCGACGCGTCTCGCTCAGCCGTTCGTTCGCGCAGAGGATTGCGTCATCTTCGCTTGAAGTGCGTCGTCTCGAATCGAAAGAAAGGTCCGTCCGAGTTCGGGGTCGAAGTGGGTGCCAAGGCATCGCTCAATCTCTCCTCGCACATCCGCGATCGTCCGCGCGGGGCGGTATGAGCGCGCGCTCGTCATTGCGTCGAAACAATCCGCGATGCAAAGGACACGACCGATCTGCGAAATCTGCTCCCCCTTCAGTTTGCGCGGATATCCGCTGCCGTCCCACCGCTCATGGTGCTCCAAGACTCCAGGCAAGAGTTCGCGGTGCCGCGGAATGTCCTTGAGCATGTCGTACCCCTTCTGAGGGTGTTGCTGGATCTGCGCGAATTCTGCAGCATCGAGGTGCGTCGCCTTGCGGAGTATCTCTGGATTGACGTGGAGTTTGCCGATGTCGTGGAGCAATCCGCAGACACGCGTCTGCTCGACGTGTTCGTCCGGGAAGTTTGCGGCCTGCGCAAGCAGTTTTGCGAATTCGCTGACTCGCTCAGAGTGACCTGCGGTATACGGGTCGACCGCATCGATGGCGCGGATGAGCATGATCATCGTCCATCCGAACGCCTCCTGTTGGTCCAGCAGGTTTCGCTGCTGAATCTCAACGCGCGCGAAACTCGAGAGCGCAAGTCCGGCAAATCCAGCGACGGCTGCCGCGAATCCGACAGCTTCATCCTGTCGTGACTCGGATGCGCCTCCGGTGCGATTGTCGAGATAAAGCCAACCGAAAAACATCGGACCAGACTCGACAGGCAGAACGATCGCCTGGCGGATATTGAGCGATGCAAGACTCGCCGCGAGGGTGCCGCCTGGAGCCGGTCCGCCACGATGCACATACGCACCATTTCGCGCGCGCTTCAGGAGACTGCGACTGACTTGAACTTCCCCGCGCGATCCAAGAATCTCGCCAGTTTGCGCGACGACCTCAGGGAAGACTGCTCCAGCGATCGGTCGCAGGAACGCGACATTCGTGTAGCCGATTGCACTCGCCAGTGCCTCGACCGCAATCCGACCGACTGTGGTGAGGTCCTCAGCGCGAGCGATGTCCTTGTTCACTTCCAAGAGGCGCTCGAGCAGTCCTCGATCCCATTGGGCCGCGGGCTGCAGAGCCGCGAGGGCTACGAACTCATCTTCGCTCTCTGGTTCGGCAACCAGCGTTCTCGAGACCGCTCCCACCGTCTGATCCGATGCTGGTCCTTCAACCAAGAATTTCCACGGCCGAATCTCCAGAGAGTCCCCGTGATAGAGCCGCACTTCGCGGTGGGGAGTCAATCGAACTCCATTGAGGTTGGTACCCGAAGTCGATGCGCAGTCACGCACCCGCCAGTGCCCCGCCTCGCGGCCAGTCCCCGCAGCCCAGTGCACTTCGGCGTGTAGCCGTGAAACCTGCCGCTGTGTCAGATGAACAGAACACTCCGATCCGCGCCCGATCGTGATGACATCGGGTGGCGTCAGCGAGAGATCCAACTCCCCGTCCGTCGATGTTCCTATGAGGCGCCAAGGCATAGGCGAATTATTGCAGGAGCGCCGAATTCATGCCGGCGGATGCTTGGGCTGCTTCACCACGCCACGCTCGGCGGAACATCACCCGCGACGCCAGATGGATTCCAAATCAACTTGCTTGGGTAATTCCAGTCGCCGCCCGGTTGACCTGGATCCCGAAGTCCTTGGATAGAGCGCGTTGCGACATCTGTCAGGACGAGCGCGACATGCCCATCAACGAATGCGATATGCCCACCGTCGAAATACCGATTTGGAAAGACATGCCAGTCGCCATTGCATACATCGAGAGCCGCTCCAAAGTAAGGGTCGACCGCTGAGAGTTCCTTGGCGCGGCTCCTCGTTTCCATCATCAAGACCGTGCTCGAAGCGTTCGAGATCTGTGGCATGGAGATGACCTGTTGGCTAATCGGCAGCGTCCCTGGGGGAGCAGATGCCACGATCCCGTCGTTCAGTCTGCAGTTGGGAACATAATTGAAATAGAATGTCTTTCCAACTGCGAATTCCCATGGCGCGCTGGGGTCTGGTTCGGCTCCCGGATCAATCCAGACTGATCGACTCTTCGGCGCTGGCAGACTCTCCACGGTCGGTGCCGACTGGTCTACCAACTTGTTGTATGGGGTAACTCCAACCAGCGGCGCGAGCGCGTTCGCCCAGAATGAACGCTCAAGCAAGTTTGCCTCCATCGAACTGGTCGCTG
The DNA here is from genome assembly GCA_964356445.1 of uncultured Singulisphaera sp. Taxonomy (GTDB): domain Bacteria; phylum Planctomycetota; class Phycisphaerae; order Phycisphaerales; family SM1A02; genus F1-60-MAGs104. The sequence continues at coordinate 5,390 of CAYHHO010000062.1, read as the reverse complement.
AGGTTCCATTCCCGGGAGCACCCTCCCACGGCAAGCGGTTCTTGTTGACGTCTGAATAGTTGATCGTCGCAGCAGCCCACTGTTTCAAGTTGGATTGACTCGCTGTCGCGTTGCTCGACCTTCGCGCCATTCCGATCGCAGGTACGAGGAGTCCGGCCAGCAAAGTGATCGCGCCGATCACAACGAGCAACTCGACCAATGTGAATCCGAGCCTCGCGTGGCGATTCATAGCCGAATACTAGCGACAGCACGGGCAAAGTCTAGGAAATTGCGCTTGCGAAACACCTGAGCGGCAGCCTAAATCGCCCGCCCGTGGACTTCTGACTGGTCGACGGCGTCAAAGACCAGTTCATTCAGGATGAGACGTGCCTTCGGAACATCGTGCTGATCAAGCGTCGCCTCAAGAACGTCGAGTTTCGACTGAAGAAGGTTCCACGCCATGAATGGTTCGTGGGCCCTCAGGATTCCAGGATGTTCCGTGGGAGAGCAGTCGGTGCCGATGAGCAACTCTTCGAAGAGTTTCTCCCCCGGGCGCAAACCCGTGACTTGGATCGCGATGTCTCCGTCAGGGTGCTGCGCGTCCCTGACGCTGAACCCGGCGAGCCGAATCATGTTCTGCGCGAGATCGAAAATGCGCACAGGCTCGCCCATGTCCAGCACGAGCACATCGCCTTCTGCGCCCATTGCCCCAGCTTGAATGACCAGCGACGCTGCCTCAGGAATGGTCATGAAGTACCGCGTCATGTCGGGATGCGTGACCGTGACTGGACCGCCACCGCGAATCTGCTCTGTGAAAAGCGGAACGACCGATCCACTCGATCCGAGGACATTTCCGAAACGGACCATTGTGAATCGAGTTCGAGGCTTCGCGTTCGCGCGCTGCGAAGAGCGACTCGCCTCCGCAGTTGACGCGGCCGCAAGCGCCTGCAAGCACTGTTCCGCAAGTCGCTTGCTCGCGCCCATCACGCTTGTGGGTCGCACCGCCTTGTCGGTCGAGATCAACACGAACGACTTCACCCCAGCGGTCTGCGCTGCCCGCGCTGCTCGGAGCGTGCCGATCGCATTCACGCTGATCCCCTCGATCTCATTCGTCTCGACGATCGGAACATGCTTGTATGCCGCTGCGTGGAAGACTGTCTCGATCAGGTAATCCGCCATGACCCGCTCAAGCCTCACCTGATCCAGCACCGAACCGAGAACCGCGATGATCTGCACGCCGCTGCCGAGTCCACCCTTCACTCGAAGCTCCTGCTCAATCGTGTAAAGATTGAATTCGCAGTTGTCGAGAATGACCAAACTTCGTGGTCCGAGGCGAACCACCTGACGTGCAAGTTCCGACCCGATCGAACCGCCAGCCCCCGTCACAAGCACGTTGGCACCGCAAACATTTCTCGCAAGCAACTCTGCGATCGGCTGCACTGCAGCCCGACCAAGAAGGTCTTCGATCTTCAATGATCGAATCGGATCCGTGCGAGCGTTGCCATCCTCGATCTCCTTCAGAGTCGGAACGATCATCACCCGTAGACCAAGTGCAGCCAGTTCCTGGAAGAGTTCCCGTCGACGGCGACGATGCGACTCCGGCAATGCAAGCAGGACTGTGTCCGCACGGGTCTCCCGAACAACCGCCGCTATGTTCTCTGCTCCATGGACCCGAAGGCTTCGAATCTCACGACCAACTCGCTTGGGGTCGTCATCGATAAATCCGACGATTGTCGATCGGCGATCCTGCGCGAGCATGGAAACAAGTCCTGCGCCCACATCGCCGGCACCGTAGACAAGAACTCTTCCTGACGATTGTTGCGCTCGAAGCCGAAGCAACGACCGAACCGTCGCGCGCGATGCGCCGATGCCGATCATCGAGATCATCCAGAAAATCAGGATCGCAGACCTCGGAATCCCCTCTCCCCGCTCGCTCATCAATGCCGCACATCCAAGCGTGGCGGCGGCAGCACTCACCGCATACGCGACCCGTGCAGCGAATTGGAACCCGACGTATCGAGTGACTTCACGGTAAAGCCCAAATCGCCATGCGAAGGGGATTCCAACCGCGACTGCGACAGCACAAAGGAGCAGGACCGAACGATCGTTGAGACGGGGCCACAGATCGCCAAGGCGGATCGCAAGAGCCCCCCACGCCGCAATCGCGAAGATCGCCATATCGGCACAAAGCGCCACCAACTGTTTTCCCCGCCGGGGAAGTCGTTCAACGAACGAAATCATTCACGCAAGTCTACACCCGCGGGCACGAATCCATCGCGCGCACGATGACGAACTTTAGTCCGCGCTCGACTTCGGGCGGACGGAACCGCGCTAGGCCCGCCGGGACTTGAACCCGGATGAGGGTGAACTCTGCGGATTTTAAGTCCGCTGCGTCTGCCAATTCCGCCACAGGCCTGTGCGGCGCGCGTCCGACTTGTGCACTGAATCGTATCCACGAATGAACGATAAGAGAGAGCGCATCTATCCTGCGACCATGCCTTCTCGCGAAGTACATGCCGACGGCTCGCCTCCGCTCGACGGAATCACAGTGATCGATTTGGGTCGAGTGCTCTCCGCGCCATTCGCGGCTTCGGTATTGGCCTCGCTTGGCGCTCGGGTCATCAAGGTGGAACGCGTTGGAACGGGGGATGATTCTCGCGCCTTCGGTCCCCATCTTGCTGGCAAGAGCCTCTATTTCGCCAGCGTCAACTGTGACAAGGAATCCATTGCGCTCGATCTCAAGAATGAATCGGATCGAGCGATCTTTGAGACGCTTCTCGACCGTGCAGATGTCCTCGTCGAAAACTTCTCGCCACGCGTCATGGAGAATCTTGGCTATGGGTGGGAGACCCTGCACGAACGATGGCCGCGGCTGATCTACGGCGCAATCTCAGGATTTGGAAGGTCTGGGCCACTCTCACCTCGCCCCTCGTACGACATCATCGCCCAGGCGCTGAGCGGAATGATGAGCCTGACTGGACATCCAAATGGTCCACCCGTCAGGGTCGGAGTCTCGGTCGGTGACCTTGTGGCTGGTCTCTACATGGCGCTCGGCGTCGTCAGCGCGATACACAAGCGCACGAGCACAAACCAGGGATGCTTGATCGACATTGCGATGCTCGACTGCCAGATCGCATTTCTCGAAGCTGCGGTGACAACATGCACTGGTACTGGCGTCGTTCCTTCATCGCGCGGAACGCGACATCCTTCCATCGCTCCCTTTCAGGCATTTCAATGTGCAGATCGGTGGATCGTCATCGCGGCGGGCAACGATGCGCTCTTCGCATCGATGTGTTCTGCGATCGGCCGCCCCGACCTCGCCACACTTCCGCAGTTTGCCACGAACGCAGCGCGACTCGACAAGATTGACGAACTTGATGCGACCATCAGCCAGATCTTGAGGTCCGACCGCGCAGAAGTTTGGCTGAGGCAACTCGAAGCGGCAGGCGTGCCCTCCGCAGCTATTCAGTCGGTGGCAGAAATGATTGCGATGCCCCAGGTGGACGCTCGCAAGATGATCATTCCAACAGACGATCCGTCGCTGAATTCGACACGGGTTCCTGGTAACCCCGTCAAGATGAGTTCGGTCGCACAGCGGGAATCGCGCCGATCTGCTCCAGATCTCGACCAACACCGAACCGCAATTCTCCAGGAATTGGGCAATCGCAAGTCAGAAACCTAGGCGTAAACTGCTGCCGTGGAACGAGATATTGAACGAGCAAGCCTCTGGTTCTTGACGGCGCGCGCAATGGCGTGTGCGTCGGGTTCTGGGAAGTGCGATCCGCAGCCCTCTGCTGCTGGACTCTTCGCACAAGCGGTGCTGGAACTGAGTGAAGACGCGTGCATCGAAGGGAAGTCGCCAGCGAGAATGGCGCGACTCACGCTCATCGACTGCCTCGCAGGAGTCGCAGCCCTGCCCGAAGATCTCAAAGAGCGATTTCTGACCGGAGCGCTCATGATTGCGCTCCTCGACCGCAGGATGGATCCCGCTGAGGTGCGCTGGGCGTCCGCACTCGCGAGCGCGATGCAACTCTCGACTCGCCGAGTCGAAGAGTGCTGTCTCGGGGCGAGGATTCTGACTGACATGCTGCACCCGGTGACTCGGGAGTCATGACGATGGAAATCCCACGGTCCAACTTCACATTTCTGGAAGCACTTGACAGGAAACTCTCTCGGCTTGGGAGGCAGGCTGAAAACTATGTCCACTCCGACCCCGAAGCGTGTCTATTCAAGTTGCGACTCATGGTCGAGATGATGGCGTCGACTCTCGCGCGGGTCACACTCGGAAACGCGTTGCCGCCGGAACTGGGAGTGACTCTCGGAGAACTCGAACGATCTGGGGTGCTTCCGAGGCGCGAGGCAGACAGCATGCATGCGATCCGACGAGACGGAAACTCGGCGGTCCATGGAGGGTCTACCCCGACATCCACAGCACTGAGACGACTTCGAGATGCGCACACGCTCGGCCACTGGTACTGCAAGTCGATGACGCACAAGGAACCGCAACAGAGGGATCCATTCCAGGTTCCACAATCGCCGGGAATAGCCCCCGCCGTCAGTTCGCAAGTCGCTGCGGCAGAGACACTTGAAGATCAGATTGACCATCGTCGCCGCAGGACTCGGGAGGCGCTGCTTCTCTTCACAAGCGAGTCCGAACGGGACGCACTCGCAAGTCGCTACTGCGCGGAACTCGATGGACTCGCGACGGTAGCGGCTGTCGCAGGAGAGGCACAGTTCGACGCCGAGTCGATGGCAATCATCATGGCACTCGAACTCGAACACCTGCTGGAGCACCCGACCTTCGGGCGCGTCTGCAGGGACGCGCGCAAGGAAGCCGAGAGCCAACTGCTCGCGGTGAGAAGCAGGCTCGACGAGCAGGAGTCGACCTTTCGGGAAGCGCGCGAGCGGTTGACGACAGAAAATTTCTAGTCAAGAGACCGATTCTCCCGAAGCCTGTTCTTGGAGCGGTGTACATTCTGACTCCAAGGAGGCTCGACCATGGACGGCGACCTATCAGTGGATTATCTCGGCGATGGCTACTACGCGCTTTTTCGAGACAACGGGGACCGCAGAATCATCGAGTGCGTCGCTCCGCGGGTGACTGACATTTTTCGAACGGTCGCGCGGCGATTTGGCCACGACCATCCAGTCGAGATGTCATACATGGCGCATGTTGTCTTCAAGCTGGAAGCAGGGATCAACCTCGAATCAGAATGGAATGATGTGGAGTCCGATCCGTCGGCTACGAATGCGGCCGATGGAGATGTCGAAGGCGACGACATCTTCGATTCGAAAGATTTCTAACCCAACTCGCGATATCGAGTGTGCGCGGCGCGCTTGAGGCTCACGGTGTGCTGCGCGGCGGAATGCAAACCCCAGGACTCAGACAGTCCTCGGCGACCGAACCCAAT
>CAYHHO010000061.1:0-17705 GCA_964356445.1 uncultured Singulisphaera sp. | reverse complement strand
AAGAGGCAAGGTCGCCGCCCCACGTACGACGGACAAGTCGTTGAGTAGAGAGAGTTCACTGGCTCCCAGTATGGAGCCCCGGAGTTTCGCATGAGCATGCAGTCACAAGCCGCACGACACCCACAAAGCACTCTTGGCGCGATCGCTCTCATCGCCGCCTCTCTCCTTCTCTCGGCGAGCACGAGTGCCTTCGGATCGAGTTCTGTGCGTCAGGATCCGCCTGCACCGCCCGCCGAACCCGCGCCACAGGTTCCGCCAACTGCGGATGAGCCCGTTCCCGCATCCGAACCAGTGCCACAGGATCCGCCAACTGCGGACGAGCCTGTTCCAGCATCCGAACCCGCGCCACAAAATCCACCGGCGGAACCTGCGCCAACACCAGAACCGACTCCTGCGAGCGCCCCACAGCCAGATTCTGCGGACTCCCAGAGTGTTTCGCTGCTTCGAGTGCAAGCGAGGCAAGCGATGTCGCGCAGCCAATGGTCTGCAGCAGCGGACCTCTGGTCTGCGATTTCCCAGCAGGATCCCGCCGATGCAGAAGCGATGAAGGGACTCATGGACGCACAGTCCGCGATGAATCAGGCGACGCGCGTTGAGCGCGTGGTGAACGACGATGCGGTCATGCGGCAGCAGGCGCAAGAAGATTTCAACGACTCGCTCATTCGCGCTGGCAATCAGTTCGACAGGGGGGACTTCGCAGGCGCCGACAAGACAGTCAATGCAGCGAAGATGGCGCTTTCGCGCGACAAGCAGTACCTCAGCCCGGCCGACTTTGATGACAGGATGGCTCGCGCGCAGACAGAGCTCGTCAGAATCAGCGTCGCGAAGACTGCAAGTGCCGAAGCCTCAAAGCGAGCGAGTGATTCGGCGAACAAGCAGGAAACAACCCAACAGAAGGATATGGCCCAAGAAAAGCGTCAGATGACGATCAACGAGTCGATGATGCGTGTCCGGCAACTTCAATCGGAATTGAAGTACAAGGAAGCGCTCGAAGTCGTCGAAGAGATCCTCTTCATTGATCCGACCAATCCGTCTGCGCTCGCGATGCGGGATGTACTTCAATCCGGCCTCCTCTATCGTCGCTACTCGGACCTGCAGAAGCAGCGCTCGTATGCCTTCGCAGACTTCTCGCAGGATGCGCAGGCATCGTTTGTGCCACCCAAGATCAGCGTCAGCGGACCTGGCCCCAAGAGTCTCGACGGTGAAATGGCATACCCCGAAGACTGGCCTGCGCTGTCGTTGCGGCGGGAAGGGCAGTATCCGGCACCGGGATTCCATGAGTCTGCAGAAGATCTCAAGGTCATGGGTGCACTCAAGCAAAAGGTCAAGCCCTCTTATCCAGAACTTCCACTTGAGGCGGTCTTGAAGACCATCGAAACGGAGTTGGATGTGCCGATGTATGTCGATTGGAACTCTTTGAAGAAGGCTGAACCAGAAGACACGATCACTCGCGATTCCACGGTGAAGGTCGAACTTGCCAGCAGCGTTTCGTGGGCGACTGTGCTTGACATGGTGCTTCGATCGCTCGAAGGCGAAGAGCCCGCGACGGACCGAGAGGGAGCGGCGAATCGCCCCGACTGGATGGTCGATGGTGGAATGATTGTTGTCGCGTCCGCGTACGAACTCGCGCTGCGGCGCACGACGATTGTGTACGACGTACGAGACCTGCTTTATCAAGTCCCATACTTTGACAATGCCCCAGACTTTAGTGTCGATGCTGCGCTGAACCAGGGTGGTGGCCAAGGCGGCGGCGGCGGTGGCGGCGGTGGCGGCGGCGGCGGTGGCTTCGGCGGCGGTGGCGGCGGTGGTGGTGGCGGCGGCAGTGGTGGTGGTAGATCACTCTTCGGATCAGGCGGCGACCCCGACCTTCCAACTGCCGAGCAACGCGCGCAAACGCTGCAACGAATGATTGATCTCATCAAGAGCATGGTTCCTGAAGCCATGTGGGACGCACAGAGTGGTCCTATGGGCGAGAGCAAGATCGATAACTTCAACGGCAATCTTGTGATCACCGCGACTCCGAAGTCGCACCGCGAGATCATGAACCTGCTCACGCAGTTGCGGGCAGTCCGTGCGATCCAGATCAACATCGAGTCGCGTTTGATCGCTGTCGAAGTGCAGTGGTTCGAGCAGATTGGCTTGGACTTCGACTTGTACTTCAACACGAATCCGAACTTGTTCGATGCGGCAGTCGATCAGGATCCAAACTTTCAGTTGCGAGACTTTTTCTTTCAGAACACTGCGGGACGAAATGGTCGGCTGAAGAATCCGGTCACGTTTGGAGGGCTTGGTCAGGCTGGTGCAGCGAACGGCATCAATACAACGGCGACGGGCTCGGCGCTGGGTGTTCCAGGCGCGGGATCTACGATCGACTACACGCAGACAGGCATCTACGAGCCGCTCGGCGTTCGGCGCAACGGCGTGAATTACCCAGGCGGCGGTGCTTCAAACGGTATTTCTCCAGTCAACGTGCAGCAAGAAGGTCTCCCGCTGATTCAATTGCTCGGCGCTGGTCTGAAGGGAACGGTTGCTGCATCCGCTCTGGCGAATCCGGCTCTGTCTGTTGGCTTCACCTACCTCGACGATGTCCAAGTGGATCTTCTCGTGCAAGCGACGCAAGCCGACCAGCGAGCGATGACCCTGACGGCACCGCGGTTGACGCTTTTCAATGGTTCTCGGTCTTGGATTTCGTTCGGTGGTTCGCAGGCGTATGTTGCAAATGTCCAAGCGGAGACTGGCGATTCGTCCGGCGCATTCACCCCGATCGTCCAAAACCTGCGCACGGGATTCGTGCTCGACATCGAAGCCGTCGCGAGCTCGGATCGTCGATACGTCTCGATGACGGTCATGTTTGCCCAGAACATCCTGATCGGATTTGATCAACAGGAAGTACAGGGCGCTGCAGGCGGTGGCGACTTCGGTCGATCGAGCACATTCAATGCGACGATTCAGTTGCCCAACATCGCAGTGACCCAGATCAATACCGCGGTCTCATGCCCCGACAAGGGCACGATCCTTCTCGGTGGTCGACGAGATGTCAACGAAACCGAGATTGAAGTCGGAGTTCCCGTCCTGTCCAAGGTTCCATTCGTCAACCGATTCTTCACGAATTCTGTGACGAGCAAACTGGAAACCACAACGCTCTTGCTCATTCGTCCCGAGATCATCATTCAGCAAGAGGCTGAAGATCTCCTCTTCCCAGGACTTGGCGACCAGTTGCAGGGCGTCGGCGGTGGGAGTCGGTTCTGATTCTTTCTCGTAGTATGCGATCAGCCGAATGCCAGCAGAAGCCTCAAGAATTCGAATCACAGATCTGAACGGTGTCATGCGCGTCGAATTCATCGACCGCGACATACTCGATGAGGCTGCGATTCGACAAATCAACACGGAACTCGTGCGCCGCGTTGAGGCGGCCGCATCGCCATTCATGGTGATTTCGTTTCGAGGAGTTGAGCATCTTTCTTCTGCGGCGCTGGGGACTCTGATTACAGTGAATAGCCTCGCCAAGCGTCGAGGCGGACAGTTGCGGCTTGCGGAAATCAAACCTTCCATCTTGGAAGTGTTCACGATTACCAAGTTGAACAAGCTGTTCCAGATTTTCGATACGGCGGAGAAGGCGCTCCAAGGTTTCGGCAGCAAATGATGTTGGCGGGGCGCATGCGATGACCCCCTCCCATGCATCGACCGATGAGGGGTCGTCGACTTTTTTGGAAGTCAATAGGGACATCGAGGCGGTGCAAACCACCATCGCCGCCGCGCTCGCCAAATTTTCCTACTCGGAAGCGGCGAGGTTCGCTATTCGGCTGTCGATCGAGGAAGCGGTCATGAATGGATTTCACCATGGCAATCAGTCGGATCCGAAGAAGCAAGTCGAGGTTCGCTGGCGGATTGATCAGGAGTGCGCGTCATTTCATGTGATCGACCAAGGGGAGGGGTTCGACCCGACTGCGGTGCCGGACCCGACATTGGACGAAAACCTCGAGATCCCTTCGGGGCGCGGAATCATGCTCATTCGTGCGTACATGACGGATGCGCGTTTTCATGGCGCAGGCAACCATCTTGAAATGAACTACCGAAAGGGCGCGCAGCAATGAGCCCAGCAAGTCAATCGGGGCAGTCAACTGCGACGATTCGCTGCGGAGTGATCGGCGTCGGACGAATGGGTCGGCATCACGCACGGCTGTGCGCTCAGGTTGATGGAGCGGATCTTGTAGGAGTCGTCGATGCGAGTGCAAGCCGCCGAGCTGACATGGTGGAGCAGTACGGATGCAGCGCGTTTGCATCGGTGGCCGAGTTGATTGCCGCGGGGGTTGACGCGTGCATCGTTGCGACGCCGACGGTGACCCACCGCGAGGTCGTCGAGCAGTTGCTTCATGCCGGTATCCACTGTCTGGTCGAAAAACCGCTCGCGCCAGATGAAGCGCAGGCGCGTGCGATGGCGGAGACTGCGAAGGCGGGAACTGCAATTCTCCAGGTCGGGCATGTCGTCAGGTTCGACCCAGTGATGGTGGCAATTCGGGCGCTTCCCGACTTGCGTCCGCGCTTCGTCGAAGTCGATCGAGTGTCCCCGATGACCTTTCGCTCGGTCGATGTCGGTGTCGTACTCGACATGATGATTCACGATCTCGATGTCCTCATCATGTTGATGGGCTCAGAGCCCGAAGAAATCCACGCCAATGCAGTCAGCGTTCTTGGCGAGGCGGAAGATGTCTGCAACGCACGACTCGTGTTTCCCGCGGGGCCCGACGGAATTCGTTGTACGGCAAACGTCACTGCCAGTCGGCTTGCCCTCAAGACCGAGCGCAAGATTCGAATCATCAGTGAAGACACATATGTATCGGCGGATTTTGGCGAGCGGCGCGGCACGGTTGTACGCAAGGCGGTGAATGCGGAACAACTCGCCGACATTCGCCGCAGGTTTCAGCAGGGAGACGACCTGTCTGGATTGAATTACCTCGAACTCGTCAAGGTCGACGCGCTCGATGTCGGGCAGGGCGAGCCGCTCAAGTTGCAGTTGGAGAATTTCCTCTCGTCGATTCGCGCTGGCAGCCACCCCTTTGTGGACGCCGAGGCTGGATTCGCCGCCGTCCGCACCGCGCAGCGAATTGTCGAGACTGCCCGACGCGCCGGCGCCCGGATGGTCTGAAATGGCGACGGATCGCCCCCGCTACGGGAGCCATCTCTCGGTTGCAGGGGGATTGCACCTCGCGCTCGAGGAGGCAGCGCGGTTGAAGTTGGATTCCGTGCAGATTTTCACGAAGAACCAGAGGCAGTGGTCGTCGCCGCCGCTCGCTCAGGAACAGGTCGAGCGATGGCGCGCCACTCTGCGAGAAATCGGCTGGGTCGATCCCTCCTTGCGGGTTGTCAGTCATAACTCGTATCTGGCAAATCTCGCATCACCTGATGACGAGCAGCGCAGACGATCGATTGCACTGCAGCGATCCGAACTCGAACGGTGCGAAGAACTCGGCATTGGATCTTGCGTCATGCACCCTGGTGCGCACCTTGGGCAAGCGCGGCGTCCTGGCGATCCAAACAAACTTCGAAGTGCGCCCAGCGCTGACGAGTTGGCAGGCATCAAGCGGATCGCGGCCGCGCTCGATGAGATACACGCTTCGCTGCCGGGAGCAAGATGCATGACATGCCTCGAGACGACGACAGGCGCGGGAACCAATTTGGGTTATGACTTCGCGCACCTCGCCGCAATTCGAAACCTTGTGCGGGAACCAGAGCGAGTCGGGATTTGCCTCGACACCTGCCATGTCGTCGCCGCTGGATACGACATGTCGACTCCGGCGAAAGCCACTGCGGTGCTCGACGAGTTTGATTCGGTGTGTGGGCTTGAACACCTACGCGTGGTGCACGTCAACGATTCTGCCGGGCTCCTTGGATCTCGGCGGGATCGTCATGCGCACATCGGCCAGGGCTGCTGCGGTGAGGCATGCTTTCGCGGTATTCTCGTCCGCCGTGAACTGCGGGAGACGCCGATGATTTTGGAGACGCCAAAGGATGGATCGCTGGGCGGACAAGCCTGCGATCTCGCCAATATCGAAACGCTCGAATCGATCCGCAGCGGTCGTGGTGCATCGAGAGCAGCCCGTGCAATCGTAGGAGTCATGCTGCTCTCGGCGCTTGTGTCTGAGTCGATCGGATGCCGATCGTCGCGATTCTCGGCACCGCCAGACCCGACATCAGTCGTGAGCGCGGGGGTGATTCGGCAGCCGACCGAAAACGAGCGGACGTTTCTTGCCGCAGCGCAGCAGTTCACCGAACGAGGCGACTACCAGTCGGCATTGATCCTCTGCGAGGACGTGCTCTCCAAGAATCCGCTGCTCCCGCAAGCGTATGTTGGTGTTGGCGATGTGCGATTTGCGCAGGGGCGCTACGGTGACGCTGAGCCCAACTATCGCAAGGCGGCGAAGTTAGATCCTGGGGACTACCGCGCACAGTTCGGACATGGGCGATCGCTTCAGATGCTTGGAAGGCTCGGCGAGGCGATCGGCGCATATCAACGAGCGATCGCTGTAAACCCGAAGAGTGCCGAGGCAAATCTCAATATGTCGACGGCGTATCTCTCGCTCGGCGACGCGCGTGTCGCGGAACAGTTTGCGCAGCGGGCGGCGTTGCTTGAACCGTCGAATGGTGCTGCGCACATCAATCTTGGCGTTGCTTTCGAGCGACTTGGTCGCCCGGCAGATGCGATTCGGCAATACCACGCTGCCGCCGAGTTGATGCCGCAAACCCCGCAATTGTTGATCAACCTTGTCAACGCTTATGTGGCCGATGGGCGATATCCGGAAGCCGTCAATACTGCCGTGGCGCTCACAAAACTTTCAGGCGTCCCGCAAACCTATGAGCGGCTCGGATGGGCCGAGTTTCGAGCCGGGAATTACAACTCTTCAAGCGTCGCCTACCGACAAGCCGTGGTCCTTGATCCACAGTACTGGCCCGCTTGGAATGGAATCGGCGTGAACGCACTCAACCGTTGGCTCTTGTCTCAGAAGAAAGACGCGCAAGCTTGCGACGAGGCTCGAAAGGCTTTCCGAGCTTCGATGCGCGCCAACGCCAATCAGCCGAAAGTGCTCAAGCTTTACACAACCTACGGACTCTGAGGATCCCCGATGCCATCTGTACAACTCCTGGAGTTCTTTGATTCGCCAAGTTCGGTTGCGGGGGGGCAGCCCATTCTCATTGAGCACATCAATGAGGAGTTCACCTCCGTTTGTCCGAAGACTGGACACCCAGACTTTGGAACAATCACACTTCGCTACGAACCACAGAAGTTGTGCGTCGAACTGAAGTCGCTCAAGTTGTACTACCAGTCATTTCGCAACGAAGGAATCTTCTACGAGGCGGTCACCGCGACGATCTGCCGAGATCTCGCGGATGCAATGCGCCCATCCTGGTTGCAGGTTGTATCGGAGTGGCGCGGGCGAGGTGGGATCCGATCGCGGATCCTTGCAGTTACAGGCAACGTTCCAGATGCCTGGGCGCGAGGCTGATTGCCCTTTAGTCGATGAACGTGCCCATTTCAGTCGGGTTTTTCCCAACATAGATCTGAATGTCTCCTCCCACGGTTCGGAGGATGACGAAGTTGGTTCCCTTGTTGAGCACCCCGTAGTTTGAATCCACATCATTGCGCCGATCCGTCGCAAGCCACTTGCCTTCACGTACGCGAACTTGAACCTCGCCGTTGATCGTTTCCATTTGGTAGTCGCCTGCGCTACGAGGCGGGACGCGCCAGTCGATCGAACCATCCTTATTCAGGATCGTCGACGGAAGAGTAATGGGCGTGCTCGTCGCAACGCGAACGTCTCCTTGTGTGGTCTCGATGTCCACACCATCCTGAAACTCAGTCACCGCGACATGTCCGCGCCCCGTTCGTACAACGACGACTCCAAGTTGCGGCACTGTGACGTCGATGTCTGCGGCTTGGAACCACGGGAATACATGGGATGTCGTTGAGTGGATCAAGAGCACTTCGCGGTCGCCGCGCTCCTGGATCTCCCAAGTGACGAAAATCTCTTTCAGCGAATCCTCCGACTCACTTCGGTGCCCCATCCCGTGCATCGCGCGTCGCACGACTTCTAGACCGCCAGTGTCGGCTCTGCCAGTCGTGTGGATTACGACATCCCCAGCGAAGTTGTCGACTTCGACATCCATGAGACCAGTCATCTCGACCGGCGTCACCTTGGTCTGGTGCACTTCGCCGCCAACTGTCTTGTTCCATGCGCGCCCCACTCCATAGCCGAGCCCAGGCTTTGGCGCACCCGCGCAGCCGAACGAACTGGCGATGGAAATCCCAAGCACAGTAACCGCGAGCGTGATTGAGCCTTGTCTGGCCTTCATTGAGGAATCTCTCACGATCGGAGTCTAACGCTCGATGGCGATCCGCGGTCGCCGCCTAGGATCATGCGGTGCTTCCCGCACTGGCGATATCTCTTGCGACAATTCTCACCGGTCCTCTTCTTGCGCAGGTTGGTAGAGAGCCACCGAAGCCTCAGCCGAGCGCGCTTCCTGCCGATGAAGTTGCCCCCGTCGTGCCAGCAGTTGCCGTACCCGAATCTCGGCAACGCGTCGATTCTCCTCGGCGTGTTCATCGAGCGCCCGAGGGAGCAACGCTGCCGGCCGACGTGATTTCTGTGACGTTGCCCGAGGTGCACTCGGACTTGCTGGACCCCACATGCCGCTCGGGTCGCGTGATTTTCTTTTTTCGCGCGCTCGAGAGTCGAGCCGATGGCGACCCCTCCGACGGACCGTTCTTTGATGATCCTCAACCGATTTGTTCCGTCGCAGTCGACGTGTTGGTTCCTGGAACACCGATATCGCTTGATGCTTCGTGCGTCTGTTGGCCCGGCGGCACGCAACTCCTCGAGGGCGAATATGAGGTGCAAGCAGTTTTCGATTCAAGCACCGAGGAGCGCGGTCATCTCGCGCCAGGCAATCTGCTCTCGTCCGTCGCGAAGATCGACTTGAGCCGTGAGACATCGGACGTTGTGACGCTCGATTTCGTCACGAAGATTCCAGTGCCAGACACACCTCAACTGGGCAACGTCGAGTGGATCGAGATGGCGAGTCCGATTCTTTCAACTGCATTGGGTCGCGCAATCGTTCACCGCGCAGCCGTGATCTTTCCGAGGCAGTACCACGACCTGAAGGCGAAACGCCGGATCTGGCCGACGGTCTATGTGGTGCCGGGTTTTGGCGGTCGATGGACCGATGCGCAAGCATTCGCGCGGAAACTCACGCTTGCAGGGCTCTGCGACCTTTGGCCGAGCGCCGTCTATGTCATTCTTGACCCTGAAAGTGCACTTGGTCATCACGGGTTCGTGGACAGTCAGGCGAATGGACCACGAGGCAGTGCGCTTGTGACGGAGTTCATCCCATACCTCGAGGAGCGCTTTCGACTCATTCGCGACCCAGCCGCTCGGGTTGTGACAGGTCACTCCTCTGGAGGCTGGTCGAGTGTCTGGCTTGCGCTGAATTCTCCCAATGTCTTCGGTGCGGCGTTTGCGAGTTCGCCAGATCCGCTCGATTTTTCAGCGTTCGAACTGTGCGATCTGTACAAGGACACCAACCTCTTTGTTGGCGAAGACGGAACCGAACGACCGAGCATGCGTTTGGTGCTCGGCCCGCGCCATGAACTCGTGTCGATGTTGGTCAGGGACGAAATCGGGATGGAACGAGCCATCTCGCCGCTCGGGCTCTCGGGAGGGCAGTGGGACTCGTGGTCGGCGATGTTTGGCCCAGTGGTTTCGGGTTCGGCTGCGCCAATGCGACTCTGCGATCCGATGACTGGCGTGATCGATCCGGTCACCGTCGAGGCGTGGAGCCGCTTTGACATCGCACGGCGAATTCGAAAGGACTGGAATGGCTGGGGTCGTTTGTTCGCGGAGCGCGTGCGTGTGGTCGTGGGCGAGCGCGACTCGTTCTATCTCGAGCGGGCTGCGATGTGCTTGCGTGATTCCATTGATCAACATGCGCGCGCGGTCGCTGCGGAAGGGTTGAGTTTTCCCAGCGGTCCTGGGTACATCGAGGTGGTCCCAAATGCGACGCACGACTCGGTCTATCCGATTGCGGAGCTTCGCTTCAATCAAGAGATTCGCGAGTACTTTCGGCGAGCAGGCCACCACGAATGACCGCGCTCATCGCGCGCGCCTATCCTCTCATCGGACATGCGTGAAGTTCAGGACATTTGGTTTCGCCGCGCGAAGGAAGCGGGGTACCGCGCGCGCAGCGCATTCAAACTCATTCAGATCGACGAAAGGCGCAAGGTGCTTCGCCGAGGCGACCGTGTGCTCGACGTTGGCGCTGCGCCCGGATCGTGGACACAAGTCGCGGCAGCGTGCGTCGGAAAGTCTGGTTTCGTCTGTGCCTTCGACCTCAAAGTGATCGATCCGAAGGGTTTGCCAGATAACGTTCGCCTCATGCAAGCGGATTTGAACGAACTCGATGTCGGGTCCTTTGGCGGGGAATTCTTCGATGTCGTCATCAGCGACATTGGTCCGGATACATCAGGCGATGCCTCCGGCGACAGCATTCGATCGGTCGCGCTTTGCAACACACTGCTCGATCGATTGCCTGTCTGGCTGAAGCGGGGCGGACATGTTGTCATGAAGGTCTACGAGGGAGGCGGCTATCCAGATCTCCTGCGACGCACAGAAAAATTGTTCAAAGAAGTGAAGGGCGTGAAGCCCGAGTCGTCGCGCCGCGAGAGCGTCGAGATGTTTATCGTCGGGCAGGGCTACAAAGGCGATACGGTCGATGCGACATCAGCAGGCAACGTGAAGCGGCGCGGATGGCAAGCCTGACGCTGCTCCATCGATCTACGAATGCCGCAATTCGTTATCCGCGCGCGACCGCACTCGGCGCAAGGACTGCAAGCCGCCGCGATACCTCTTCAACATTCGCGCGCGAGTTGAACGCACTGATGCGAATGAATCCTTCGCCGCATACGCCAAACCCGACGCCCGGAGTCGTGACGACCTGTGCTTCCTTTAGAAGGAGACCGAATGCCTCCCACGAACTCAGTTCGCGCGGGCACGCGACCCAGACATAGGGCGAGTTCCGAGCGCCATGCGCGGTCAGCCCGAGCGACGCGCAAGCATTCGCCAAGATTTTCGCATTCTCGAGATAGAAGTCCGTGAGTGCACGTGTCTGCGCGCGCCCTTCCTTCGAATAAAGCGCTGCGGCAGCGCACTGCACAGGCCAAGAAACTCCGTTCGAGCAGGTGGACCACCTTCGCATCCAAAGTCCGTGGAGTGGAATTCGCTTGCCGTCACTGCACGTGCCATGCAAAGACTTCGGCACGACGGTGTAACCGCATCGAACGCCCGTAAAGCCGCCAACCTTCGAGAAAGATCGAAACTCGATCGCGCACTCACGCGCACCCTCGATCTCGTAGATCGAGTGTGGGATTGACTCGTCGCGAATGAATGCCTCATAGGCGGCGTCGAACATGATGAGCGCATTGTGCTTGCGCGCAAACTCGACCCAGCGAGTCAGTGCGGCGCGGTCGAGCACTGCACCCGTTGGATTGTTTGGCGAACAGAGGTAGATCACATCAACGTCGTCGGTGGGAAGCGCCGGCGAATACCCGTTGGCAGCCGTGCAGGGGAGATAGGAGAATCCGGCGTACCGCCCGTCGCCGCCAGGTTCGCCGGAATTGCCAGCCATGACGTTCGTATCGACGTAGACGGGATAGACGGGGTCGGTGATCGCAATCCGATTGCCTTTTCCGAGAATCTCAAGGATCGCGCTCGCGTCCGGCTTCGATCCATCGCTGAGAAAGATCTCGTCATCCTCGATCGCGCATCCGCGTGAACGAAAGTCACCCTCCGCAATCGCTGCTCGGACGAAGTCATATCCAGAGGGGGGTGGGTAACCGTGAAATGTTTCACGCTTCGTCAATTCATCGACTGCCTTGCGCATGGCTTCAGCAGCCGCAGCAGGGAGAGGCTCGGTGACATCACCGATTCCACAGCGGATGATCCGTGGTGCGAGCTTCGGATTTTCCTTCGCATAGATGGCGACCCGCCGAGCGATCTCTGGGAAGAGGTATCCGGCCGACAGTTTTAAGAAGTTTTCATTGATTCGGAACATCGTTCGAAGGCTCCCTTTCGCTTGATGATTCGCACCGCATGCGCAGGCGGGAGATTTGCGACAACCAGTTCGCGTGTCACGCGGTGGACCGACGCAGTCGAGCGTTTGAATGCTTCGAATCGCCGAATGTGCTCACGGCCGATTGGCCCGACAAAGGGGGCTTTCATTCGCCGAACGCCGGCATATTCAAAATAGGTGAGTTCAGCGCCATCACGCATGAGGTCAAAGATTCGCTTGAAGATCGATTGCGTGAGCGAAAGCGGGAAGTTGTTGAATGGCAGCCCGCAGATCACAAAGTCGTATTCGCCTTCGAGTCGCGCGTCCTCGATCGCCTGTGCGTGCAGCCGCACGGGGATGGCGGGATGGTGCTTGCGAAAGTCGCGAAGCAAGCGTTCCTCGAGGTGCCTGCAGAAGACTGGATTCAGTTCGACGATGTCAAAGGCATCGTGTCCACGCAGCGCGCCGAGGATCTCTGTTGTGAACGGTCCCGTCCCGGGACCAACCTCAAGAATTCGCTTCTCTCCTCCGTGTGCGCGAAGTGAACTCGTCATGGCTCTCGCCAGCATCGGAGAACTTGGGAGCAGCGATCCAGTCGCGCGAATGTCTCGAAAGGCCTGATGAACAAACTTCAACATCGGTCGGTCAGTCTAGTTGGACGTGGCTGCGGGCTCGATGGACGCGGTCATTTGCTCGTTGGCCCCCAGTGCAAGAATCATCGTTGCATACACCTCTGAAATCTGGCGCAAGTCGCGCAGACTCGCGAGCTCGACGGTTGTGTGCATGTATCGAATCGGAAGACTGAGCAGTCCGCAGGGGATCCCTCCACCCTTGAGGAAGATCGAGTCGGTGTCTGTGCCGCTTCGTCCTGGTGTCGCCGCGCGTTGGAGCGGGATCGATTTCGCCGCCGCCGCCGCCGTCAGCCTCGCAACGACTGCGGGATGCATGGCACCACCGATGGCGAGCTTAGGACCCTCTCCCATCTTGAATTGCCCATGCTGCGCGTGCGAGATGCCCGGGCTGTCGGTCGCATGACCGACATCCGTGATCAATGCGATGTCAGGATGCAGGCTTGCTGCGATCATTTCTGCGCCGTGGCATCCAACTTCTTCCTGCACGGTGCTGACGGCGACAACTCGCACCTTCAGTTGCGACTTCTGTTCGGCGACGAGTCGAAGCGTCTCTGCCGCCACAAATGTGCCGATGCGATTGTCAAGTGCGCGCGCAACGATGAGATCCTCGCTGATCATCATGCTCGCGTCGAGGAAGACGCCAGGATCGCCAATGTTGATCTTCGCTGCCGCGCTTGCGGCATCCTTGGCGCCAATATCGATGAACAACTCATGCAGCTTTCTCACCTTCCCAGTGGCATCCTTGTCTTGCAGGTGAATCGCGGTTGCCCCGACGAGACCGATGACTGGTTTCTTCACCCCAGGGACGCTCGAAGCAAACTGAATTCGCTTGCCGACGATTGATCCCGCATCGATGCCGCCGATCGACTTGCAAAAGACGAATCCTTGCGAATCGATGAAGTTCACCATCAGGCCGATCTCGTCGGCGTGACCGCAAACGGCAACAGTGCGCTTGGCACCTGGCGGCGCGATCTCAGCGAAACAGTTGCCATATGCGTCGGACCAGGTCTTGCCCGCAATCGGTTTCACATAGTCGAGCCACAGCCGTTGTCCAGGTCCCTCGAATCCTGATGGGCTTGGAGTGTCGAGCAGTCGATGAAGGAACGAGAGCGATTCTGGTCTCATGGGTCGAACAGAATAGGCGAATGTTCAGATGCGTCACCACGTGAAGCTTGTCGGTATCGCGTAGCATTCTTCGGCGCAGAGTCGGCAAATCAATGCCTGACGACCCGCCACGCCACTCGAAAGGAAGGCACACTTTGACAAAAGAAATCCCACTCAAGCCGTTTTCTGGATGGCTGGTGCTACCGCTTCAACTTCTGGCGCTGCCAATTCTGGCGGCCATTTTCATTGGTTCGATCATGGCAGTTTCGAATCCTGGGCGCCACGGCGGCGCAGGAGTTCCGATGGGCATCGTCGGGATCATTCTTGCAGTGCTCTTGTTGTTGCTCTGGCTCTTGAATTGGTGTGGGTTCTTCATCGTGAACCCCAATGAGAGTCGAGTGATTCTCTTCTTTGGGAAGTACAGAGGGACATGCCGAACGGTTGGTTTCCACCACGTCAATCCTTTCAGCACCACGAAGCGCGTGTCGCTTCGCATTCGAACATTTGAAACCGGATCGCAATCCAGCCAAGAGGTCAAGAACCCGGCCACTGGGCAAGTCATTGTCGCCGCGAAGGCTGGTCGTGGGCACCCGATCAAGGTGAACGATCGAGATGGAAACCCGATCGAGATTGCCGCGGTTGTCGTCTGGCGAGTCGTCGACACAGCTGAAGCTCTTTTCAATGTCGAGTCATTCAAGGACTACGTCGAAACGCAGTCCGAGGCAGCGCTTCGAAACCTCGCAAGCCACTATCACTACGACAGCGTCGATGATTCCTCGATGAGTTTGCGCGGCAACACCGATGCCGTTGGCGAAAAGTTGAAGTCCGAACTTTCGGCGCGAATGGAGAGTGCTGGCGTTGAGGTTCTTGAGTCGCGGATCTCCAGTCTTGCATATGCACCAGAGATCGCAGCTGCGATGCTGCAGCGTCAGCAAGCTGGCGCGGTCGTCGCTGCCAGACAGCGGCTCGTCGACGGCGCCGTCGGCATGGTCGAGATGGCACTTGCGCGCCTCGAAGAGAAGAAAACCGTAGAGCTGACGAGTGCGCAGAAGGCGTCAATGATCGCCAATCTCCTTGTGGTGCTCTGCAGCGAGCGGGGCGCGCAGCCAGTTGTCGCCGCTTCCACGCGGCAGGAGTGATGGATCGGCGAGTGCGCTGCGACTAGATTGGCGGGATGAACAAGTTTCACCCGCGGCACACTGGTTCTCTACGCTGCCTGATCACTCTCGCGAGCATGAGCACACTCGCCGCGCTCGCCGTCGCAGCAGACATCGATCTTCCTCGATTGCCCGCAGCGAGCCCCGACGGCAAATCGGTGACCTTCACGTGGCGCGGTGACCTGTGGAAGGCGCCAGCCGAGGGTGGAGTGGCGACTCGACTGACGATCCATCCCGCAGATGAATCGCGCAGCGCGTGGAGCGATGACGGTTCGATGATCGCCTTCGAGAGCACTCGCGATGGAGGGCGCAACCTCTACACGATCGATCCATCGGGTGGATCGCTTCGCCGCATGACGGATACCGACGAAGTCTTGAGCCTCTCTGGTTTTTCGGCCACGCCATCTGGTGAAGCCGCTCTCGACTTCTCCGCATCGCTCGACTACGACCTCTTTCGATCACCTCGGCCATACTTCGTCGCGATGACCGGTGGCGAGCCCACTCGCAGACATGGAGCCTTCGGCCGCGCAGCTGTTTCATCGCCAGATGGCAAACGATTTCTCTTTGAGCGCGGCGGAAGCGACTGGTCACGTCGGGGATATCGAGGCAGCGACAACTGCGATGTCTGGGTCTACGACCCAGCGCTCGAAGGCGATGCGAAGTTCACCCAACTCACCGATCATCAAGGCAACGATGGCTGGGCGCAGTGGAAGGGTGACTCGAAGTTTCTATTCCTTTCTGATCGCGACCTCGCAACGGTCAATGTCTTCGTCCAAGATGCTTCGCCGAAGGCAGTCGCACGTCGGTTGACAGGATTTGAAGGACTCGACGTGAAGGATCTCTCCGTCAGCCGCGACGGAAGCCGCGCTTTCTTCACCGTGTGGGACACCCTCTATCGGCTCGATCTCAACTCGCCTGGTGCGCAGCCTGTTGCACTGAAACTGACTGCTCCCGATGACACGGTTGACAGCGAGGAAGTGAAGTCGCTTTCGACCGCGGCGACGGAGGTCGCGCTGAATCCCGATGGGAAGTCAGCGGCGATCGTCGCGTTTGGCGACGTCTGGGTGAAACCGATCGAAGGCAAACACTCTGCGCGGCGCGTGACGAGCGCGATCGCTCGCGAATACGAGGTCGCGTGGAGTCCGGATGGCCAGACGCTCTATTTCACGAGCGACGAGGGTGGCGGCGAATCGATCATGACGGCGATGGTTGCTTCAACGCGCGAGGATGTGATCGCGAGTGCAAAGGTGCTTGAGCCGAAGCCTGCAGAGCCACCGCCAAGCATCGAGCCACCGCCCGCGGCAGTGCCAACCGCAGAGCCCGCACCAACAGCGGCACCAGCACCAACAACAGACCCAGCACCAACAACCGAGCCAGCACCAACAACAGAGCCCGCAATTGTTGCCACCGACGAGCCAAAGCCGACGGCGGCTCCGGCGACAAAGGCCAGTCGCAAGCCAGCCGACGAAGACAAGGAAAAACCGAAACCAAAGAGCGAGCGATGGGCATCAGCTGTGCGCTTTGATCTCAAGCCGTTCATTGATGGCGCAACGAACGATCGCATGGCATCGCCATCGCCCGACGGCAAGCACATCGCATTTCGTCGTGGTCGCGGCGACTTGATGGTGATGGACCTTCCATCGAAGGAGATTCGCCTCGTGCAGTCTGGTTGGGATCCAGATCTTGAGTACCGATGGAGCCCCGACAGCCGCTGGCTCGCATACACCGGCGTCGACCGCGATTTCAACAGCGACATATTCATTACGCCAGCGGACGGAAGTGCGCCTGCCGTCAATGTCACACGACATCCCGACAACGACGGGCAACCTCGGTGGTCGGCCGATGGTCGCATCCTCGCCTTTGTCTCCGAGCGCACGAACGAAGAGGAAGATGTCTGGATGGTTTTCCTCGACAAGTCGCTCGCAGGCCTTCCGAAGTTCGAACTTGACGAGTATTTCAAGGATGCGAGCGACGCGGCGAAGAAGCGCAAGCCGCTCGAACTCGAGGCAGACAAGAAGAAACCAGCGGGAGAGAAGACCGTAGTGGCGTCCAAAGATGAGAGCGATGAGAAGACAGACAAGGCTGACAAGCCTGACAAGCCTGATCATGACGACAAGCCAGAAAAAACTGACAAGCCGGACAAGGCAGCGACGGCCAGCAAGCCTGCTGTGCTTTCACTTGACGACGCATACCGCCGAGTGCGTCGTGTGTCGTCCATCCCTGGCAACGAAGGCAACCTCGAGATCTCTCCTGCGGGCGACCGCATGTATTTCACGGGCGGCGAATTGTTGGATGGCGGTCTCTATTCGATCGCATGGGATGGAACGGGACAGAAGAAAATTGGCGCTCGAACGACTGTCCAAGGGATCACGCTCACGGGCGACAAGCTCGTCACCATTTCGGGCGGCAAAGGCGCGCTCCTATCGGTATCTGGCGGCGGGTCGAGCGCGACGACTTCGGAGCCCGCAGCTTCCGAACCGTCCGCTGGCGGGCGGGCCGGCCGTGGCGGCGGCGGGGGAAGCAGCGGCGGTGCGACCGATGCGATTGAAGTCGATAGCTCGATCGTTGTCGATCGGGCTGCTCTCGAGGCACAGAAATTCGCGGAGGCTGCGCGCTTGATGGGGGCAAACTTTTATCACCCCACGATGAAGAACCTCGACTGGGAGGTGCTTGCGGCTCGCTACGGCGAGCTCGCATCACATCCGCGCCCGCC
>CAYHHO010000060.1:0-17828 GCA_964356445.1 uncultured Singulisphaera sp. | reverse complement strand
GCCGGCGAGCATGTTTGAGCGCCGGGAGGTCCTTTCGCGGGCCTCTCGCTTCCGTGGTTCGTTCCGTGGTTCGTTCCGTGGTTCGCTTCCGTGGTTCGCTTCCTTGGGAACTATTCCGTTCTCTCGGCGCAATGCGCCAACTACTTCATCGTGTCCGTCATCCGCCCCTCAAGGAATCCGGCATCGCGCTCGCGCCCAACGATGCGATACGCGTGAGCAAGCATCACTCCGGCGCGGTACCAGTTGCTCTGCTTGGCAAAGTGGGGAGCGATCCCAATTGGGACTTCCATCGCGTGAAACGCGCGCTCATGGAGCACAACATTGGCGCGTGCGTCGTTCGATTCGGCGAGCACCTTTGACGCCTCTTGAAGCGCGACGATGGCGAAGGGGCCGTCGTTGGCGTATCGATCAAGGATCATCTCATAGCAGCGACCTGCTGCGATGGCGTTTCCCTGGGTCTTGTAGAGCGCAGCCTGCTGCAAGAGCAGTTGTCCAGCGAGGTCGCCGCGGTCAGCAAAAATCGTCAGCGCCCAGTCGAGCGCCTTCTGCCGCTCGGCAACGTCCTCAATTGAATTGACCATCGGTGAAATCGTCCGCCATGCAAATTCTGGATAGTCATCGCCGCAGAGATCCAAGATGTCTGATGACCATTGCTGTTTCTGCTCGAGAGTCATGGCGCCCGTCGCGGCAGCCCTGCCAACCAATTCCCACGAACGAACATCTGTAAGGCATGCGTCAACCGCTCCACGGACGAGCGCGAGCGCTTGCTCGACTCGCTGGACCAACGGAGTTGGTACGGGCTTTGGGTCCCCCGCATTCGGCGTCACAGACACCGGCGGCGCAAGCAGGTGCCTCGCAGCAATGCGCAAAGCAGCAGCGCGAAGCCGATCGCCAACGGGTTCAAGTCCGTAGTGCAGCAGCATCGGCATCTGCGTGCTTGACACCTGGTCGCCGGTCTGGGGATCTCGTATGAATCCTTCGATGCTCTGGTATCCGCCGTACCTGCCGATCTCGTCCCATGTCGGTGCACCCTGTGTCTTTCGGACAAAGCCGATCCAGGCATGCGCAAGCACACCATCAGTCGCAACGGTGTATGCACACGGCACGCCTATTGATTTCCCCACAACTGTCGAAAAGTAGGTCTGATCGGCGCACACGCCGCCGTATCGCAAGATGTTCGCGAGACTCCATCCAGCAGCAACTGACTTCAGCGGCCGTCCCTTCTCGAGATGATCGAAGTCGTACTCGATCTCGTCGTAGAGTTCTCCGACTGCACGGTGCCCCGCATACTTCTCGAGCGCCCACTCCATTTCGCCCTGCGACGCAGCGATGTCGACCACATAGATGAGAAGTTCGGGAGCGATGCCCGAAAGGCCGAAGAGCATCCTTCGCTCGCCTCTGACGAAGTGATCGAATGTCTCGATCGAACCGCAGCCTTGCGCGAGGTTTCCATTGACTTGCACCAGAATGGGAGAGTCGCCAACAACGGACACTGCAGCAGCCAGTTCTGGCAGCCGATCCACAACCTCACTTCGCTCAGCCATCAGCGAGCGCGCGACGCGCAGCACTTTCGCCAAGTCTTCATTCTCTGGTTTGACGACGAGCGCAAGCGTCCGCGCAAATTGGGGGTGCGCTAGAAAACTGTTTGCAACCGCCGACCGCTCCGAATCGGGAGCAGCCGCGATGATCCGTGCCAATTGCCAAGTGGGCGCTGACTGCTCGATCAATTCAAGATTGTGTTTGGACTGCGACTGCGCCTCACTCGCCTTCGGCTTCTTTCGGGCAGGTTTCGTGCTCGGCTCGACGAGATCCCCGCGTTTCGACCATGCTTCGAGAACTGCCGCCGCGTCCGAACCAAGTCGTGCAGAGCACTCGGCGAGAATCTTCGGTGCCTGCGCATCCTCCGCGGTGAATGCGGTGATGGCCGACTCCCCAACCTCACCAAAGAGCGAGCGAAACTCAACGACTTCCTTGCGCGCGCTCTTTGCGGCAGATTGCTTGGCCGGCCGAGTTGCCTCATCGGATGCGGTTGACAGACCCACAAGCGCATCTGCTCCAGATTCCCACACCACCAACGACAAGGCGACACCGATCCCAAAACGCAACACCCAACTCTGCGCTCTGCGGGGGCGCGCGTTGTGGATCATTTCGCCTCGCGAGTCCATGCTTGCGCCATCATGACTCTCCGAGAGACACAGGTGTCCGCGGGATCCGCGGTACGCATGTTCGGCCCGTTGATTTCAAATGTGTACTGCCCTGGTTCCTCTGGGCAAATCGCAGATCCCAGTTGGTACCGCAGCGTCGCCCGTGATCCGACGAATGAACTTCTGCCGATAATCGTTGGGACGTCGGTCATCTCCACGACGAAAATTCCGACTGGGGTGAACTCGAGAACCGCGCCACTCTCGACGCCAACCCAGCGTCCCACGATGCTCGCGGGAACGACCTGCGCCGGCGTGCTGATGCAGCCTGTCAAAGAGCCTGCCACGAACAGCGCGAGGATCCCCGCAACAGTTTTCATGCGAGGCGGGAGATATCGGCGGGTCGTTGTACTGCACCGCAGAATTGCCCCAGTTCCTTGTAAATCAATGACTTGCGGATCGATCGGACCACCGCGCAATATCGATGTTTCGCTCATCCGAGCCGAGTGTAGTTCGAATTCTTGACAACATCATTTGCATTCGAGGTCGGCAATTCGACAGTTCGTACAAGACCGTCGGCGCGGTGAAGTTTCGCACAAAACACCGAAGGCAAACATGACGGATCGGTTCACTGCAGCGGGGACCGATCCGTCAGTTTTTTGTTTCGGTTGAGCGGTCTGCGCTCTTCGAAAGATCATCACGAACCGGGGGCCTGGGGAGGGTTCGGTCGCGTTCGCTCGGCGCGTTTTCTACTGCAATCTCGAATCCGAACTCCTCTAGAAACTGCGTTCGCTCGTTCGCCGTCGCGTAGTGACGCTGGTAGATCTCCCGCTCCTGCGTTCCGCCGCCGCCGATCAGATCGATGAATTCGTGGACGCCGGAATCCGGAGCGAGATCGCGAACTGGCTCAACAAGAATGTGCAGCCTAAGTCGCTCGTACAACGCACGGTCTGGAAGGTGATTGGTATGTAATAGATAGATCCCCAACTCGCCGAGCCCCGTGATGATCGCCCAGAGTGCGTCAACCACTTCCGAGTCTGACAGCAGGTCTGGCGTCGGCGCACACACACCTGCTTCCTCCAACTGACGGAGGTTTGTTGTGATCGGCGCGTGTTCGAAGTCGTAAATCAGCGTCCAGTAGAGTCGATCCGAGCACTCTCCCCGCGTACAAGCGTCCGCAACGAGGCGATTGATCGCGTCAGAGCGAGCCTTCCGTTTCGCCGCAAAGAGTTCCTGGACAGTCGAGGTGCGTCGCGATTCATCGGTCAATTTCATCATCGGCTCCCTGCGGATCGGAGTGATCGGCGCGTGAAACCTATGAGCGCGCCGACGCGTCCCACAGATCACTCCCCTTTTTCTTCGCCCAACTTTCCTGGCCCAATCAACCGCACGATGCGATTCGCATCCCGCTCGCGAAGAGTTCGACACTGCACGGCTGCGACCGCCACGCGATCTCTATCGTGATCGACCCGCCCGGAGGCAACGAGAAAAACATCGATGAGACGCTGGTCCAATCTCCCCGGGGCACGACAATCGCGTCGACGATCGCCGTTCGAGCGCGCACGATCACTGTCGAGCGAAGCGCTCCATGCCCGATCTGCTTGGGCGCGCCAGCCCATTCCATCATCGCGCTCGGCATGAATCGACTGCCCTCACGCGTCAGCAACTCTCGTTCATGCGCTCCCGCAATGCACGCGAGTGCGATGGGATCCGTTCGCAAGTCGGTCGATGCCTCCACAAAAAAGACGCTTGAACTGTCGGGAAGAAATTCCGTTGGAATGCGCAGCGCCGTCGTGGACTCCCACGGGTTGACGACGAACCCTTCGGGAAAGTTCACGCGCTCGATTGGAGCAGCCACGGCGCCGTCAACTCCTGCTGCGAGCACACACCGCTTCAGCGAAATCTTTGCCTTCCACGCAATCGGTGTGTCGTTGACTGCATCCACGACCAACTCGCCGCCGCGCTCGTGAACCGCGAGCATCCGCGGCGCACAGGCGGCGCGGACTGCATGCCACGCTGGCTTGGCCCGACCATGCACATCGATCAGCGACCACGAATGTCCAGTCCACGCATCATTCAACTGCCAGACGAGCGCACCCATGCAGCGCGGGCGATTCGCGCGGTACCAGGTGTACGCAACACGCATCGCCTTCGCCTGCACAGCCTGTGCCTGCACGACCCAAGATGCAAAGTCCTTTGGAACGTCAAAGCGATCGGACAGAAACTGCCCATACTGCGGCTCGTCGCCACCTGTGGCGCGCTGGCGATCCGCGATCAGCGCGCAGCCATCCTTCGGCGACATCGCCGCGAGCACGGACTCTTCTAACTGGAGCGCTTTCGCCAAGGATCGAAGTGCCGGCGGCGACTGATGTCCGAACTCGCTTGCAAATCTCGGGGTGATCGATCGCAGACCTTCGACCTTCGCAGTGGCATCCCAGATGTGTCGATCTCCACGCGACGAATCGTTGGGATCGATCTTGAGCGATCCAGACCACGGACTCTCGGGCCAATAGGGTCGCGTCGGATCCAACTCGGCGCAGATGCGAGGAAGGAGTTCCAACCAGTATCGCTCCCCCCACGACTGACCCTCGCGGAGTCGCTGACGAAATCCCCACGAATACCACGCGAGAATGTCCTCGTTTCCCCCGCACCAGAGCACGACCGATGGATGCGACGAGAGCCGTGCGACCTGATACCGCGCCTCCGCTTCGACTCGTGCGGGGAAGGGCTCATCTTCCGGATAGGTGGCACAGGCGAAGGCGAAGTCCTGCCAGGCCAAGATTCCAAGTTCGTCGCAGAGTTCGTACCACGCATTCGATTCGTATCCGCCACCGCCCCAAACTCGCAGCATCACCAAGTTGGCTTCGCACGCCTGAAGCAACCGCTGTCGCACGACCTCGGGATCTCTTTGAAAGAGCCCCTCTGGAATCCAGTTGGCTCCGGCACACCAGATCAACTGGTCATTCACGCGAATCGCAAATCGCGATCCGTCACGCTCGGATGTAGTGTCAAGCGACGCACTTCGAAGTCCAATGCGACCAGACCAACGGCTCAGTGTCACTCCCTTCTGAATGACTTCGACGCTGATGCGGTGGATGTGTTGCGCGCCGTAGCCGCGCGGCCACCAACGCATCGGATCTGGGACTTCGATGACACCGCAAGCAACGGCGCCGCTGGTCGTCCGCTTGAATGCACAGGTCGTCTCAATCCGCCGCCCATCAGGAGCCTCGAGATCAACGCGCGCATCAAACGATTCGGGCTCGCCATCGCACACACCATCGATGAAGACATCCACAACGGCCAGTTGTTCGCTGCAAGTTCGCACGAGCGGACGAACACTGTCGATGCGCGCTCCGGTCCAGCCATGCAAGTAGACCGCGCCGACGGGACCACTCGAAGGCACGCGCGGCCCCCAGTCCCAGCCGAATTGACAGGCCGCCTTTCGGATGAAGGGGTACGGGGTCCAGTCGCCGTTGACTGGTCGTGGCCCGAGTTCTCGCTCGAGCCGCTCGACTTCAGTGACCGGGCCTGCGCATTCGATCTCGAGGAGATGCGCGTGTTCGCAATCGCCAGTCTGCACGCGTGCGGCACGACCCGCTCGCTTGGCGTCCGCCGCCTGCACGCGCGCGCTGATATCGACGCGGTGCGGATGAAACTGATTCGCGGATCGAAGGATCACTTCGCCATCGAGGCGAACTTCTGCGACCGCATCGATCGACTCGAAGACCAACTCGATGTGCGCGTGTGCACGAACATCGCGCGCAATCTTGAATGTGCGGCTCCATGTGAACGCGGTTCGCCCAACCCACTCCTGCGCTGCCTCGCCGCCGGGCGTATCCGGATCTGGAATGATCCCCTCGCAGATCAGGTCTTCGTGCGCGCACCCTGGCACGCGTGCGGGCCACGACCTTCCGTCGGCAGCGGTCAACTTCCACATCTCGCCGCAGAGACTTGATTCGATTGCGCGCATCAGTGCTTGCCCATACTCAACTCAGGGAGTGCGAGACCCAACTTCGTCCGCGTTCACACCGTCGATGACAGTTCCATCATCGCGCACATCGACTGCGCGAGCGCGCAGCAGCTGCACCATCTTGATCACATCGCGGATGCCGCCGGTCGTGAACCAGACCACGACGACAACGCTCGTTCCCAGAATCAACCAAGTCCACCAGAACCACCATTCACTCCATGCCCCAGCGCTGATCGGATTCCCCGATTGCTTGCGCCAGAGCGCGTAAGCAGTACCGACAAGGAAGACCGCGGTAAAGAACAAAGGCCATGCGAGCGTCACCAGCGTCACAGCGCGGTCGGTTCCCTTGAATTGTCGGTCCATTCCCAACTTTTCTAGGAGCGTGCGTGGAGCTGCCTCGAGATCCGCGTCGATGAACGCATCGCCCTCAACACGCCATCGACCCCGATTGAGCATCCGATCGAGATTGAATTCGGTGCGCGGACCGAGAATGCTCACGCTGACGTACACACTCGCGGCTGAGAGCATTCCAATGAATCCCAACTCCTGTCCGGTGAATGTCGTCGTGAGCCAGAGACCAATGCTCGCGATGATCGATGCCGCCGTGCCCTCGTCGACTCTCGCCTGCAACCACTCCGGCGAAAACTGCTTGACGACGACTCCAACGATGGCGAGTGACATTCCGGTCAGCATGCCGGCCCACGCTCCCTGCGTCGAACCACGCTTCCAGTAGAGCCCGCCGATGATGGCTGCGCCTGCCCCACCGACGAACACGCTCGCGGTCAACGCCGCGAACATCGCGATGTATTGATTGGGTTCGTAGAGCATCGAGAAAGTGAACGCGAAGATCGCGACACCCAACGCCGCCAATTTCAGTAGTCGAATGTGAGTCTTCGGGTCAAAGGGCTTCTTTCGAAATGGCAAGATCACATCCTGAATGAAGATGGATCCCCACGAGTGCAAGTACGCCTCGTCTGTCGAGACTGCGGCCCCAAGCATGGCAGCAATGAAGAGTCCGAGTATTCCCGTCGGCAGCATCAGTGCCATCGCGAGCGGCGTGCGCATCTCGGCGCGCAGCGAATCAGTCGGCAGTTGTTGAAGCGCGGCGTGGACGGGCTCTGCAGCCTCCGCGTACTCGGGCTGCGTGAGAAACGCGCGCACCGCCAGCGGCACGACAATCGTCACCAGCATCAGAACCCTGTACCTCCACCCATTGAGAATCTGCGCCATCCGCGCTTCGTGCGCATTCAGCGGCGCGGAGTTGTATCCCTGATCCCCCTGCCACGCGCGCGCCGCATAGAACAAGATGAACGCAGAGATCGCCCAGTAGAGCACGTCAAAATTCTTCTCTTTGCTCAGATTGAACGGATCGACGAATGATGTGCCCTCGGGCATCGACAGCATTGCGCGCTCAAGCACCGGCCAGGGAAATTGCGCGAGCAGCCAGAAACAGATGAAGACGAACGACCCGAAGCAGAAGACTCCCTGAAGAAAGTCGGTCAAGATGATCGAGACCATCCCCCCCGCGAAAATCATAAAGATGCCAAGCCCCAACAAGACGAGCATCACAACTGGGAAGGTCTGGATCTCAGAGCCCGCAACGACGAACTGTTCGGGCAATCCGCAGAGCGCCATGAAGAACCGAGCCGTCACACCGGGGAAAATTCCGTAGTTCACAATGCCCGAAACGAATGCGACGATTCCCGACATCACTCGGAACTTCTTCGAGTATCGAACTTCGAAGAACTGCGCCAGCGTCATCGCGCGCGTCTCCCTGAATCGATAGATGACCCACCCCGTGATCGCCAGCAGAATCAGAGATGGCCCTTCGAAATATCCCCACCAGATCTGCGTGAATCCAACGTCGTATCCCAATTGGAAATACCAGACAAGAGTGATGACTCCCACCTGCGCCATGTTGTAGGCAACGGTCACGAGATATCGCCCGGCGCATCGATCGGCGCTCAAGAATCCAGCGACACCGCGCGCGAGCCGATTTGCGAAGAGCGCTGTTGCAATCAGGACCGCGACGAAAGCAAACACGATCAACCAGTCGAGTGCTGATGGCGTCACCACCTCAAGATAGATGGAATGAACGAGGCGAGTAGCCTTCACTTCATGCCACCACGATCACTGCTCATGCGATGGCTTTCAGTTTCGTTCATCGTTGCTGGCTGTGTATCAAGCCCGGCGAGCCGACCCTTCGCAATCGGATCGTTTCTTGCCCCTCCAGAGATCGCTTCGATCCTTCCTGCAAAGGACATGGACGGAAATGCGCTTCCAACAGGAACAGTCGCAACGATTTATTACTTCACGGGTCCAGATTGTCCGATCAGCCGCGCATATTCGCCTGACGTTGCAAGACTCGCTGAACGCGACAGCACTCGAGGGGTCGCGTGGGTCATGGCATTTCCCGAAGAAGGCATCACCGAGGAGAACATCCGAAAATTCCGCAAGGAGTATTCGCTCGCGCTTCCCTCATTTCTCGATCCATCCAACGCGCTCTGCTGCGAACTAGGTGTCGAAATCATTCCGTCGGTTGTTGTGATATCTGCACGCGGCCAATTGCTCTATCGAGGCCGCATTGACAATCGCTTTCAAAGCCTCGGAGTTTCGCGCGGGCCGCCGACGATCCGCGATCTTGAAAATGTTGTGAACGCTTTGGTCGCAGGCACACCCCTTCCGCCAACCGCGACGCCTGCAGTCGGATGCGTTCTCGCCCCTTGCAACGGCGTGGTGCGCTAGCGCCACCACGAGCGCACTCCATGTCACGCACCGCCATCTGCATCGGAGTTGATGTCGGAACAAGTTCTCTCAAAGCCACGGCGGTCGCTGCAGATGGAAGCGTCGTTGCAAACGCATCGGTGGAGTACAACTTTGATTCACCAAGACCGGGCTGGTCAGAGACGCACCCCGATGTTTGGTGGCGCGGCGCATGCACCGCGCTGCGATCGCTCACTTCGAACCCGCTGATTGCTGCAGGCGACATCCGATCCGTTGGACTCGCGGGGCAGATGCATGGGCTCGTCTTGGTCGATCGCAAGAGCGAACCCGTGCGCCCAGCGCTGATGTGGAACGACCAACGGACCGCGCCGCAGTGCGCACGGATCGAGCGTGAAATCACGGCGGATCAAGTCTGGCGCTGGACCGGCAATCGACTGCTTCCCGGCACCACAGCGCCAAAGTGGGCGTGGCTGCAGGAGCACGAGCCGCAGTCCATCCAGCGCACTCGGCGCATCATGCTGCCAAAGGACTATGTGCGCCTGTTGCTATCGGGGTGCGCTCACACGGATGTCGCTGATGCATCGGGCACGCTCTTCTTCGACTGCGAGCACCGCGCCTGGTCGCAGCCAATGTGCGAGGCACTGTCGATCGACTCGAGCCTGCTCCCTGACGTGTTCGAATCTTCGGTCGCCAGCGCAAGAGTCAACGCGGCGGGTGCTGCAGCAACCGGATTGCCGATCGGAACACCCATCGTCGCTGGCGCAGGAGATCAAGCCGCACAGGCCATCGGCACCGGCATCGTTCGCGAAGGACAGGTCGCATGCACTGTTGGAACGAGTGGCGTGATCTTCGCAACCACCAATCAGTGGCGCCCGACGCCACGCGGAGTCTTGCACTCTTTCTGCCACGCGATTCCCAACCGATGGCACCTGATGGGAGTGACGCTTTCGGCTGGAGGCAGCCTGCGCTGGTGGCGCGACTCGATGTGTGCTGACCTCGTGTCGCTGGCTCGAGCGCGCGGCGTCGATCCCTATGAATTCATGCTCGAAGAAGCGCAGACCGCCCCGGCAGGTTGCGAAGGCGTCATCTTCTTGCCATATCTTTCTGGAGAGCGCGCCCCTCACGCCGATCCTCATGCGCGCGGTGCATTTCTTGGAATGTCCAATCGCACAACGCGAGCCCACATGACGCGCGCGATCCTCGAAGGGGTGACCTGCTCGCTGCGCGAAGTCCTCGATCTCGTTCGCCAAAGCGGCGCGCACGCGGAGTGCATTCGGCTCTCGGGTGGCGGAGCGCGAAGTCCGCTCTGGCGGCAGATGCTCGCCGATGGATTCGCCCTTCCCACTGCGACGGTCGATCAACTGGATGGGGCTGCATATGGCGCGGCGCTCCTCGCAGGCATCGGCATCGGAATCTGGATCGATGCAGACGCAGCAACCGCGCACATCGCGCAGTCAAATGGTGCGAGGGTTGGCGCTGGAGCGGAGGGTTTCGAGGCAATCGCGCGCCGATATGCGGGGGCATATACGGCTCTCGCCCCTTGGTTCGCAACTGGCGCAGGCAGTCACCAAGTAACTTGACGCGATGTACACCGTCCTCTTCATCCTCATCATGATCATCAGCATGATCGCCATCGGGATGATCGTCTGGCGAGTCGCGACGCGGCGTGAGGAGATCGACCCGAAGTTTCAGGCGAAGTTGGATGCGGATGACGAACGCGCTCGCAAGGGTCGCGAGAGTCGAGGCGGATAGAACCTCACGCCACTCGACCCTTGAAATGGTGGGAACTCGCGAGGCACACTCACGCGACTGCGCGGCGAATTCCGCTCATCTTTGATTGGAGATTGCGCCCGGGGCACGCGGTGCTTGCGCTCGCCCACTCTTGATGAGAGCGCACGAACTTTGGCTTCACCTTGTACTTGAGCATGCAAACCCTTAAGTGACGATCAAGCGCGGCCAGCTGCGCCATGCTGGGTGTCTGTTGGTCGAAGTTTCCGATGCAGAGGATGCCGAGGTTTCCCTCGTTCTGATCTTTCACGTGCGCACCTTGGTAGCGCAAATCGCGACCCTCCCAGACGCGCCCCGCGCGGTCAACGATGAAGTGGTACCCGATGTCCGCCCATCCCTTGCCGCGGTGTCCATTGCGAATGAGTTCGATCCGCGATGCACATGCCTGCGTGTCGGTCGCTGTGAATGGCGTCATGCCGTCATGATGGATCGTGATCCACTTGACTGGCAGCATCGGATCGATGTTCTCCGTGTCAGGCTTCCCCTTCGTCCACACGGTTCGTGGGATCACACCAGCGAGCGTCGGCGCTGGTGGAAGTTGCGGCGGAGTCGGCTTGAG
Organism: uncultured Singulisphaera sp.; assembly: GCA_964356445.1. Lineage (GTDB taxonomy): Bacteria > Planctomycetota > Phycisphaerae > Phycisphaerales > SM1A02 > F1-60-MAGs104. Next base: position 6,646 of record CAYHHO010000060.1, on the reverse strand, counting down.
CGGCTTCGGTCTCGACGACCAGAGCGCCTGATCCGGCCAGATCGGTCCGGGCATCCGCGCGGACTGCGTCGAAGTCGTTGCGCACCCTGCGAGAAGTCCGACACCAAGCATCAGAATGCTTCGGCGCGAGAGCGGAGAAACGCAATCAGTCTTCGCTTCCCGCTCCCCCTCGCCCTCGAATAGCGCCGCGATGTTTTCTTGCGTCGAATTGGGATCCAAATTGGTCATTCGCAGAGTCCTTGCTATCGACCCAAATCCGCTACGAACTGCAATTTACGCCACCGCTGGGGTGATGGTTCAGGTAGAATATCGGGGCTAGTTTTCGTTGATTTTATGAGCACCCACACCGAACCCGAAAGTCGTTACACCGCGGAGGACATCCAGGTTCTGGAGGGTCTCGAAGCGATCCGCAAGCGGCCCGGCATGTACGTCGGCGGAACTGGGCTGAATGCGCTCCATCACCTGATTTACGAGTGTGTAGACAACTCGATCGATGAGACGATGGCGGGGTTCGCGACGCAGGTGCTCGTTCGTTTGGGGGTCGACGGATCTTGCACCGTGATTGACGACGGCCGCGGGATGCCGGTCGATCCGATGAAGAGCGACAATCCAAAGATTGACGGTAGGCCAGCCATCGAGGTCATCCTGACCGAACTGCATGCGGGTGGAAAGTTCGACAACAATGCATATAAGGTGTCTGGCGGATTGCACGGCGTCGGCGTGAAGTGCGTCAATGCGCTCAGCGCTTGGACCGAAGTCGAAGTTCATAAAGCTGGCGCGAGCTGGGGAATTTCGTTCGAGCGCGGCGTGTGCGTCAAGCGGCTGCACAAGATCAAGGATTCGGGCGTCGCTGGGTCGGGAACGCGCATGACATTCCTGCCGGATCCCGAGATTTTCCCCGACACACAGTTCCGTGCGGAGATGCTCGAGTCGCGCCTACGCGAATTGGCGTTTCTAAATCCGGGTGTCAGCATCCGCTTCGTCGACGAGCATGTCGGAAGCGACGGCAAACCGCGCGACGTCACATTCAAAGACTCCGATGGAATCTCCTCATATGTGAAGTGGCTCAACGAAGGCAAGGTTGTGCAGAGTTCATGCATTGGCGTTCGGCGCAGCGATGCTGCTAGCGGAATGGAGTGCGACATCGCGCTCCAATACACGGATGCGACCGCCGAAAACCTCCTCGCCTTCGGCAACAACATCCGAAACCCAGATGGCGGAACGCATGTGCAGGGCTTCAAGGTCGCACTGACTCGCGTCGTGAATGGCTACGCAAAGCGCGAAGGAATTCTGAAAGATCTCGTTCCGAGCGGTGACGATCTGCGCGAGGGACTCACTGCTGTTGTCAGCGTGAAACTGCCGAATCCGCAGTTCAACAACCAGACGAAAGAGAAGCTCCTGAACGAGGAAATCGAGAGTTTCGTCAGCGCGTCAGTGAACGAGGAACTCACCGCGTGGATGGACAAGAACCCCCGCGAAGCGAAACTCATTTGTCAGCGCGCGATCCTCGCCGCAGAAGCGCGCGAAGCCGCGAGAAAAGCCCGCGAACTCATCAAGCGCAAGGGCGCTCTCGGCGATAGCGCACTGCCGCAGAAGTTGTCCGATTGCTCGAGCGACGATGTGGAATCCACTGAGATTTTCATCGTCGAAGGCGATAGCGCAGGTGGAAGCGCGAAGGGCGGACGCGATCATGTTCATCAGGCGATCCTTCCGCTGCGCGGCAAGCTGCTAAATGTCGAGAAGTGCAGGCTCGACAAGGTCCTCGCATTCGAGGAAATCAACACGCTGATCCAAGCTCTTCAGTGCGGCATCGGTCCCGACCTCGACCCAGCAAAACTTCGATATGGTCGTGTCATCATCATGACAGACGCCGATGTCGATGGAAGCCACATCCGCACGCTGCTTTTGACGTTTCTCTTTCGGCAGATGCACGAACTCGTCCGACAGGGTCGCATCTACATCGCGCAGCCGCCGCTCTATCAAGTCATTCGGGGCAAGCACAGCAAGTATGTGCTCAATGACCGGCAGATGAATGAGACCCTTGCTGAGTTGGCGCTCAAGCACGCAGTGCTGGTGGTGCGCGACGAGAAGGGTGCGACAGTCAAGACGATTGAAGGCGACGGTTTGCGCAAGGCGCTTCGACTGTTGCACCGACTCGACGACCTTGCTGGAGTTGTGCAGCGACGCGGCATTCCATTTCAGAAGTTGCTTGAGTCCCGCAGCGACGATCCTTCGTCGGCGCGGCACCTTCCAACGCACCATGTGGTCTGGAGCGGCGGCGATCTGCTTGCGTGGGGCGAGAAGGAAGCGCACGATGCCGTTGCGGCGGGTGGAATGGTGCTCGACGACCTTGCCCCGACGACAAATGCTGAAAACGGTGCTGCGCCTGCGCGTGGAATCGTTGCGTCGCTGCGACAAATGCACGAGACGGCCGAACTCGAGCGCATCTTCACGCAACTGCTTGAATTCGGCATTGACATCGACGACTACAGCTTGGTTCAAGAGCAATCCGTGACTGGTGAGAGGTTGCCTTCGAAGTATGGCTGGCTGGTCACTCCTGAGAAGGGCGAGCCAGAACTGGCAGAGGCGAGCAGTGTCGCAGCGATCCTGAAGACGCTCCACGATTGCGGCCGTCGAGGCATTGAGATCAAGCGCTTCAAAGGACTGGGAGAGATGGAACCCGAGCAATTGTGGGAGACCACGATGGATCCCGCGCGCCGCGTCCTGCTGCGCGTGACTCTCGAATCAGCGGCCGAAGCAGACAAGCTGTTCGCCGTGCTCATGGGCGAAAACGTCGAGCAGCGCCGCGCATACATCGAGAAGCACGCGCTTGAGGTCAAAAACCTCGACGTGTGAGGTGGGTGGGGACGGGGACGCTTGGGCTTTGGGCGAGGCGCATCCACCTTGAATTGAAGTACGCTGACGGTCGCACGGGCGGACGGTCGATCGACGTGAGGGTGGCACCGCTTCGTGCGCTTATGGGGATGGCTGAATGATTCGCCGCATTGAACTTGTCAACTTCATGTCGCATGCGAAGACGGTGATCGAACCGGCTGCAGGGTTGACCGTCTTGGTTGGCCCAAACAATTGTGGCAAGAGCGCCGTTGTTGCGGCGCTTCAGATTCTCTGCCGCAATGACAACTCGACCTTTGTCTTGCGGCACAATGAACGCGCGTGCAGCGTCACCGTTGAGACCGACGATGGCCACACGATCACATGGGGGCGCACCAAGACCTCACCCCGGTACGAAATCGATGGCATCCCCTTCGATCGACTCGACAGGAGTGCGGTTCCCGACGCACTGCACGCCGCATTGCGGCTCCCGCTGGTTGTTGCTGAAAACAACCTGGAGTTTGATGTGCACTTCGGCGAGCAGAAGTCTCCGATCTTCTTGCTCGATCAACCCCCCTCAAGTGCGGCTCAGTTCTTTGCGTCGTCGTCGGACGCTTCGACTCTCATCGAGATGCAGAGGCTGCATCAACAGCGGACGGCCGAGGCGAAGCGAGAGCACCGAGAACTAGATTCAAGCATCGCTCTTCTGGAACAGCAACTGACCACACTCGCCCCCACCATTGACTTGGAGGCGCGACTTGGCGAGATTGAATCCTCCCAACGGGCACTCGACGGCGTCGCCGCGACGATTGCGGCATTGAAGGATGGGATCGACGAATTGTGCGCCGCAGAGGAGTCGCTTCGCCGCGTCAAACGGTACGCGAGCGCGATGGACGCGCTTACGCCACCGCCCGCGATGGGCGACAGGGTTTCGTTAGAGACCTGCGTTCGATCGGCTGAAGCCGCTCGTGGTGAGGTGGCGCATGCGCAGGCGATGAGCCGAGCACTCGGATCAATCGAGCCACTTCCCGACTTCCAGAATGAGGATGGCTTGCGAGCGGAGATCGCGACCCTCGGTCGACAACGGCGTGAACTGGACCGCCATCAGCAAATCCGTGAATGCGTGAATGCAGTCAAGCCAATGGATCCTCCCCGCGATACAAAGCCGATCGCGCAGGCGATCGCGATGATCGACCGTGATGTACGCCTGCTCGTCCAATCAAGTCGCGTCGTCGAAGAAACTATTGCCTCGTTCGCGCCTCTTGATCGCGAAATTGCAGCGCTGATTCGAGAACACCCCAATTGTCCCACTTGCGGGGCGGCGCTCGACCCGTCAAAGTTGCAGACGCACTTCCACCGTACGGCAGATGAGGACGCCGATGCCTGACGACCGTCCCGAACTCTCAAGTCTCGTTGGATTGCTGGTCATCGGCGATCCGCACCTCGAAGCGCGCGTACCCGGATTTCGTAAGGACGATTACCCGCGAGTCATCCTCGAGAAGTTTCGGTGGTGCATCAAGTACGCGCAGACCAATCGCCTGCTCCCTGTGTTGCTTGGCGATCTCTTCGACAAGCCTCGAGACAATCCCACATGGATGGTTTGTGAATTGATGAGCATGCTCGATGGGGTCGGTTGTGTTGGCATCTACGGCAACCACGACTGCGCCGACCCACAACTCTGTGATCATGATTCGCTATCTCTGCTCTTGGGGGCACGATCCATTCGACTGCTTGACGACGCCCCCTGGGTCGGACAGATGAATGGACGGACAGTCGTCATCGGCGGTTCGTCGTATCGAAAGGCGATTCCGGAACGCTTCAACCACGAGTCCTATGGAGGCGAGCCGCCACTCATCATTTGGTTGACTCACCATGACATCATCGTGCCAGGCTATGAAGACCACGGGCGCTTGAGCCCTCGCGCCGTTGAGGCGATCGATCTCGTCATCAATGGCCACATTCATCGGCGCCTCGACGATGTGCTGCGTGGGAACACGCTGTGGACGACTCCAGGCAACATCAGCCGTCGAACACGCGGCGATGCGGCGGCCGAGCACACACCAGCGGCGCTACGCATCGATATCTCGCGCACTGGCTATACCCGCACGCGAGTGGAGGTGCCTCACGCGAAGTACGAGGATGTGTTTCATACTGGGGCGATCGATGAATCGATCGAACATGACCCCGCAGGTTCGCGGTTTGTCACGGGTCTCTCGGAGATTCTCATGCGGAGCACCGAGAGTCGCGCGGGGCTCTTCGCATTTCTGGACAAGAACCTCGGGCAATTTGAGCAACCGGTCGCGGACGAAATCAGGCAACTCGCACAGGAGGCTACGACGCATGTCAAAGAATGAACCCATCTCGCCGAACGCACCCCGCAAGCAGTCGATCGAAGAGTTGCAGCGGCGATTCAAGCAGCTCGACGAAGCGAGGATTGCGGCCGAGGCCAATCGCAAGACTGCGCAGGCCCGCGTCGACGAACTCAAAGCCAGCGCGAAGGCGCAGTACGGCAGCGATGACATCGAAGTCTTGCAGGAGCAACTCGAAGAGATGATTGCCGAAAACGAGAGGAAGCGCAGTGCCTACCAGACGACTCTCGACGCGATCGAAGGCGATCTTGCAGAGGTGGAACGGTCGTTCGCTGAAGCCGAGAAAAAAAGGGCGAATTCTGCGGGGGATGAATCGGGCGAACGATCATGACTCAACACGGATGGAACGACGAGCCCAGTTCATGCGTTTCTCCTGCCGCTGCGCGGAGGCGACTGGACGTGCTCGCCCTACGCCGAAACGATCGAGTCATCCAGCTTCACACATTGCAATCCCGCCGGATACGACTCGCCGCTCGACTCACGCTCGCACCCCAAGTGACCGATGCTCTCGAAACGCTCAGTGATCGGCTGTTCAAGACAGTCCTGAGTGTCGTGGAGAAACAGGGAACTATCGCGCTGCAAGAGGTACTCGACCAGGAAATCGAATTGAAGGCGGAGCCAACCTTCAAGCGCGGAACCGCTGCGGTCGAATTCTGGATCAACAACGCAGGGAATCGAGAGGACGTATTGCGCGGGCAAGGCGGATCCGTCGCGAACATCCTCAGCGTCAGCTTGAGGATGCTCGCGCTGGCGACGCTCGATCAGAAAGTGCATCGGCGCGTGCTCATTCTGGATGAACAGGATTGCTGGCTACGCCCCGACCTTGTACCCAAGTTTGTCAGCATCGTGCAGCAGGCTGGTCGCAAACTCGGCTTTCAAGTGATCATGATCAGTCATCACGATCCAAGCGTCTTCGAGCGATTCGCAGACAAGATCTATCGATTCACGCCACTCATGGGCGGTGTCGAAGTGCATGAAGTTGCGAAGCAGGCCAATGTGGTGGATGTGTGACGCGCTAGGCTCGTCGGGCACATCTGACTGTCGGGGACATAACTTCGATGGAGCCGCGGTTGTAAAACCGCAGAGAGACGCAACGCCCGATCTCTCCCAACTCCGCCGGCGTGGCTTCAATGGAGCCGCGGTTCTAAAACCGCGGAGAGCCGCTGGTGTTGGTTGGCGGTTGCATGGAGAATGAGCTTCAATGGAGCCGCGGTTCTAAAACCGCGGAGAGAGCAAGCGTCACGGTGTAAGTGATGTCAGCCGGGTGCTTCAATGGAGCCGCGGTTCTAAAACCGCGGAGAGGCACACACGGTGCGCGTGTGCAACGCTCGCGGCAAGCTTCAATGGAGCCGCGGTTCTAAAACCGCGGAGAGGGCGTATGTCGGGTGCTTGCTCGGCAATCGCGGGATGCTTCAATGGGGCCGCGGTTTTAAAACCGCGGAGAG
>CAYHHO010000059.1:0-18147 GCA_964356445.1 uncultured Singulisphaera sp. | reverse complement strand
GCCGAGGACTGTCTGAGTCCTGGGGGTTGCATTCCGCGCGCAGCACGCTGTGTGCTTCAAGAGCGACACGTTTCGCAACGGTTCCCATCGGTCTGCAGTTAGTGATCAACCCGTTTGCCAAGGATCGGCGTCAACTCTTCAACCTGTCGATCAACCGTCGCGCGATCCCGTGCTTCGAGATTCAGGCGCAGCAGCGGTTCGGTGTTGCTGAGGCGAACATTGCACCACCACGCACCTGCGTCGAGGCTCAGTCCATCGAGTTCTGTAAACACGCCATCGGGGTACGCGCGTCGCATCGCAGCGAGCGCTCCAGCCTTGTCCGCGTTCTCGAAATTGATCTCGCCCGATTGCTGGTAGCGCTGGTAGGGCGCGATGATCTTTGAGAGCGGCTGCTTCTTCGCAGCAACCAAACTCGCGACGGCGAGGAATGCACGGATGCCGCTGTCGGCGTTGAACATGTCAGCGAAATAAAAGTGACCCGAAAGTTCTCCGCCGATTGGGGCTCGCATCTGGGCGAGTTTGTCCTTCATGAAGACATGACCGACCCGACTCTCGACTGGCACGCCGCCTGACTCGATGATCGCCTCCCGCACGCTTCGCGACGACCTCAAGTCGTACACAACTGCCGCACCTGGCTCGTTCTTGAGCGCCTCACTCGCAAGCGCAGCGAGAAGCAGGTCACAGCCGATCGGCTGCGCCTTCTCATCCACAATCACACATCGATCTGCATCTCCATCGAAACAGACTCCGAAGTGCATCTTGCCAGCGAGCACCGCAGCGCGAACCGACGCGAGGTTCGCCTCGACGAGCGGATTGGGGTCATGCACAAACTCGCCCGATCGATTGTCGAAATTGATCGCCTCGTAGGTCACGCCTGCAACTCCATCGAGCACCTTCGGCGCCATCGTTCCTGCCATGCCATTGCTCGCGTCGATCGCAACTCGAATGCCGCACGAGCCATCGAGCACCGATGGATGAAGCAATCGAAGCAGATGGTCTCGATAGGCGCTCCAGAGATCGACGGATTCTTCGCGACCACCGCGCCGCTCCGTGGTCGCCTCGTCGCATGCGCCCGCGTATTGCCGGATGACTTCCAACCCACTCCCAGTTCCAACAGGTTTGGCGAGTATCCGACTGACCTTGAATCCGTTGTAATGCGCTGGATTGTGGCTCGCCGTCACTTCGATACCGCCGGCGCAGTTGAAGTGATTGACCGCAAAGTAGGTCATCGGAGTATCGACCATGCCGACATCGATCACGTGGGCGCCGAAATCTCGGATCCCTCGCTTGAGCGCAGCGGCGAGTGACGGCGAACTCTTGCGCATATCCCTGCCAATGACGATGTGACGCATCCTGGGATGGTCGGCGCCGTCTTTCGTGGCGCGCTCCGTCAACCAACGAGCACTCGCGTACCCCACGCGCCACGCGATCTGCTCATCGAGCGGCGCTGGATAGGTGGCGCGAACGTCGTACGCCTTGAATACTTTTGCGAGGGATTGCTCTAAAACCTGATCGATCATGGGCTGATAGTAAGGTTGCGTGCGGTCGCCCGCCGTGCTACATTGCCGATCCGCCACTTTCGCCTCGAATGTTGTCGTTCGACGGAAGTGGCAAAGGTTTCAGATTCGGTGAATTTGAAACTTCAATTCGTTTCTCCCCCCCCGCAAAGCGCCCTTATCGAGCGTGCGGCGCCACAGGGCTCACCGGCCGAACGTTCGGGTGTCGCTGCCTCCATGCGAATGCATCGAGGTGTATGAAAGAGGATTCTCCCCATGTCACTTGTCAACGAACTCATTGAAGCAGGCATCCACTTCGGCCAGCGCCGATCCAATTGGAACCCAAAGATGGCTCCCTATATCCAGGGAGTCAAGAACCAGATCCACATCATTGACATCCGCGAGACCATCAAGGGCTTGCTGCTGGCAAAGAAGTTTATTTCCAAGACCGTCAGCGATGGCAAAGATGTGCTCTTCGTCGGCACGAAGCGCCAAGCACGGGGAGCGATCGAGACGCACTGCGTCGCTTGCCAGATGCCGTACATCACGGAGCGTTGGCTCGGAGGACTTCTCACGAATTTCCGCACCGTTCGTGATCGACTGAAGCGACTCGAAGAACTTGAAGCACTCGTCGAAGGCGGCGGGATGAAGAGTTACTCCAAGAAAATGGAGTCGCAGCTCACGCGCGAACTGAAGAAGATCTATCGAAATCTCAATGGCGTCCGCTCGATGACCAAGTTGCCTGCTGCGCTGGTGGTGGTTGACGTCAATCGCGAGATGAATGCCGTTCGAGAGGCAAAGAACCTTGGAATCCCGACGATTTGCCTCATCGACACCGATGGCGATCCTGATTTCTCGGACATCCCGATTCCCGGCAACGATGATTCGATGCGATCGATCGACCTCGTCCTTCGCGAACTGACCGCAGCGGTCATGGACGGGAAGACAGCGCGCCAGACTTCGGCCGCCACAGCGCCGACCGCGGATGGCGATGCGGGCGAGTCGGCTGCTCCACGCCGCCGCAGTGTTCGAAGTCGATTCCGAGTCGATGAAGTTGGTGGCGGACTCGAAGGCGGAGCTCCACTCGAGCCCGTGACTGCCACCCCAACTGCCCCGCTCTCGAGCGATCCAGCCTGATCCATACTGATCCAAGGAGTACAACATGGAAACCGTGAACATTGACGCTAAGTTGGTCATGGCACTTCGCAATTCGACCGGACTTGGTTTCGGAGATTGTCGAAGCGCGCTCGTTGAGTCCGGCGGTGACATTGCGAAGGCAGAGGCATTGCTGCGCGAGCGACTGAAGGGCAAGATGGACACTCGGACTGACCGTGCCGCAGGAGAGGGTTGCATCTCGATCGTGATCAACGCGTCGAAGGCAGCGATTGTCGAAGTGCGCACCGAGACTGACTTCACCGCCAAGAACGAAGAATTCCGCGCGCTTGCGAAGGAACTCACCACCATGGCACTCGGATCGCCTGCCGGCGCTGTCGCGATGACGGCCGCCATGACGGCGCGCCTCGACACCACGCGCATCAAGACTGGCGAAAACATCTCTTTCGCCCGCGGAACTCGGCTCGATGGTGGCGCCTTCTCGAGTTACCTCCACCACGACGGCAAGTTGGGAGTCCTCCTCCAATTCGAGGGGGATCTCGGCGCGGATCTCGCGACGGGAATCTGCCAGCACATCGCTGCGATCGTCCCGACACCGATGGCCGTCGATGAGACTGGGCTCCCAGCCGAAATCGTTGCAGCCAAGCGTGACGAGGCTCGTAAGGAAGCCGAAGCCTCGGGTAAGCCACCTCAAATCGCAGAGAAGATGGCCGAAGGCAAGGTTCGCAAGTACTTCGAGGAAACAACCCTGATGGGACAGAAGTATGTGAAAGATGACAAGAAGAGCATCCGCGAGTTGTTACCGAAGGGTGTGACGCTCACAGCGTTCGTTCGCATGCGGGTCGGCGGTTGAGTTCAAACAAAAGGTGATTCCCCAAAGGGCGCTCGATTCGGGCGCCCTTTTTCATTGGGTCATCTGCAGCGCAGCAGTGCCCGCTCCAACCGTGCGAGGCCACGCCAACTTGCGAATTGGCTTGGCATTATTTGCGCAACGGAGTCTTTCACGCCGATAATTTGACTCCGATGTCGTACGCCGTTGGCTCGATCGTTCGTGTGTGGAAGCACCCATCTAGAAGGTCAACGCCCCGTGGAGTACTTCGGGCGGTCGTTGCACTCGGCGTCGCCGCGGCGGCAGCGCTAGGAAGCCCAGCGGCAGGTGCCACTCGGGACATCGCAGCGACGATCCGCGCTGAAGTGAACGCACTCGGACTGAAGAAAGCTGCCATTGCCGTGAGCGTGCGCGAAGTTGCCACGGGCAAGTCTGTTGTATCCATCCACGGAACCGACCCGTTGATTCCAGCGAGCAACATGAAATTGCTCACGACGGGCGCGGCGCTGCTAGGGCTTGGTCCTGACTTTGTCTTTCGCACGCGACTCTTGCGAGACGGTGATCGCCTCATCATCGTGGGCGACGGCGATCCCGCGCTTGGCGACCCCGAACTGCTCGCTCAATCGAGGTATATCGATGCCGCGGGAATTGCGCACGAGGGGCTCACGGTCGAGGACCTCCTCAAAGCCTGGGTCGATGCCATTCGGGCAACTGGGCTCAAGAGCGTTTCAGAACTCGTCGTCGACGATCGGATCTTTGCGCGCGAGGGAGCCCATCCGCTCTGGCCGAAGGACCAACTCGACGAGGGATATTGCACGCCGCCATCTGGAGTGAACTTCCATGGCAACGGCCTGCGCGTGACGGCTGCGCCGAGTCTTGGCCACGCGCCGCAGATCACTTCGATGAGCCCATCGATGCCCGGACTGAAGATCGCCAACAAGGGCACGAGCCGTAGCGGGAAGAATGACCGAAACACGATGTGGATCGCACGCGACCCTGACTCTGGGGACTTGACGATCTATGGCAATGTGAAGACCGCTTACGTCTCACCGATCACGGTGGGAGTTGGCGATCCCGCAGCATTCCTCGCGCAGTGCCTCGCCAATCGACTCATTGCGGTCGGAATTCCAGTTGCGAAGGCGCGCCTTGCGGGCGCGAGCGATCCCACGCCCGCAGGCAGACAGGTTGGGCCCATCCTCCAGACGCCAATCGCGACAGTGATCAAACACTGCAACGTCGAGAGCCAGAATCTCTACGCGGAAAGCCTCCTGAAGCGATTGGGCGCGAAAGCGACGAGCGCACCCGGCTCGTGGGAGAGCGGAGCTGTCGCTATCAAACAAGCGCTCGCCGCAAACATTGGTCCAGCTTCGAGTGCATTCGTTGTCTCCGACGGATCTGGGCTATCGCGCGGCAATCGAGTGACTGCCGACGGAATCACCGCATGGCTGACCGCGCTCGCGAACGACGAGCGTGTCGGTGCGATCTTTGTCGACAGCCTTGCAGTCGGAGGCAAGTCGGGAACGGTTCGCAAACGAATGAAAGACATTGACGCAGACGATGCCACCGTTCAGTGCAAGACGGGGTATATCGACAAGGTTTGCTGTCTCTCTGGATTCGTGACATCCAGTGACGGTGTTCAATATGCCTTCAGCGTGCTCGGGAACAACCTCAGCGAAGCCAACTCGGTCGGCAAGACAAAGAAGCTTCAGGATCGAGTCGCGAAGGTGATCGCCGACGCGCTCGCTTCCCGCACGAAGCCCGCGCTCGGGGGCTGAGTTCTCTGGCTGAGCTCGGTGATTTCGCCGCGTTTCAACCCGGACAGCGCTTCACCCCTACGAAGCCGACCGAAACGCCAATCGCGCTTCTTCGATGCTGGGGTAGATCCCGAAAATGCGGTCTAGGTTGGTCATGTGAATCACCTGCACGATCGCTCCTTTGACTGCACACAGTTTCACTTCCCCGCCGACTCGCTTGATCCTTGTATGAAGCAGCAGGAGCGCGCTGAGTCCCATACTTGACACAATCTCGAGCTGGGAGCAGTCCACGATGATTTTCGTGACACCGCCCTTGACCAAGGTTGCGACGTGTTCCGAGAGTTGGCTCCCTGTGCCAGCATTCAATCCGCCATCGGCCCGAAGAATCAGGAGATCACCAACAATCTCTATGGCAAAGGTCTCCACTGGAATTATCCCTCGATCACGCGCATTGCGATGAGATCTTGAACATCGACAAGACCGACTGGTCTGCCAACTGCATCGACAACCGGAATCTCATCGACGCGCTTCTCTTGCACCAAGCGAACTGCGTCACGCACCAGCGACTCGACTTGCAGACACGCCGGTCGCGCTGTCATGACTTTCGCGATGGCGGTGTCGAGTGCGGCAAGGCTTCCTCCACCGACGAGCCGCCGCAGGTCGCCATCTGTAAAGATGCCTGAGAGTTTTCCGTCAGCGTCCACGAGCATGATCGCACCCGCGCGCCGACCATCCCCCGCTCCCGAGAGCGCTTCCCGAACGGTGACCGAGTCGCGCACCACTGCCAAGTTCTGTCCGACTCGGAATCGAAGTGCTTCCGTGATCTGCCGGAGTCCGGCTCCGAGCATCCCACCCGGGTGATGCCTGTGAAAGTCGTCGGCTTGAAAGTTGCGCCGCCGTGCAAGCGCAAGCGCCAAGGCATCCCCGACCGCCAGCATCGCCGTCGTGCTCGCTGTCGGGGCGAGATTGAGCGGGCAGGCCTCGACGATGTCGCCGACGCACAAGTGCGCATCGGAAAGGCGCGCGAGACTCGTCGTCGCTCGACAGGAGATGCCGATTCGGGCGACCCCGTCCGCTTTGAGATGCAGTGCAAGGTCAACCACCTCAGCCGTTTCCCCGCTGTAGGAGAGCAAGAGAGCGATGTCACCCTCACGCATTCGCCCGAGATCGCCATGAACAGCTTCCGATGGGTGAATCACATGAGATGGCTGCCCAAGGCTCGCGAGCGTCGCTGAGATTTTTGCTCCGATCAACCCCGACTTGCCCAGCCCGGCAACGACCACATGCCCAGAACATGCTTCGAGCAAGTCAAGCGCGCGAGTCCACCCCGCGCAGTCGCCCACTTCACATCGAAGCGCCTTTGAGATCGACCCGAGTGCGGTCGACTCCGCTTCGATCACCTCCGCGAGGAAAGCAAGTTCGGATGCCGCTGCCAGGGCTTTCATGTTCGAAAGGTTAGCGGATACCTTGCACGGATGGCACTGCAGGACGACTACGAAGTTCGGCTCTCAAGTTTTCAGGGACCGCTTGACCTGCTGCTCTTCTTGGTCCGCCGATCCGAAGTCGATATCTCCGACATTCCGATCGCGATGATCACTGAACAATATTTCGGGTTCCTCAAGAACATTCACAGGATTGATGTTGAACTCGCGGGAGAGTTCCTCGTTATGGCCGCAACGCTCGTCGAGATCAAGAGCAGAACGCTTGCCCCAAGACCCGTCACGGACACTCTTCCAGCCGCGGAGCGCCGCGAAGCCGCCGATCCGCGCTTCGAACTCGTCCAGCAGTTGCTCGCCTATCAGCAGTTTCGAACGGCAGCTGGAACGCTCGACCGCTTGCGGGCAGAAAGCGCACGCCGATATGGCGCGGGTGCGCACGGCGGCGGAGTGGTGCCCGACTCCAACGAACACGAATTCTCGATCGAGATCGAGGATGCACATGTGCTTGACCTCGTCGAGTCCTTCGAGCGCATCATGCAATCGGTGGACCTCTCGCGATTGGGCGATCACCGCGTCGAATACGACGACACTCCAATCAGTCTTCATCAGGCGGATCTCGTTGACCGACTCGCGCATTCTGAGCGTCGTCGAATGACCCTCGAGCAGATTCTGACTGGGAGATCCCGCGGGGAGATGATCGGGCTCTTCCTCGCGCTTCTCGAACTCGCGCGCCAGCAACAAGTCGCAGTGCGACAGGACGACGGAGACGCTCCGATCGAAATCGAACTCCTGCAATTCAGTCCCGAGCCTGGGACAGAGATTGCCGCGCCCGAGGCGTGAGCTTCTGTGGGCGCAGCTCTTGGGGCGACCAATTCAATGCCGATTTGCGACTCGACATACCATCAAACTTGTCGTGACTCGCAGGAGTCCAAACGCGCCACATCATCCATCTCAAGCGGTTTCGGCGCTCGTCGTCCTCAGGAGTTCGAATGCTGATAGAAAAGTTCTCGTTCATCGCACAAATCGGCCACGAAGCCACACTCTGGATCTTGGTCGTGCTCAGTGTTCTGAGCATCGCATTCATTATTGAACGCTTCATCGCACTCAAAGCGGCTGAGGAGAGAAGCCGCGAGATGATCGCCGCGATCGCGACCACCCTAGAACAGGACACGCTGAAGGAATTCGGTTCGCTGCCTCAGGATTCCGACACGCTGGAGGGTCGCGCATTCCTCTACGGAATGCGCCATGTGGAAGAGTACGGATCGAACGGTCTGGAAGAGGTTTTTAATGCCTATGTGCAGGTCGAACGACCGCAATTGGAGAAGCGCCTCAACTTCCTGGCAACCGTTGGGTCGAACGCCCCCTTCATCGGTCTACTCGGCACTGTCTTTGGAATCATGGACGCGTTTCGCAGCCTCGCGACATCTCAAGGCGAGGTCGAAGTCGTGCTCGTAGGAATCTCGCAGGCGCTCGTCGCCACCGCAGCAGGGTTGATCGTGGCGATTCCCGCCGTCATCGCCTACAACATCTTCCAGAAAAAGGTTCGACGGATACTCCAGGGGCTCGACTGCGTCCGCGACATTTGCGTCGCCTACTCGAAAGCGCGGAGCATCTAAGTCGTGGCTGGCAAACTCGCCGACAGCAGCGACGGACCGATCTCGGACATCAACATCGTGCCCTTCGTTGACATCATTCTGGTCGTCCTCATCATCTTCATGGTGACGACACCGTTCATTGTGAAACCAAGCATCAAGCTCGATCTCCCAGATGCCGCGAGTGGCCAAGACACGACCCCGTCGAAGTTGACGGTCACCATCGGATTGTCTGGACAGGCGCTGCTCAACGGCAAGGCAGCGAAGGACGAAGAGATCGCAAGCTTCGCTCGGTCGTCCGTTGCAGCGAAGCCCGATGTTCAGGCGATCATCTCAGCTGACAAGGACGTTGCGCACGGACGGGTCGTTGCCATGATCGACCTGATCAGGACGGCCGGAATCACCAAGTTCGCGGTCGCCATAGACAAGAAGTGATCGACTCCGTGCGCGCGACGAGCCCCCGCTTGGCACGGAATCGTCAACTCTCGGACTGCGACCGAGTCGGTTCGAGATAGGTGTATCCCGCGAGTCCGCCCTCGTAGATCTTCATGAACAACTTGCTCTCTTTGGGGGTGAGTTGCTTCTTGCGAACTGCGCGCTCGCACTCGCGGCGGATCTGCGCGCCGAGTTCCGTTGCATCGAACTGCACGTACTTCAGGACTTCGGAAACCGAATCGCCCTCGATGATTTCGTCAATCCACCACTGCCCGTTCTCGTCGAGCTTGACATGCGCCACATGGGTGTCGCCGAAGAGATTGTGCAGGTCGCCCAGTGTCTCTTGATACGCCCCGACGAGGAAGGCTCCGAGCAAATAGGTCGAGCCCTCCTTGTACTCATGCAGTTCAACGAATTTCTTGATGTCGTGATCATCGACGAATCGGTCAATTTTTCCGTCAGAATCGCAGGTGATGTCGGCCAGCGTCGCCTTGCGGACTGGCTTCTCGTCAAGCCGATGGATCGGCATGATCGGGAAGAGTTGATTGATTGCCCAGATATCCGGAAGGCTTTGAAAGACCGAAAGGTTGCAGAAATATGTATCGCTGAGAACAGAATCAAGATCGGAAAGTTCCTCGGGCATGTGCGCGCCCATGTCCTTGGCCTTGTCGCGAATCTTCGCGCAAATCGACCAGAATAATTGGTCGATGATTGCACGGTGCTGAAGCGGCAGATACCCAACAGAGAAGAGACGCATTGCCTCTTCGCGCGCCTCGAGCGCATCGTGATATTGCTCTAGCAGTCGTCGCTCACTAATGGACTGGTGGAGTTCAAAGAGATCGATCAGCGGACGCGGCAACTCGCCGTCGACCAACGGCAACCCCGCCAGATTCGCGGGAGGCGTCGATCGATCAGGTCGATTTGATCCGAGCACGTCAAAAATCAGCACCGACTGCTGGGCAACCATGGCGCGCCCAGATTCGGTCACGATGATCGGATGCGCGACACTTTCTTCATCGCAGACGCTCATCGCCTTGTAGACGATGGAACTCGCGTATTCAGCGAGCGAATAGTTCGTCGAAAACTCAAACGCAGTCTGGCTGCCGTCGTAGTCGATGCCCATCCCGCCCCCGACGTCGAGGTACTTCAGTCCAGCGCCCATCTTGACGAGTTCGACATAAATGCGCGCGAGTTCGTTGACTCCTGAGTTCACCTGGCGGATGTCGTGAATCTGCGAACCCATGTGGCAGTGGAGCAGCTGCAGGCAATCTGCCATGCCCCGCTCCTTGAGATAGTCAAGTGTCTCGATCACTTCCGTCAACGACAATCCGAATTTCGCCTTGACGCCTGAAGAATGGCGCCAACGACCTGCACCTGGCGTCGCGAGGTTCATTCGCACGCCGACCTTTGGCCGCACGCCAAGCCAATCGGCGTACTCAACGATCAGTTTCAACTCGCCCATGTTCTCGATAACGGGGATGATGTTGCGACCGAGTTTCGCTGCAAGCGTCACGAACTCGATGTACTCCTCGTCCTTGTAGCCGTTGCAGATGATGAGGCGATCTGGCGAATCCGTTGTCAGGCCCATGACCGCGAGAAGTTCTGGCTTGGACCCGACCTCCAAACCAAAACCAAGTTCGACCCCGTACTTGCGAACTTCTTCGACAACGCGCCGCTGTTGATTCACCTTGATCGGGTAGACGCCGAGATAAGACCCCTTGTAGTTGTTCTCGGAAATCGCGGCTGTAAACGCCTCACGCATGTCGCGCATGCGGCGCTCGAGCAAATCACTGAAATGGAGCAGCACCGGCGTATTCAAACCACGCTCTCGCATGCCGTTGACAACATCGAAGAGGTCGACTTCATGTCCGAGCACTCGCGTCGGTCGAACCACAGCATGCCCCTTCGCGTTGATGTCGAAGAATCCCTTTCCCCAGAGGCGCGTCTGATACATCTCGGCCGAGTCATCGATGGTCCATCCACCCTCAAGTGTTGCCTGACCAGGCTTGGTGCGAACTTGCGCAGTCGATGCGAGCGCGCTTCCGCTAATCACGTTCGAGTTGGTCCCGTTCGGAACTGATGGTGCGACAACTGGCGCGTCTGGAGTCTTCGTCGGAGGCATAGTGAGAGGTGATGCTATCCAGCTTTACCTTTGAACCACCGATAATTTTCACTCCCAGCGTGAAGGAGCGGCGGAGTCCGGCATCAACACCGACATCACCGCCATCGCCGATCCATAGGCAGCCGATCGCGGGAAGACTCGGTCGTTCCATGTTCCGTCCGCAGCGCGAGTCTGCCAGACAAGCCAATTGAGTTGCTGTTGCAGCTTGCTCCGGTCTGGCTCTGGCAGCATCGCTGCGGCCTGCGCGGCGTGATAGTGCGCGTACCAGAAGTAGTAGGGTGCGACTCCATAGGGCGCCGCGTGCGTTCCAGTCTTGGCTCGCCGCTTTTCCAGTTCCCCCCAGTCGCGGATGAACTCTTCGACTGCAAACTTCACCTTCGCCTGATCGCTTCGGCCTGCAAGGAACAGCGCGCCTTCGCTCGAGCACATCCTCCCGATAGCTCCCGGAATCATTCGAGGCTGCGGACGTGCCTGCGTCTTCGTTGCATACGTGAAATTGCCATCAGGCGTCCGGCAGAGTTCCATCGCATCAAGCGCCCGCTGCACAACGCCCTCATCGACGGCGTAGCCCTGTGCCCGCGCTTCGAAGAGCGTCTGCAAACAGGCCGGCGTCATGAAGCCGCTCGTTGCACTTGGCGTCTCTGCGCCAGGCTCGCGCGCGTAGTTCCACCCGCCAAACTTGGGAATTTCGAATTTCTGCAGCGAATCGAGGTACCACTCGATCGCCGCCTTGACGGTCGCCTCCATTCCTGCCGGCACGGCCTTGTGCGCCTCGAGCGCCAAGAGAAACCGCGCGCCGTAGCACGACGCCCACGCGCGCACGTCATAGCCGCCTTGATACGTGGTGACCTGCAGAAGCGGTTCCTCGATTCCACTGCAGACAAACTTCGCCGCGCGTGCGATGGCTTCAACTCGGTCGGCATGCGATTCATATCCTGGCGAACGCAGGATCGCTTCACCCACGATGGACGTTCCACCAATGCGATAGCCGAAGGGGATTCCTCCACCCACTCTGTACACCCCTTCGTATGGCCACTCGCCAGAAGTAGGACCTTCCTGCATCTCGACAATTCTGCCGATCGCTACCTCAACAGCGCTGGCAAGTTCGACCGGACTCGGCATCGGGCGAACAATGAAGAGGAGTCCGATGAGGAGCGAAAGGGACATTGCCAGCCAAGGTACCTTGAGCGTGCGAAGGACCGCGAATTCCCTACGATTCAAGGATGCTCCACATTCTTGGCGGCGAATTTCGATCTCGACAACTCCAAGTTCCTGAAGGAATCCAGTCGCGGCCGATGGGATCGCGCACGAAGGAGGCCATCTTCAACATTCTGCGCGGCTGGTTCGACGGAGCGCGGGTTCTTGATGTCTTCGCAGGCGTTGGAACGATGGGGCTCGAGGCGGCGAGCCGCGGAGCGAGCAAGGTGGTGTGCGTGGAGCAGAACCGCCAAGTCGGTGAGTTTCTTCGGGCAAACATTCATACGCTCGGATGCAGCGACCGCGTGCAATGGATTCAGACCGACGCGCTTGGACCAGGCTGTATCGCGGCGGCGCCGAGGCCAGTCGATGTGGCTTTCATAGATCCGCCGTTCGAGATGATGAGGGACCCAGAGACTCGACAGCGCGTACTCACCCACATCGCAAACCTCAAGAGCGTCTTGGCTGAGCGAGCCTTTGTCATCCTGCGCACCCCAGAATTCTCGAGCGAAATGGACTATTCCATCGCTGGGTTCGATGGGCCAGAACCGCACGACTACGGCGCGAATCAGCACGTCCTGCTCTATGCGCCGAGGAGGCAGCCTCAGCCAAGTGCGGCCAGCGATTCCGTGTCGAACGAGACTCCATGACCAACCGTCACGGGCAGTTCCCGTCTTCGCTGCAACGCGCGAGTCGGTGGTGCAGACTCGTCGACTCAACCATTCCTGTGGTCATCATGCGACCAGAGTCGAGCGATCCCGCTCCCCTGCCATTTCTCCTTTGGTTTCATGGGAGAACCGTGACCAAGGAGCTCGACCCAGGTCGGTATCTGAGATTGGTGCGCGCGGGGATCGCATGTGTTGCCGTCGATTTGCCGGGGCACGGAGAACGACTCAATCTCGACCTGCAAGATGGCGCACGCACGCTTGATGTTGTGCTGCAAGCGGCCGCAGAGATCGACAACATCTTGAGTGAGTTGCCCGCACTTGGACTCGACACCGCGCGTGCAGCAATCGGAGGCATGAGCGCGGGTGGCATGACTGCCATCCTGCGATGCTGCACAACCCATCCATTTCGAGGCTTGCTGCTCGAAGCGACCACCGGAGATTGGGAGAGTCAACGCACCCGCGCGATGTACCAGCCCAACATTGTTGCGCGAGTCAATCCAGTCGAACACCTCGCGAACTGGCGGGATATCCCGGTGCTTGCGATTCACTCCGAGCTGGACGAGTGGGTTTCCATCGATGGGCAGCGCCGATTCATTGACGCTCTGCGAGTCAAGTCGTCGAATCCAAACGAAATCGAATTGTGCGCCTACCCCGCCACGGGAGCGCCGCACGAGCACATGGGCTTCGGCAAGATGGCACTCGACGCAAAGGAGCGTGGAACTGAGTTCGTCAGGAGATGCCTGACTCGGTCCTGATCATGCAATCATCAGCGCAGGTGCGCAGCGGCGAAACGTCACTGGGGCACCATCACGGTCCGGGAACCGTCGCAGCAGCATCTTGTGCAATTGGGCTCACGCCTTTCCAAATCGAATCACCAGCGCCACGCATGCAGATCTTGCGGACAAAGGCGTCGTATTCAGTCGCGAGCGCGTCCAAGTCCTGCGAAAAGTATCCACGAGCGACCAAAGTCCCTGGGAGCGATCGAAGTCCGCCCCGCGCAATACCGCGCTGCACTGCGCGGCGATCTGTTTCCGTTGGCAATCGGTCTGCGAGGGACCTCCCGACGCGCCCATCGACCGCATCTTGCAGGAGTTGCGCGAGCGCGCCGCGATACTGACCACCACCGCCTTCGACAAGAAAATGAGTCAGCGCCCAGACCTGCGCGTAATAGACGAGCAGCTGTTCTCGACCTTCATTGAGAAACTCCTGCGGAGGTTTGTCGAGCAGCGTTTCGAGAGGAATCAATCGCTCGCGTCGCACGGCGTCCCGCAATTCTCCGAATCGCTCGAAGTTGCGCCAGGCCGAAAAGATCGGTTGACCTGCCGAGTCGACTCGGTACCCCTCCATGTATGTCGCAACTCCCTCCTCGAGCCAAACTGGCAGTTCCTGCCGGAAAACCGACTGCGAGTATTGGTGCCATCCTTCGTGCGCCAAAATCGTCAGAGTGTCTGTGGGACCGATGTCGTACAGGATCGCAACGGACTTCGAGGTATAGCCACCTCGACCGAGTCCGAGATAAGTCTGCGCTTCGTCACCGAGTCGATCCCGAGTGAAGGATGTCCACTCATCGCGCGTCCCGAAGATGTAGGTCTCGAGCCGATTCGTCGGCGCTGGGAGAGGAACGAGCGCGGTCGTGTACTGGACCAGCGCGTGTTCGGTAAAAACAGGAATGAATCGGCGGAGGTCGCCATTGCGAACCGTCGTTCGGATCTGAAAGTGGTCGGTGACAATCTCATGACCATCGCGAGACATGCTCTTCCAAGGCATCACGAGCGGCGCGCTTCTCGCCGCCGAACCGCCGACAGCGATTGCGCGGCCACCATCGCCGACGGCTGATCCGACCGGCGCGCCAACAAGAGTGGCGGTCCCCGCGGGCGCAGGTGCGCCGTTCGAAAAACTGGGAGTGGCCCCCCGCAACGCGCACCCTGCCGCGATGGAAATCGCAGCGAGCATGAGTGCCGCAAGTCCAGTTCGATCGGGGTGGTTCATCGTGCGACTCAAACCATCGTCAGCAGAACTTCGAGAGCGCGCCCAGCGGCGACGAGATCCGCCTGCGCCTGCGAAAGCATAGTCCGCGTCTGTTCGATCACCTCGGGCTTCGCCTTCGCCAAATAGCCGGCATTCGACAGTTTCCCTTCGAATCCAGCGATGGCGCGCTGACGATCGGTCATCGTCTGCTCGAGGCGCTTGCGTTCTGCTGCGATATCCAGCGTGTCGACGAGCGCACTCACGACCAGTTCTGCTCCCATGAATGGGAATGCCACTGCGTCGGCTGGGCGCGGCGCCGCATCGATTGGATCCACGCGCTCGAGCCCAGCGAGTGTTTCGACGCATCCCTCCCCTGCTGCCACCAGCGCGAGAATTGACTTCGGCGCGTGGAGGACGATCTTTCGGCGATCGTTCACCCTTCGCTCGCCTCGCACATTTCGGATCGCCAGCACGAGTGCTTGAACCCTTTCAAACGACTCGATCGCTTGCGCGTCCTCGAGCGATGCGTCGGGTGTCGGCCAGCGGGAGGTCGCAGCGAGCGCAGAGTTCGGCAGCGCGAGTCCAGCAATCGGCGCACACTTGATCCCAGAGACCGGCGTCCAGAGCACCTCGGTCACGAACGGCATGACCGGATGCATGATGCGGAGGATTCCATCCAACACCCCTCGCAGCACAGCCTGTTGGACAGGGTCATTCTTCACCGTTGGTTTGATCGCCTCGAGATACCAATCGCAGAAATCGCGCCAGACGAAGTCGTACAGCGCGTCGGCGATGGGATTGAACTGGTACTGCGCAAGCGATGCATCGATGGACGCGACGCTGCGTGCGAAACGGGCAAGAATCCAGCGATCCGCAAGCGACGTCGGGGTGACCGCCACCGTTAATGGCGTCGTCTCACCGAGTTGCGAGAGTGCAAATCGAGATGCATTCCACAACTTGTTCGCAAAGTTCCTCCCCGCGTCGAAGCGACTTGAGGTGTTGCGCGCAAGCGGCATCTCTGCAGTCGGGACTGCCTTCCCAGAGGCGAATCCGTAGGCGCTCACCATAGACTTGCTTGGGTCGGATGGACAGACTTGCACGGGCGCGGATACGACATGCCCTGCATCGGTCGTGATTGTTCGGGGAACGAAGGACTCTTTCGTGAACGGACAGAGCACATCGATGGGCAAGCGCACATCCTGCGTTGCGGTTGACATCTGCGTCAGCACGAATCGCATCGCATCTGCCCCGTGAGTCGCGATGATGTCTCGAGGATCGACTCCGTTGGCGAGCGACTTGGACATCTTCTGCCCGAATCCATCCTGCACGATGCAGTGAATGAAGACATGGCGAAACGGCACTCTTCCCTTCATGAAGTACCGATTGAACATCACCATTCGGCTGACCCACAGCGTGATGATCTCGCGCGCGGTCGATAGCACAGCGCTCGGATTGAACTTGTCGAGCATCCCCTCCATGTCGAACCGCGCGGGGTTCGGCCAGCCCAGCGTGCTCAGCGGCCAGAGCGCACTTGAGAACCAAGTGTCGAGCACATCTGGATCTTGCTGGAATCCCGCTGAATTGAGCGCGGGAATGAGAGATCCATCGAGCGACTCCGGAAGGCATACGAACACTTCGACACGGCCGTCGGGAAGGGCGCGGCGCAACTCGGCGGCGCCGCGCGACGTCCACGACCCAACCGCTGGCGCATCTGCTGCGTCAAAGCTTCGCGACCAGACTGGAATGCGGTGTCCCCACCACAATTGACGTGAGATGCACCAGTCTCGAATCGATTCGTGCCAGTGCTGAAAGGTCTTCGCGTAGCGAGCTGGGAAAAACCTCAGTCCTCCGTCCCCCTCGCGAGGCGATCCTGCGACTTCGGCGCACGAGCCGTCGAATTGCTCAGGATCCATCGCCCTCAGCGCACTCGCCGCAAGTCGCTGGTCGGTCACTTTCACATACCACTGGTCCGAGAGGTACGGCTCAATAGCGACATGGCTACGGTAACTGTGTCCGACACTATGCCGGTAGGGCTTGACCGACTCCAGTAGCCCTTTCGCCTTGAACCAATCCACGATTGCCTTGCGCGCATCTTCTCTCGACTTCCCCACGAAAGCACGTGCGGTAGGCGAGACGTCTCTCCATCCGTGAATGTCGCTGATCGATCCGTCAGGACCCATGACATTGATGACTTCGAGTCCATGGCGTCGTCCGAGTTCCCAGTCATTGGGATCGTGTGCCGGGGTGACCTTCAGGAATCCGCTCGCGAAATTCGCCTTGGCATCAAGTGGATCGCCACCGTATGCAACCGGCATCACAACGTAATCGTCCTCGACGATGGGAATGATCCGGTCGACGATCGGTAGGCGCACGCGCTTCCCGCGCAGTCCCGCAGCACGCGGATCCCGCGGATTCACGCCGACGGCCGTATCTCCGAGCATTGTCTCTGGTCGTGTTGTCGCGACGGTGACGTGACCAGATCCATCTTCGAGCGGGTATCGCAAGTAGTAGAAGAATCCGTCGACTTCCTCCATCTCGACCTCGTCGTCGGCGAGCGCTGTCTGCGTCGCAGGATCCCAGTTGACGATGCGCTTTCCACGCTCGATGAGACCATCCTGAAAGAGGAGAAAGAACGCTTGGCGAACCGCTGCGGTGCAGACGGGATCCATCGTGAAGCGCGTGCGCGGCGTATCACAGGATGCGCCCATCTCCTTCAGTTGCTCGAGGATCGTCGCTTCGTATTCGTCCTTCCACTCCTGCACCTTGGCGACGAAGGTCTCACGCGTAAAGTCGCTCCGGCGCTTCCCCTGCGTCGCCAATCGTTTCTCGACAATGGATTGCGTGGCGATGCCGGCGTGATCGGTCCCTGGCATCCACATGGCGTTCATTCCGCGCATTCGTGCGACGCGAATCAGCACATCTTGCAGCGTGTTATTGAGGGCGTGCCCGAGGTGCAGCGCAGCTGTCACATTCGGTGGCGGAATAAAGATGGCATAGGGATCTCCCGCGTGCGACGGAGTTGCATGAAAGCAATTGGCGGCAGACCAACGGGCGAGCACAGCGGGTTCGTGCTCGCTCGGCGAGTACGATTTCGCAAGCGTGATATCGGACATGTCATTTCAAGTCTACAGATCGATGGGTCGATCCAAGCTGTGGCGATGGAGTGCATTGGCGACCACCCTCTGCGCATGCATGAGTTGTGATCGGGGAGATGCCCAATCGCGCGTAGACCCCAGCGATCCGGCAGCGATGAAGACGGCAATGGAAGCCGTTGAGATTTCGCTACGGAATGCACGCGTCGATGAGGCGCGGCGCATCGCGACACGATTGAGCGAAGTCGCCTCGGAGAACGGCGATGTCTTCGAGTTGCTTGCTCGAGTGGAAATCGCGCGAAGCCTTGAATCATCCGACCCCGAACTGCGAGCGCTTGCACGACGCGCAGCTGCAAACGCCTACGCACGCGCTGTTGAGAAATGCGAACCGAATGCGGGATTGCTCAACGCGGCGGGAGTGGCGGCACAGGGTTGCGGCGAC
>CAYHHO010000058.1:4919-18861 GCA_964356445.1 uncultured Singulisphaera sp. | reverse complement strand
TTCAGTTCGTGAGGCGCGCTGCGCTCACCGATCAAGCTCCGCTGCAATGATGTTGAGAGATCCAAGAACAGCAACCGCGTCGGCGAGTTGGTGACCTTCGATCAGTTTCGGGAACAGTTGAAAGTTGTAAAAAATTGGCGGACGAACCCGTACTCGAAAGGGGCATCGACCGCCATCGGCGACGATGAAGTATCCCAGCTCGCCGTTGGGGCCCTCAATGCCACCATACGCCTCAGCGACGGGAGTCTTCCAGCCGCGATTGTGCATCATCAGTTCGAATTGCTGAATCGTTCCTTCGATCGATCCATAGACATCGCCCTTTTCTGGGAGTCGAACTTTGTTGTTCGAAGTCGCATCAATAGACCCAGCCGGAATACGGTCAATCAAGAATCGAATGATCTCGATGGACTGCCGGAGCTCCTCCAGTCGAACGTGATATCGAGCCAGACAATCGCCCGTCGTCGCGATCGGCACCACGAACTTGACGGCTTCCGCACCATTCCCATCCCAGTTGTCCGCGAAGCAAAGGTATGGATCATCCTTGCGCGCATCACGCCTCACGCCAGAGGCGCGCGCGATCGGACCAGTCGCTCCCCACGCAATCGCATCCTCAGCAGTAATCGTGCCGACACCTTCGACGCGATCTACGAAGATTCGGTTTCGATTCAGCAGGGTCTCGATGTCGCCGATGGCTTTCGACATCCGAACATTGACAAACTCCTTCACCATGCGGATGAAAACCTCATCGTCGGGCAGATCGCGCCATGCGCCCCCAACCCGCGTCCAGTCTGGGTGAAATCGTTGCCCCGAGACATACTCAAGAATGTCGTAGATGAATTCGCGCTCGTTGAATCCGTACAGGAATCCAGTGAATGCGCCAAGGTCGAGCCCCGCTGCCCCGACGCACAGAAGGTGATTTTGAATGCGGCCGAGTTCGGCCATGATGGTTCGGATGACCTTGCAGCGCGGCGTCAACTCCACGCCGAAAAGTGTCTCAACCGCGGAGTGCCATGCAACATCGTTGCAGATCGGCGACGCATAGTCCATGCGGCTGATCGTGCAGACATACTGGTTGTAGTCGTGGTGTTCGCCGAGTTTCTCGAACCCCGAGTGCAGATATCCGATGTGCGGCGTCGCGCGGGCGATCCGTTCGCCATCGAGTTCAAGAACGAGCCGCAGCGTCGTGTGAGTTGCTGGATGCTGCGGGCCAAAGTTGAGAACCCAGCGATCAGGTGACTGAAAGTGATCCTTGAGATACTCGGTGGTCTCAATGTCGAGCCCGTATCCTTCATCGGGCTGCAGAGTGAACGGCATAGTTCGGAAAGTATAGGAAGTTGCGCGTCAATCGACGGCGCCAACGAGGTGCCGCGCCGCACTAGCCGCGAAAGACTGCCCCGAGTCGCTTCCCCAGAACCGAACTCGCCGCCATGAGCGTCGCAGCCAGCAGAAGCATCGCCCATGTGCCCATCGCGCTTGCAATCGCTGGGCCATCTCCCAGTCGATCAAAGAGCGTGTAGATCGCCTTCGTCACTGGAAAGTCACCCTCTCGCTGTGCGAGCAGCAGCGAATCCGAAACCTCCAACATCGACAGACTGAACGCCAGAAGCGCTCCCGCGATCATGTTCGCGGCGACCAGCGGCACGACGATCTTTCGCATGATCCGCACCTGACCTGCACCAGCGCTTGCGGCGGCCTCCTCAAGGTCGACTGGCGTCTGCTCGAGCCCCGCAACCGTCGATCGCACAACGTATGGAAGCCGCCTGATCGCGTAGGCGATGATGAGGAATGGGAAGGGATTGGGCTCCGCTCCCACGATGTTTCCCCACGTCGCAAGCGGCGCATGCGAAAACCACTTCCACCACGTGTCCGGCATGATGGACTGCATCCAACCGAGCCAACTCGGCGCGGTCGATGCGAAGGGCCACTCGAGGCTCATCGACACAAACCCAAATGCCAGCACCAATCCGGGAACCGCTATCGGCAGCATCACCAGCGTGTCGAGGAGCCACCGCAGCGGAAGTTTCGTCCGCACAAGAATTCGCGCTGCAGCGACGCCGAGAATGAGATCGAGCACGACCGCAAATCCAGCCAAGAAAAGCGAGTTGCGAATCGCCCCAGCAGCAAGGGGATGCTGCAGTGCGTTGGTGAAGTTTGCAAGGGTCCAAGCCTGAGGCAGGACCGACTCGTACCAACTTCCTGGCACGCTCAGCGCAGAGAGCACGACGCCAATGTGCGGAAGGCATGCGAGCAGCGCAACGCCACCGAGCAATCCCCATGCACCAATCGTGCCCCGCCACCCAAGCGGCGTCTCGACTCTTCGCACGGAGGCCTTCGTCGATGCACCCCCCCGCGATCGACCAAGTGTCGCCCGACCGATCAGATAGATGCCTGTCGCGATCACAAACATCACGACAGTCAGTGCGTATGGCTGCCGCGACGACTCGATCTCCTTCAGTCCATCGAAAATCTGCACGCTGGTCACCGTTCGGAATCCAAACATGAGCGGTGTGCCCAGTTCGGTGAAACTCCAGACAAAGACGATGGTCGCCCCTGCAAAGAACCCAGGACGCAGCAGCGGCAGCGTGATCCGCACGAACCGCTTCCAGGGTCCTGCGCCGATGTTTCGGGCGGCTTCGTCGAGTGCAGGGTCGATGTTGGCAAGCGAAGCCAGCAGATTCAGATAGAGAATCGGATAGAGATGAAGCCCCTGCAGGATCACGATGCACGCGAATCCGCCGTCGAGCAGGAAGTCGATCGGCGTCGAGATCACTCCGAGATTCACGAGGATCGTGTTGAAACTCCCGGTGCGCCCGATGAGCGCTTCGACCCCGATCGCACCCACGAATGGCGGCAGGATCAGCGGTGCGAGCAACAGCGCATTGAGAAAGCCCTTGCCGAAAAATGCGCAGCGTGCCGAGACGACTGCCATGGGGATGGCCACGATCGATGCAATGATCGTCGTGAGGAGTCCAAGCGCGAGTGCATTCCAGAGTCCTCTGCGAAGTTGCTCGTCCCGGAAAACATCGGCGATGTGAAAAATCGTCCATCCACTCGCGTCGTGCAGCGCACCGTGCACCGAATACCAGATCGGCCCGAGCAGAAAGAACCCCAAAATGCCCAAGAGGCAGAACAGGATCAGATAGTCAGTTCGACGGGCGCGCACGAACGCGCGAGATTATCCCCAGTTCGATAGGACCGCAGCGAGATCCGCTCCATCAACAGTGCCGTCTCCGTTGACATCGCCACCGCCGGCCCCGCCCCACCCGCTCAGGACCGTCGCGAGATCCAATCCATCCACTCGTCCGTCTTGATTGAGGTCACCCGACATCGCGGGCATGAGCCACGCAAGCGAGAAGGCTGCCGCAGTGCCCGCAATCCCCGTTCGTTTCGCTTCGATCACATATTCGCCGGGCGCAAGCCCCGTGATGTACAAGTGCTCGACATTGTCGACCGTTGATCGGCTTGCAACGTTTCCCGCAGCGTAGTACGCGGCGCCTGCTTCGCCTTCGAGCGCGACGAGCGCGCCTGCTGCGTCAACTCGGTAGAGGGTCAGGTTCATGTCCGCCATGACAGGAAGTGCAGTCGCATTACTGGCTGTGCGGTGCCACGTCGCGATGATCGAGAGTTCGGTAATCAATTGGGATGAACGAATGCGCCAGTATCTCGTCGCGCCAAATGGAATCACTTCGAAATCCCACGCCGCTGGCGGCGCCACGACTGCTGCGGCCGCGGTTGCTGCGCCATCTCGCTCGCCCCCAGTCAAGATGCGATGACTTCGATCAACGTTGACGACATCAACTCCATAGATCGGACTCAGTGGCTTCGTCGTGACGCCACGGCTGGTGCCGCTGGCGATCGGATTGTTCGTCCACCCTGCTCGGTGACGCGCCCCTGCCATCATCACAGCCTTGATGACCGCTGCCTCATCCGAATTGGTATTCAATGCAACGCTTGGATGAGTCGCAGCAGTGTGAAAGAGCAGTGTCGCGACTGAACTTGCAACTGGCGTCGACCAACTTGTCGCATTGCCCGGTGCCACAATCTCAGGTTTCATTCGCCCAGGGAGATCGCCGCCGGTTGGCACATCGCCGTGGGAATGCTCGCCATCCATTCGCCCCACCGAGAGCCCGTGGAATCCCATCGCCATGAGCGGATATGTTGGGCTCGTCCCACCGTTGTTCATCCCGACGAAGTAAAGGATGTCATCCCGGTTGATCGCGTAGTCGGCGCGCCGAAGAATCTCGTTGTCTCCGGCAGTTGGCGTCGTTCCTGAGAGCCCGCCGATCCAACTGTTGTTGTAAACCTTCAGTGAAGTCGCCGGCGGGGCAAGTGGCAGCGTCGTTGCGCTCTGTCCATACCGAAGCACTCCAGTGATGAAACTGTTGGCCTCCCAGAGATAAATGTTCGTGACTCCAGGAGCGATGCTGTTGACATTCGAGTAATAGTTCTGCGCGACAGCGTTGGCGTGCCCACTCACGGTCGGAACGCCGCTTTGTGCGAGAAACGTTTTCCCCGAGAACTCAGACGCAGCCTGATCTGGCCCGTAGTTGGCTGCGGTTCCATTCCCTGACGCCTCGACTTGGGCAACGCGTATCCCAGTACCTGTCGGGATCGATTGACCGCTCAATCTCGCGACGAGGTCTGCGTAGCCAATCTCGTCAGACCAAGCCGACGACGATAGGACTGCAGCGGACAAAAGCGACAGCGACAACGCACCGAAGGACATGCGCGTCGATGGACTTCGACGATTTCCGACGACCTTGCTCACCACAGAATTACCCTAGCATCGAGCCCGCGAAAGGCAAAACTTATCGACGAAAAACCCGTCATTTTGGTTACGGAACGACTCGCTGCAGACCCCATGGAGTGGCTGCGGGCGCGGGCGACCGTTATCGATGCCACGCCAGCCTCGCCAGCATTCGCGCAGCACGCCCCAGAGGCGCTGGGGCTCGTCGTGCGAACGTACACGCAAGTCGACAGTGCGCTCTTAAATCGGCTCCCGAAGTTGCGGACCGTTGGCCGCGCGGGAGTTGGGGTCGACAACATTGATCTCGAGGCGTGTGCGAGCAGAAGTATCAAGGTCGTCCACACCCCAGATGCGAATACTCAGGCCGTCGTGGAGTATGTGCTTTGCCTGCTTGCCGACTCGCTTCGCCCGCGGGTCTTTTTGGACCAAGCCCTTTCGCTCGATGCGTGGGAGCGCGCTCGCGGTGAAATCGTTGCGCCTCGCCAAATGAGTGAACTCACGCTGGGAATCCTCGGGCTTGGGCGCATCGGAAAAAGACTGGCGGAAGTCGCACATGCAATCGGATTTCGCGTGCTCTACCACGACGTGCTCGACATCCCCGTCGAGAGGCGCAGTGGCGCGCTTCCCGTGGATGCTGAAACGCTCTTTCGTGATTCGGACATTCTTTCGATTCACATCGATGGTCGCAGTGGAAATCACCACTTTGTGAATGCGCCGCTGATTGGCCTGTTGAAGCACAACGCGCTCTTGATCAACACCAGCCGCGGAAGCGTCATCCAGAGCGCGGCGCTGGGGCTCTTCCTTCAAGCGCATCCTCACGCGCGAGCGATCCTGGATGTTCATGACCCCGAGCCATTTGCAAGTGATCACCCGCTTCTAGGACTTCCCAACGCTTACCTCGCACCGCATCTCGCAAGTCGAACCGAGACCGCAATGACGAACATGAGCTGGGTGGTGCGGGATGTCATCGCTGTCATCGAGGGACACCCTCCAAAGCACACCGCGCACGCACCAATGGGCTGACCGAACCGCTGAATTAGGCGCGCGCTGGTTCGGCACCGGCGGCAACAAGTTCGCGCGAATCGACGAGTTCCTTCGCCAGACCAAGTTGCACGAGATGCGCACGCGGACCGTGAGGCTTCGTCGAGGCCTCCGCAAGTGCTCGCTTTGCACGGGGACTTGCATACGTACTGAAGACCATCGCCTTGATCGTTGCGAAGAGTCCGGAGAATCCAGAAAAGGTGTAGTCAACCGCCGTTGGCTCGTGCCCGCAGTGCACCATGCAGTTCTGGCACTTCGGATTGCCCGACGCCCGGCCGTAGTCGCTCCACTTCGTCTTCTCCATCAACTCTGCAAAAGTGTCCACATACCCCTCACCAAGGAGATAACAAGGCTGTTGCCAACCGAAGAGGTTGAACGTTGGATTGCCCCACGGCGTGCACTCGAATGATCTCTTCCCCATCAAGAATTCCAGGAAGAGCGCAGACTGATTGAACCGCCATCGCTTGCGACCATCACGGCGATTCGACAGCACCATTTCGAAAAGTTCGTGAGTCTTCTGGCGTTTGAGAAAACCCGTTTGGTCTGGGGCCTTGTCGTAGGCGTACCCGGGGCTGACCATCATTCCCTCGACCCCAAGATCCATCATCTGATCGAAGAACTCTCGAACCGCGTTCGGGTCCGCCCCCTCGAAGAGCGTCGTGTTTGTCGTGACTCGAAATCCTCGTGCGACTGCGAGTTTGATCCCCTCGAGTGCCTTCGCAAATGTCCCCTCGCGGCAGACAGCGAAATCGTGGTGCTCTTCGACACCGTCCATGTGCACGCTGAAGGTCAGGTACTTGCTCGGGACAAACCAGCCTGCCTCGAGTTTTTCCTTCAGGAGCAGTGCATTCGTGCAGAGGTAGATGTACTTGCGACGCTTGACGAGTTGCCGCACGATCTCGCCCATCTGAGGGTGCAGGAGCGGTTCCCCCCCAGGAATCGACACCATCGGAGCCCCGCACTCGTCCACAGCCCTCATGCACTCGTCCACAGAAAGATCTCGTTTGAGAATGTGCGCTGGATACTGGATTTTTCCACATCCGGCGCAGGCGAGGTTGCAGCGCAGGAGGGGCTCGAGCATCAGGACAAGGGGGTACTTCGCGCGACCTCGGATCTTCTGTCCGAGGACGTAACTCGCCACTGTCCACATTTGGCTGATCGGTACTGGCATGATGAATTTCGAACTGAATCGAAAGTTCAATCGTAGCGATTCAATGGTCTCGTGTCGCCCAAATTCGTTCGTGATGTGCGACCAGCCCAGCGACCTCCCGAGCGCGATCCTGCAGGCAGTCCTGCGCGGGTGTGAACCTGCTGCGAAAGTGCCGCGTAGGGCGCAGGTCTCCCACGCAATGCCACTGCCGCAAGCCAAGCGCAAGGTCGCGGGTAACTTCCCGTGCATGGCGTCGAGAAGTGCGGACTTACGGTCGGACGAGACCTTGCTTCAACTGCACCTCGGGGGTGACGACCGCGCGTTCGGGGTTCTCGTCGAGCGATACCGCAACGAACTCCATGGGTTTCTTGCGAGATTCTTGGGCTCGGCAACGGCTGCCGACGATGTCTTTCAGGACACATTTCTCCAGGTCCATCTTTCGGGGGCCACCTTCGACCCAACGAGAACATTCAAACCGTGGCTCTTCACGATTGCAGCCAACAAGGCTCGCGACTTTCACCGCAAGCGCAAGCGCCGAGCCATGACAAGTTTGGATGCGCCAATCGGGTCGCCCGACGATGGGGCGAATCTGCTCGACATGCTCCCATCGCACGAGAGTGCGCCAGATTCGCGCAGCGAACTGGTCGATCAACAGGCACTCGTGAAGCGCGTGGTTGACGGACTTCCCGAACACCACCGCGAGGTGATTCTCCTTGGCTACTTCCAGAGGATGAGTTACAAGCAGGTCGCCGACATTCTCGAAGTGCCACTGGGAACCGTGAAGAGCCGCCTGCACGCTGCGGTGGCTCTCTTCTCAGACCACTGGGAACGAATGAACAAGAACAACAAGGGCGCAACGAAGCAATCATGACTAGTTCACAAGACCTCCTCCCAGATCCGAACGACGATGATGCGCTCGACTACCTCGTCGAAGCCCAATTCGATGCAGCTGCGATCGACCGCATGCCAGAACACTTGCGTGCAAGTGCGAGGAGGTTGCTCGGCGACCTGCGCGCGATCGACGATTACCCAGCCTCCGAACCAAGCTCGTTGTTGGTCGACGCGACCCTCGCACGCATCGCGCAAGACGAGCGCCAACGAGCGCTGCGGATGTCGATCACCGACGCATCGCAAACCTCGATACGGCGGCGCATCCGAATTCAGAACCTCGCGGCGCTGGCAGCGATGCTCATCGTCGCTGCAGGCATCGCGATCCCGATGTCGGCCCAGGTCCGCAATTCCCAGTCGCAAACCATGTGCGCCGGCGGGCTACGAACGCTCGGTGGAGCACTCTCCGCATACGCCGCTGACAACCAAGGCATCATGCCGATGACCGCAGGTCTTGGCTCATTCTTCACGGACTCTCTCGAGAAAGAGACCGACGTGATCGACAACGCGCGGCACTTGGAGATCCTCTCCAAGAACGGCTACTGCGATGCGCAGTGCACGCGCTGCAACGGTGCGCGATCGCTCTCGTATCGGGTGCCGCTGCACGCATCTCAAACGAGTTTGGGCACGATGCGTCGAAGTCCGATTGCTGCGGACGCGAATCCCGTGCAGATTCTGCTGCGGCGCGGGATCGTGCCTCGCACATTCGATCTAGGATCGTTCAATCACGCCCAGCGTGGTCAGAATGTGCTCTTTTCTGATGGATCCGTTGTTTGGTCGATCTCGCCGGTCCTGAAGAGCGGTCCTTTCGGGCTGCCAGACAATATCTGGATGATTCGCGCCAAGAATGGCGTGGAGACGGGCGATCTGCGCGCCAATCCCAAGCATCCGCTCGAAGTCCTGCTGATGAACTGAATTCGTGGGTCGGCGGTTGCGAGTTTTCAAGCCATACGGTAGCCTTCTCGACCCAACGAACGGTTCAATATGCCAAAGCAAAAGACACACAAAGGTTTAGCCAAGCGAGTGAAGGTGACCAAGACCGGCAAGGTTCGGTTTTACAGTCCCAACAGTCGCCATCTCAAGAGCAACAAGCGCGGGACGACCGTTCAGACGTACCGCAAGGCTCGATTTGCACGCAATGGCGATACGAAGATGTACGCCAAGTTGTTGAGCCGATCGCTCCTGTCTCAGCAACAACACGAGGCGGCAAAAACCGCTCGTGAAGAAAAGTCCGCGAAGGTCGCCTGACCATCGCTGACTGATTTCGCACTGCCCGCCGGGTTCGAAAGCCCGTCCGAGTGGACGGCCCCGTCGAGCGCAACACCTGAGGACTGCAACTCAGGAATATGTAGGGAGTTTCATCATGCCAAGAGCACGCAAAGGCGCAGCCCGCACCCAAGCCCGCCGCAAATTGCTCCGCGAAGCACGCGGATACTTTGGAACGAAAAGCCGACTGAAGCAACAGGCAAAGGTCGCGCTCATGCGCGCCGGCCGCAACGCTTGGATTCACCGTCGCCTTCGACGGCGTGATTTCCGAAGCCTCTGGATTACCCGCATCACTGCCGCGTGCCGTATGCGCGGGATTCGATACAGCCAGTTCATCGCAGCGCTCAGTGGAAAGAACATTCTGCTGAATCGCAAGATGCTCAGCGAAATCGCAATCCACGATCCTGCGACCTTTGACACACTCGCCGCTCATGTGGTCGGTGCGACAGCCGTCGGCTCATCACGAGCCGCAGCTGCATGACCCGCCGTTGCATGACCCACAGCAGCGTGGGTCAGCCCGCGACGATCGATTCTTCCCGTGTCCACCGGATGCGGACCCCCCCCGTCCTCTTGCGCCGCGCAAGAATGCGGGGGTTTTTCTTTCCCCTCATTTCCACTTTGCGCGCTCTCAAGGGCACAAGAACTTTGCGCACTCGACGAGCCTCTCCCCTGCGCACTCGACGAGCCTCGCCCCTGCGCACTCGACGAGCCTCGCCCCGCGGATTCCTCGCTGGAAAAACGACGCTGCCGACCGCTGCTGGCGCTGCGCTCTTCATGCTGTGCCTTTGGTTTGGCGGGAGCTTGACTTTCGACGGTGAGTCCCGAGTTTTACCTGCGGTCCTGCGATTTCTTCTCCACTTGCCCGGACCCCTCGCATGGATGTTGAGCGCGCTTGGGATTGGTCTCGCTGCGACGAGAATCATTGGACTGCGAAACTCGCACTTGGGGTTTTCACTCGCGTTCGGGAGTGCGCTGCTGCTCTGCCTCGATGCGACGGCGGGAAGTCTTGGTTTGTTCGGGATCGGTAACGGACAGGTCGCAGGCTTTCTGCTGTTGGTTCCCGGGATTCTGGCTCTCGGTCGAAACACAAACACACGCGCATGGCTGAGTCGACCGAAGCGCCTCGACGATCCGGCCCGCGCGAGTTCGTGGCTCGCGTGGACGATCACTCCAGCACTTGCCACTCTCCTGCTGGCGAGTGTCTCTGCTCCAGGCTGGCTCTGGTCGACTGAGTTTGGCGGATACGACGCACTTTCCTACCACTTGCAACTTCCGCGCGAGTGGCTCGCCCTCGGCAGGGTCGAGACGCTTTCGCACAACATCTATTCGACGCTGCCGTCGTTCGTCGAGTGCGCGTACATGCACATCATGGCGATGCGCGGCTCTGCACACTCGGGAGCGCTCGACGCGCAGATTCTCCACGCGCTTTTCGCGGTGGCTGCAGCGGCGATGGTTGGCGAACTCGCTCGGGCCTGTCACAGGCGCTGCTTCGGTGCCGACGAAGATCAGGGGGTCCATCGTGGCGGTGCACTGGCGTGCGATGCCTCTGGATGGTGCGGGGCAGCGCTCTTGCTCGGGCTTCCTTGGATCATCGTCACCGGATCTCTGGCGTACGACGAAATGCCGTTGGTGTTCTTCTTCGCGGCAACGCTCTGGATATGGATTGAAGTTCCGCGCGCAGGGCATGAGGCGAGAGGCGTGCGACGTGGTGCTGCGATCATCGCGACAAGCGTTCTCTGCGCGGCCGCAATCGGAGCGAAGTTGACCGCTGGATTGTTGGTGGTTGCGCCGCTGACAATCGTGATCGTGCCGTCGTGCATCAATTCCGTGCGCGCTCGCGAAACGACGGCCCGAGCGATCCTCAAGAACCTGTTCGCTGCGTCGCTGATTGGCGCCGTGGTGCTCGCTCCGTGGTGGATTCGCGGCTTGGCCAGTGGAACTGGAGTGTTCCCGATCATGGGTGATGGCGGGCTGACGGCCGCTCAAGCGGCGGTCTTTCACAATGCTCATGGTTCAACCCCATTCCACGAGTGGTGGACTCATTTCTTCAATCAGTTCATCTTCGCGGGTCTGAGCGATACTGCGCCGAACACGGATCCCTGGCGACCCTTCTGGTCGATCCTGCCGGTGATCGGTGGAGCTGCCGGAATCGCGCTGATTGCAGTCCGCAAGACCCGGCAGGTCGCTCTCCTATTCGTTGCAGTGGCGGCGGTGCAGATCGCGCTCTGGCTTCTCTTTACCCATGCGAAGGGACGGTTCCTCATTCCCGCCGCAGTGCCACTCGTGGTTCTTGCAGCGATTGCGGTCGCGCAATTCGCACGCACAGGATGGCTGGGCAAGTTTGCGCTCGCGACGGCGATGGCAGTTTGGTGCATCCAACCACTCTGGGCATACGCGAAGGATGGTCCCGCCATCGAAGGCAGGCATGCACCTGCAACTGGAATAGGACTTGAGCCACTCTTTCAAGGAGCGGGCGGTGGTGACGGACTCCCGGTGGCACTGTCGAAACTTCCACCAGATGCCCGTGTCACATCGCTGGGAGCGAGCGCTGTCTTCTGGTGGCCGATGATTCCCGGATACTCGACCGTGTGGAATGAAAATCCAATCGCCGCCGCTCTCGCGGCGAATCCGGATGATCCTCAGGCAGCAATCGCACTGCTGCGCCGCAGCGGCTGGACGCACATCGTCGTGGACGAAACGATGCTTGACGTGTGGAAGCGTGCGGGATGGCTTGACCCAGCGCTCGCACCGGGCGCAGTTCGTGCGCTCACGCAGCGGCTCAAACCGATGTGCCCGACCGGCGGCGGCACGCTTTATTCGCTTGGAGATTGACGACTTGACCGATTACAAGCACCATGCTGCGATGAAGTCGAATCGCTGGATCAGTTCGAGCGCGCTGGCGAAGAGGGCTGCCCTGCTGGCATGCCTCGCGCCACTTGCAAATTGCTCGAACGACCAGCAGACGCTCGTTCAGTTTCCAGCGCAACCTCACACGAGTGCCACTCTGGCTCCAAACGCTGCGCCTGCGAGTGCACCGAGCGTGAAGCGCGCAGATCTTCCCGCCGCGATCTTCAATGACGAGACGATTTCGTGGGAGGAGATTCGACCGCGGATCCTTGAGATGTCGGGCGGACAAGTCTTGGAAGAACTCATGCTCGAAAGCGTGCTGAGGAAGAAACTGGAGAGCCGCAAACTCATCATTGATGAAGCAGCACTCGCACTCGAAGAGAAGGCGGCTGTGGAGGCGCTCTCGTCGGATCCGGAGCGCGCTGCTCAACTTCTTGCGGCACTCCGAGACACGCAGTCGCTGGGATCCAATCGATGGACTGCGCTCCTCTGGCGAAATGCTGCTCTTCGAGCACTGGCGCGCGAAGAGGTCACGGTCACCGCCGACACGATTCGCCAAGCCTTTGATACGGCGCACGGGCCACGCCGGATCGGTCGACTCATCGTCGTGCCCGATATCGCAGCGGCTGAGGCTGCGCGGTCGAGACTCGCTGCCGGAGAAACATTCCAAGAGGTCGCTGCGAAACTCTCGATCGACTCGAGTGCTGCGCGGGGTGGACTACTTCCACCCATTGCCCGGCTCGATCCATCATTTCCGCCTGCGTTTCGCGAAGCGCTCTTTCGTTTGGACAAGGGCGAAGTCTCTTCGGCCATCTTGCTTGACAACGGATACGCGATCGTCGAACTGCGCGAAGAAATCCCGGGCGATGGAACGGATCCGGCGATGAGTCGCGCAGAGGACGAACGCGCCGCGCGCCGTGCGCAGGAGCGAATTGAGATGGATCGAATCGCGCGGTCGCTGCTTCGGTCAGCGAATCCGACTGTCTTTGATGACGCGCTCCTCGATTCATGGCGACGACGATCGAATGGATCGAGCGGTCGCTGAGGCACCGCGCAGACGATCACGACTTCATCGAAGCGAACCTCCAGACCGCCACTGGAAGCAACAGGACAATGGGGAGTACGACTCCAACCGTCGGGGTCAACGGTCGCAGTGGAAGACTGATCATGATCATCGCCGTCAACATCAGCGGAAGGCAGGTGCCTGCGCAAATCACGGCCTGTCGCAGAAGAGACGTTGGCTCTCGAAGGGCAAAGAACGGAATGGCAATCATGAGGACCAGAACGCCGATGAGCAGCGAAGCGAATCGCCCCACTGCAAATCGTCGCAGCGCTCCAGGGTCGAAGGCGGAATTGCGCGAGAGTTCCGCGATCTCCGCAAGCGAAAGCAAGTGCGCGTGGAGCTGATTATGCCGCAGCGAGAGCGTGTCTGGATCGAGGTTCGTCGAGAGTAGGTCGATCGGCTGATCGAGAAATATCTTGGGGCGCGCACCCGTTGGCGAATCGCTCGGATGGGTTGGAACGCCCGCCCTCCCACCGTCAAGCACCCATCCACGGCGCTCGACGGACCACTTCGCACTTGAGGCTTCGATGCGCCGAACGACCGCTCCCTCACGGTCGCGCTCGATCGCATACAGGTCGGTGAGGCGTTGAGTGACTGGATCAAACGAACCAGCGTGGATCAGGCGCCCTTGCGAATCAGCCGTAAGCCCGATCGGCCACGTTGAAACGGCACCTCGCACCATGTCGCCATGTTCGAGGAGCAGTCGCGTCGCGAGTCGCGGGAGGACCAACTCTTGGTTGACGACTTGCAGCGCGCACAGCAAGCCCATCCCCAGCAAGATCGGCGCGACTGCACGCCGCATCGAAATGCCTACCGCCATCATCGCCACAAATTCGCGAGTGCGCAGCATCGCCGACGCAGTGAATCCCATTGCTCCCAGCGCGGCAAGCGGCATCATGTATTGATAGAACTGGAAGACTCGAGGGCCGTGAAAACTCAA
>CAYHHO010000058.1:0-4819 GCA_964356445.1 uncultured Singulisphaera sp. | reverse complement strand
CAAGCGGCATCATGTATTGATAGAACTGGAAGACTCGAGGGCCGTGAAAACTCAAGATCAATTTTGCGACCGCCAAGATGCTCGCGCCTTTCTCGACGCCGCTCTTCGCACTTTCTATCTTCGCAGCGGAACTGACAAATGTCTCCCATTGAATCAGTATGTCAATCGAAATTGCGAAGATGAATAACAGCGAGAACAGCAGGAAAAAGTTGCCGAGAAATCGAAAGAGGATGAATCGAGTCAGAATTCGCATAGGTTCATTCTTGGAGGCATTAACGCCGAGCCATTCTTCGTCCGATCCCTAGGATGAGTGCGAAAAGGATTGCGTTGCCCATCCACATCACGGTCAATCCAAAACCGACTTTCGACGAACGTAAGATTGATTGGCCAGATGCGACCAACAGCACATTTGCAATCGCAGGAATAAATGCAAGCAGAAAAATAGTCAGCGGCAAACTATTTCGGCGCCAGATCGCCAGAATCCCGCCCAAAACCAGCATCAGAAAAACGCTCATCGGCTGGGCGAATCGCATCCAGACATGAGAAAGAGCTTCGTAAAAAGTTTCTGATAGGACTCTTTCAATACTTTTGATGAATCCCGTTGCGGCAGGTGCATACGCATTCAGCGGTGAAGTCGTCTGAGTGGAAATCCGCCGCGCTGCATCCATGGATTCTTGTGATGAAAGCGCAATTGGATCTTTCTCAAACGAGAGACCAACGATTCTGGCTGGCCAGCGAACGACACGATCATCTTCTCCACGAAGAGATCGTGTTCTCGGTTCGGTCAAGACCAAATCAAGGAGAGATAATCCAGTCGCTCCATCAGAGTTTGCGGTTCCAATCAGCGCCGCAGAAACAGTTGATGCTTCGCGAAGTGCCTTCTCCCCTTCCAATTCGATCACGGTGAATCTCTTTGCAGGAGGCAGTGGGATCAAACCATTTCCACCAAGAACCGCATCATGAATTTCATAAACTCGATTTGCCTCCTTGCCAAAGAGCCGAGCACTTCCTGACTTGGCAAGTTCTGCGCCGAGTTTTTCAATCAACAGTGCTGGGGCGATCGATTGTTCAAGTTTGCTCCGCTCGATGACGACCATTGCGCCTTTCGATGGATCGCGCACCACTCCAAGTAATTCCGACCACGGCAAATACTTTGGGCTTCGTTCCCATCCAACGTCAATCAGTGTTGGCATTGGCTGCACGAGTGACATGAATGCAACTGTCGATTCCCCTGGACGCAAGACCGTTGCATCGCGAAATGCAACTTTTATAATCAGATCACTTCCAGCTGAATAGAGATCCGCAGAACCGCTTCGCGCGACAAATTCTGTGCCGAGTTTTCCAGATGGGTCAATTTCGATTGCGGCAACGCTTTCCATTCGAACGCGCTGTATTGATGAATCTGTGATCTTGTCGTCCATTGCAATTCGGTCAGCAAAGATCATGAAATTTCCTGCGCGGAAGGGTTCTCCTGATCGAATCGTGCTGACGAACACCTCGGCGGCATCGTTGGTAATGACATCACACATCAGCCCCAAGAATCGCGGAATCGCCGTCTGCACCAGAAAGAACATGAAAACAGTCAGTACGGCTCCCAGAAAAATTTGTGGCAACAGAATCACAGGATAAGAAATGCCGCTGACTGACATTGCTTGGACTTCATTGTCAGATGCGAAGCGATGCGTGACAATCGTCGCTGCAAATCCCGCAGAAAACGGAAGTGCGTATTGCAACATCGGCACCATCGCAAGAAAAATATATTTGAGAATCCCTCCCGGACCCAAAAGATTTCCAGTCAACGGCTTGATGACCGCGCCGAAGGCAACGACCACAACGATGATCACTGTTGTCAGCAGTAAGACCTTGCTCAACTCTGAAAGAAAATGGCGAAAAAGAATCCAGGGCATGACGGCAAGGTTCCGCCTTTAGCGGAGTCCGTACTCCTTGAGTTTTCGATAGAGAGTTCGCTCGCCGATGCCAAGCATTTGCGCTGCCTTTTCGCGATTTCCTTCGGCCATCGCCAGTGTTTGCCGAATCGCCTCTTTTTCTAGCCTTCCCAAGCCACATCCCGCAAGTCCACCCAAGCCAGCTGAAACTCCCATCGCAGCGTCGTCGCTATCAGTGACATGAATTTCTGCGGGCACATCTTGGACATCAAGAACATTCGCAGAACTCCCGACCATCATTCGGTGCACAATGTTCATCAACTCGCGCACATTCCCAGGCCACTGAAATGCGACGAGGCGCAGCATTGCGGGCTCGCTGATGGTTGGAATGACTCGATCCAACTCGCGGGCAAAGCGGCCAAGAGCGTGTCGCACCAACAGCGGAATGTCCTCGCGCCGTTCGCGTAGCGGCGGGATATTGATCTCGACTCCGCGCAGGCGATAAAACAAATCCTCGCGGAATTGCCCTTGTTTGATCATGGTTCGCAGGTCGCGATTGGTCGCGCTGATGAATCGAACATCGACCTT
Source organism: uncultured Singulisphaera sp. (assembly GCA_964356445.1). Lineage (GTDB taxonomy): Bacteria > Planctomycetota > Phycisphaerae > Phycisphaerales > SM1A02 > F1-60-MAGs104. The sequence goes on along the minus strand of CAYHHO010000058.1, from coordinate 2,345 downwards.
GCGCGCATCGTTGGAACCCAAGCGAACGATCTCACCTTTTTCAAGCACGCGCAGCAATTTGGGTTGCATCGACAATGGCGTATCGCCGATTTCATCCAGGAAGACACTGCCGCGATCGCCATATTCGAAGACACCTTCGCGATCCTTATCCGCACCGGTGTATGCCCCACGGACATGTCCGAAGAGTTGGTCCTCGAGCAAACTTTCCGCTTGTCCTGCAGCATTAAAAGGAACAAATCGTCGCTCCTTGCGCTTGGAATATTGATGAATCGCATGCGCCACCAATTCCTTGCCCGTCCCACTTTCGCCAGAAATCAGCACTGGAATATTGGTGGGTCCGACTTGACGGATTGATGTGATGACCTGCCGAATTGCAGCAGATTCGCCGATGATTCCTTCAAAACCATAAGCCGCATCGACCTGACCGCGCAACTTTTCGTTCTGATGACGAAGCAGCACGGACTCGGCGGCTCGCTGAACCAAATTGCGAAAGACCACCAGATCGAGCGGCTTGACAATAAAGTCATACGCCCCACCTCGCAGAGCCTCTTTGGCGGTGGGAATATCACCGTGAGCAGTGACCATGATCGTTGCGGCATCGGGCTGGACCTGCCGAACAAGTTCCAGAACTTCCATCCCCGAGCGAGGAGTTTCCATCACAAGGTCCGTGACGACGACGTCGAAATTTCCGTGGCGAAGTTCCTCTTCTGCCGCCTTTTTGCTGTTGACAATGGTGCAAACATGACCGGGCTTGTGGAGCGCTTCGGCCATAGTTTCGGCATGATCCTTCTCGTCATCGACGATCAGCACCTGCGCGCGGACGAGATCTTGAGCATCTGCCATAGATAGGCACGAGTGTACGGAGAGACCACAATGGTGCAGGGAGCACGCTGCGAAATTCATGCAAAGCGTGAGTGGTTTTCCAAGGCGCAAGAGGCTTTGTGCCGATACTCTTCTACCTATGAACGCGCGCAAGGATGCGGCAATTTTTGATGGTCGCCACGTCCATTTTATTGGTATCGGAGGTTGTGGAACCAGCGGACTTGCACTCATGATGAAGTCTCGAGGAGCCACTGTCAGCGGAAGCGACCAGTCGGCAAGCGATACAACAACTTCCCTCCGAACTGCTGGAATTGCTGTCTCGATCGGCAACTCCCCTCTTCCATTGAAGACCGAAATTGACTTGGTTGTCTATTCCGCCGCCGTCGCCGCAGATCACCCGGAACTTGTTCAAGCGCAATCGATGAAAATCGAAACGATGACATATGCGCAGGCTCTTGGATGGGCTCAATCTGGCAGAACAGGAGTCTCGATCGCAGGGACCCACGGCAAGAGCACGACGACCGCATTGCTGGCGCATCTGTTGATCGAAGCTGGACTTGATCCATCGGTGATCGTTGGCGCGAATTGTCCGCAACTGAATGGTGGCGGCACGAGAACTGGAAGCGAAACAATTCCAAGCGGTCTCCTTGCTGGAACCCCAGGGATTTTCGTCGCCGAAGCATGTGAATTCAATCGCTCTTTTCATTCGCATCAACCAACGATGGCGCTGATTAATAATGTCGAAGAAGATCATCTTGATGTGTATGGGTCGCTCGACGAGATCGTGAAGTCCTTTCGTGTCTTTGCTGGAAATCTTCCTGCAGAAGAAGTTGGCGGAAGATTGTTGATTGGTCACGATGGCGCGCATCGACGAGCTGTTGCAAGCGGGCTGCAATGCGCTGTCAGCACATTCGGTTGGTCGCCAACCGCGGATTACAAGGTCGAATATGAACCTTCGACGAATGCCACAAGCATCTGGTATCGAAACGAAGAAATGCTTTCGTGGCGTGGGCGACTTTCTGGAGAACACAACGCTCTCAATTCCGCCGCCGCTGCGATCTTGGCGACTTGGCTGGGGGCCACGCCTTCGGCAATCAAGCACGCACTTGAAAGTTTCGCTGGTGTCGAACGACGTATGCAATATTTGGGTGCATGCGTGACAGATACTGGCGCAAATGTAAGAGTCTTCGACGATTATGGCCACCACCCAACCGAGTGCGAACGGACTTTGACTGCGCTGAGAAACGCTGAGAATCCTCGGAGAATCATCTGTGTTTTTCAGCCGCATCAACACAGTCGAACGCGCTTCTTGCTCGAACAATTTGCGCAGAGTTTTTCTCACGCTGACTTGGTGATTGTGCCGCCAATTTATTTTGTACGCGATAGCGAGATCGAACGAACATTGGTTTCTTCGGCGGATCTTGTTGCGCGACTGAATGCCAAGGGAACGAATGCTCGGGCAATTGATGACTTCGCAGAGATCGGCGAATTCTTACATCGTCAGGCGCGAGATGGCGACTTGA
>CAYHHO010000057.1:0-18973 GCA_964356445.1 uncultured Singulisphaera sp. | reverse complement strand
CGCGCTCCTTTCGATGAGTGCAGGAACGTTTACTTGCAACGAGGTGATGTACGCGCTCCTCTATGGCATCGCGCAAGGAGAGTTTTCATCGGTTTCACGGGCAGGGTTCATTCATGTTCCCCAACTCCCCGAGCAGGCCGTGCAGCGGGGGGGACCGTCGATGCGACTCGCTGACATGCTGCTGGGACTGCGACCGAGTTTGCTGGCGTTGATTGCTCCGCATGGTTGACGGGATTCGCTGGCGCGCGAGTTACACTCGCAGCATGGAAGGCTCTCCAGATTGGTCGGGAATCCGTGCGATCGTGATGGATGTGGATGGGACCCTGACAGATGGTGGTATCTACATCGATGATTCTGGGCGCGAAACAAAGCGATACGACGTGCGGGACGGCTTCGGAATCGAACTGTGGCACCGTGCAGGTGGCAAGTCAGCGGTCATTACCGGGCGCAAGGGTCTTGCGCTGACACATCGCATGCGCGAACTTCGAATCGGAGCGGTCGAGCAGGGGGTGAGCGATAAGGTCGAGGCGCTGGACCGAGTGTGCATGGCGCTCGGTGTGACGCGAGCGCAGTGCGTGTTTGTCGGCGATGATCTTCCTGATCTGGCTGTGATGCAGTGCGCGGGAGCTGCGGTTGCGATCGCCGGGGCGCCAATCGAACTGCGTGAACGCGCGTCAATGACAACGACTGCGCGTGGCGGTCACGGTGCGATCCGCGAGATCGTTGAGACGATTCTGGTTGCGCAAGGAAAGTGGGATCGACTCTTGGGCGGGCTGTCAGGGAAGTCCGCCGAGACAGTCCGCTGAGGAGGAACGTGGTGGTTCAAGTCGCCACCATTTTCGCATGGACACTTCTCATGATGCATCCACAGACTGATCATGCAGCAACGTCAGGCGGCGCGCCAGTTCCGTATGGTCCGACTCCTTCGCAGCGCCAACTGAGATGGCACGCCCTCGAGTCCTGCATGTTCATCCACTTTGGGGTCAACACATTCACGGGTGAAGAGTGGGGAGGAGGGAAGGAGAGCCCCGCCATTTTCAATCCGGTGCAACTGGACTGTCGGCAGTGGGCGAGGGTCGCGAAGGACGCTGGGCTTCGAGGCATTGTGATTACCGCAAAGCACCATGATGGATTCTGTCTGTGGCCGTCGGCGCTTACCGATCACTCGGTGAAGGCGAGTCCGTGGCGTGGCGGGAAGGGCGATGTCCTGCGCGAACTTTCTGATGCATGCAAGGCAGAGGGATTGCTCTTTGGGGTTTATCTCTCGCCTTGGGATCGCAACAATCCAAAGTATGGGACGGGTGCCGAGTACAACGACTATTTCGCTTCGCAGCTTCGCGATGTGTTGACCAACTACGGCCCGGTCTTTGAGGTGTGGTTCGACGGCGCGTGCGGCGAGGGACCGAATGGAAAGCGGCAGGTCTATGACTTCCCGAAGTTCATCGCAGTTGTGCGCGAATGCCAGCCCGACGCGTGCATCTTCAGCGATGCTGGTCCCGACATTCGCTGGGTCGGCAACGAAAGTGGAGTCGGCAGTGAGACGAACTGGGATCGCATGAATGCGAAGGATTTCTTCCCCGGAATTCCAGGACGCAACGAAGATCTTGCACACGGACAGCGCGACGGCACGGACTGGCTTCCTGCGGAAGTCGATGTGAGCATTCGGCCCGGATGGTTCTGGCGCGCCGCGGAAGATGCGCGCGTGCGGTCGGTGGAGAATCTCGAAAAGATCTGGTTCGAGAGCGTCGGCCGGGGGTGCAATCTGCTGCTCAATGTTCCCATTGACTCGCGTGGATTGGTTGCACCGCAAGAGATCGCGTCGCTGCACGCGTGGGGAGAACAGAAGCGCGAAGTGTTTGCGGTGGATCTTGCGCGGGAGAGTCAAGTGACCGCCACGTCAGCGCGAGCCGCAGCGGACGCAGGCGCGTTTGGTCCCTCCAAAGTCATTGATGACAACGCGACCACATACTGGGCGACAGACGACACGGTGACGAGCGCAACGTTGGAGTTCCCGTTCGCGGCGCCAACGGTGGCGAAAGTAATCCGAATCGAAGAGGCGATTCAACTTGGGCAGCGCGTCGAAGCATTCCATGTCGAAGCGCGAGGCGCGGACGGTTCGTGGAAGACGATTGCACAAGGAACGACAATCGGTTCGCGACGAATCATTCGCCTCGGCGGCGAACCAGTCAGTGGAATTCGTGTGGTCATCGACCAATCGCGTGCGTGCCCCTGCATCAGTCGAGTTTCGATCTACTAGGAGCGGGGACACAGCGCGCTGCGCAGCAAATCGGGATCTCAGCGACGAAGTCGAATCTCGCAAACCGTGTAGCCCGTCGAAAGACCTCCCGCGCGAGTTGCGGAGCCGGCAAGCGTCCGCGCAGCCGGCGAGCATGTTTGAGCGCCGGGAGGTCCTTTCGCGGGCTTCTCGTTTCCGTTTTCGGACTCGCAGGTCCGGGGCCAAAAACTTGAGGACCTATCTCAGCGTCCCGCTAGTGCCCCGCGGGCTTGTCTGCCGCGGCACTCGCGGGGGATCCCGCCGCTGACCGCTTCGGTCCAAATCGCGCCATCACGCTGAGGATCATCACGAAGAACACCGGCACGACGAGCTGGTCCATCGTGCTTGAGCCGATCATGCCACCAAGCACGGTGGTGCCGATGGACTGCCGGCTGTTCGCACCAGCGCCCGTGGCGATGGTGAGCGGAAGCACCCCAAGCATGAACGCGATCGCAGTCATCATGATCGGACGAAGTCGCTGGTGCGACGCGTTGACCGCAGCATCGATGATTCCCTCGCCAGAATCGAGGCGATGCTTCGCAAACTCAACGATGAGGATCGCGTTCTTCGCGGCAAGGCCGACCAACATGACGAGACCGATCTGGGCGTAGACGTCTAGGTTTTTTGCACGCATGTGCATCAAGGTCAGCGCCCCAAGCACCGCAAACGTGACGGCGAGCAGCACGTTGAGCGGAAGGATCCAACTCTCGTAGAGCGCTGCGAGCAGCAGGAAGACGGCGACGATTGCCAAGGCAAAGATGATCGGCGCGTATGTTCCTGCCTCGATTTGTTGATACGTCGTGCCCGTCCACTCGTAGGTGATTCCATCGGGCAGTGTTGCTGCAGCGACCTCTTCGACCGCTTTGATCGAGTCGCCCGATCCGTATCCGGCACCGGTCGATCCATTCAACTGGATCGTGTTGTACATGTTGTAACGAGTTGCGTTGTCCGTACCGACTTCGACCGAATAGTCAGTGAACGCGCTGAGCGGAACCATGCCGCCGGTCTTGTTCTTCACGTACAGCTTGAAGACGTCGGCCAACTTCATGCGATCGCCAGCTTCCGCTTGGATCATCACGTTGTAGACCTGATTGAACTGGTTGAAGTTGTTGACGAAGGACTGACCGACGGTCTGCCCCAGCGTGGCAAAGACATCGCCCATCTCCAGTCCGTAGTTCATTGCTTTCGTTCGGTCGATGACCAAGCGCAAGATCGGAACCTGGCTCTGGAACGGCGTGGTCACGCTCGTCACTTCTGGGCGCTTCGCCAACTCGGCCATGAAGTCGGCTGCCGCGATCGAGAGCTGATTGAAACCGACGCCGTTGACATCTTCCAATTGCAACTGCCACCCCGCGACTGCTCCGAGACCGGGGATTGGCGGAGGCGGGAATGGCATCGCGGTCCCATCGGGGATCATGAAGAGTTCCGGGAACGCTCGCACGATGATCGCTCTCGCATTCTCCTTGATGGGATCGCGTTCGTCCCACGGCTTGAGAACCACGATTATGAATCCTGCGTTGGTTGTTGGAACCGACGTCAGGAAGTTGAATCCATTGATCTGGATCACATCGCTGACGGCTGGGTCGCGCTTGACGATCTCCAACACTTTCGCACTCACGGCTTCGGTGCGTTCAAGGCTTGCGCCCGATGGGAGCGACACTCCGACGAAGTAGTACCCCTGATCCTCGTTGGGGATGAAGGCAGTCGGCGTGTGAAGCAGCAAGTACACGACCCCGATGGCGCCAGCCACAAACGTCGCCGCAATCACATACCAGTGGTGCGAGAGCCAGCGAACGAAACGCGAGTACTTGCCGGTGCAATACTCGAAGCCTTCATTGAAGATGACGAAGGGTCGGAAGGTGGTCTTGTGCGGCTTCTGAAGGAACACGCCGCAGAGTGCTGGCGAGAGCGTCAGCGAATTGACCATGCTCAGAATGATGCTGAAGGCGATCGTCAGCGCAAACTGGTTGTAGAGCTGCCCGGTGATTCCCGGCATCATCGCTGCCGGGATGAAGACAGCCAGCAGCACAGAGCTGGTCGCGACGATTGGCCCCGCAACCTCTTTCATCGCACGTTCGGCGGCAACCTTGCCGTCAGGAGCGCCGAGTTCAAGCTGGCGATAGACATTCTCCACCACGATGATCGAGTCATCGACGACGAGCCCGATGGCAAGCACGAGTCCCAGCAGCGTCAGCGTGTTGATGGTGAATCCAGCTGCGAGCATGATGGCAAACGTGCCGATGATGGAGACCGGAATCGCAATCATCGGAATCAACGTTGCGCGGAAACTCTGCAAGAAGATGAAGATGACTGCCAAGACCAGCAGGCCAGCTTCAATGAGCGTTGTCACGAGATCATCGATCGATGCTGAGACGAATGCCGTGCTGTCGTAGGTGACCTGCCAGGTGATGCCGGGAGGCAAGAGCGGTTCGATCCGCTTCATTTGCGCCTTGACTGCCTCTACAACGGAGTAGGCGTTCGCAGTTGGCAACTGATAGATGCCAATCGTCCCGGTCGCTTGGCCGTTCATCGTGGACGTCGTGTCGTACTGGAACGCGCCGAGCTCGGTGCGGCCGATGTCGGATATCCGGACGACGGCGCCGCTGTCTTTGCTGCGGACGATGATGTCCCCGAACTCTTTCGCAGTTGTCAGTCTGCCGCGCGTGGTAAGCGTGATGTCAAAGCTGGGCGATCCGACTGTCGGGCTTGCGCCAATGCTGCCGACCGCAGCCTGCTGGTTCTGATCCTTGATGGCTTGGGCGACATCTTCGGTCGAGATCCCCATCGCGGTCATGCGCGCTGGGTCGAGCCAGACGCGCATCGAATACTCGAGCAGTCCGAATATGGTGATCGTGCCTACGCCGTCTACACGCGACAGGACAGGCTGCACCACAATGTTCGCATAATTCGACAGGTACTTGCTGTCGTACTCGCCATTGGGTGCCATGAGCGAGACGACCACCGTGAGGTTTGTCGACTGCTTCGTGATGGCCACACCGAGTTGCTGAACCTGCTGCGGAAGTTGCGCCGTGGCCGTCTGGACTCGGTTGAGGACATCGACGGCACCTGTGTTGAGGTCGTAGCCGACTTCGAAGGTGACAGTAATCACGCTCGCACCGTTGTTGGTGCTGTTGGAGGACATGTAGATCATGCCCTCTGCGCCATTGATCTGCTGCTCAAGCGGCATCGTCACCGAGTTTGCAACTGTGAGGGCATCTGCGCCGTTGTAGGTCGCAGAGACCTGCACGGTCGGCGGAACGACATTGGGAAACTGTGAAATCGGAAGCACAATCATCGCGATCGCGCCTGCGAGCGCGGTGATGATCGCGATGACGCTCGCGAAGATCGGACGATGAATGAAGAATCGAACCATAGGGTCGGGCTTGTTACTTCTTGGTCGGCGTGGTCGGAGTTGTTGGAGCGACGGGCGCGGGCGCAGCGACAGGCGCGGTTGGCGCACCCTTCGCGGCAGGGGGCGTCGCCGTCGCAGCGGCCGCTGGAGTTGCAGGAGTTGTTGAAGTCGCAGCAGCAGTTGCGCCCATGTCCTTGATCTTGCTGCCAGTCTTCAACCGCTGGATGCCTTGAACGACGATTCGATCTCCAACATTGGGGCCGCTCATGAGTGCCGACATGGTTCCGACGCGCTTGAGCAATTGGACTTGCACTTCCTCAACGGTGTCATCGGGCTTGACGCGCCAGACGTAGAGATCGGTTTCGCGCGCAAAGAGCGCGCCCATCGGGACCATCATGACATTCGGCTGCGTTCCGAGGGCGACAGAGACTTGCGCGTAGGCGCCCGGTCGGAAGATCTGATTCGGATTCGAGAACTCCACGCGCATCATCAACGTGGCGGTGGAAGTCGACACTTGGTTGTCTACGAAGATGACCTTGCCCGTCGCCTTGATCTCGTTGTGACCGTCATACGTGACTGTTGCGGTGAGTGGCCCGGCTGCCATCAGGGCGGCGTATCTCGGCCACTGAGTTTCGGAGGGGCTGAATTCAATCCACAGTGGATCGATCTGCACGAGCGAATTGAGGTTCTGGCTGTTGACGTTGCCGACGACTGCCCCTTCGAAGAATTTGCTTGCGCCGAGCAACCCGACGAATGGACTCGCCATCGTGCAGTAGGAGAGATTGATCTTCGCGGTAGCGACATTCGCCTTCGCGGTCATTACCTGTCCCTCATCCGCCTCGAAGCTTGCGACGAGGTGGTCGAAGTCTTGCTGGCTAATCGCGCCGATGGGCACGAGCGGGGCGTTTCGCTCCATCTCCTTGCGTGCGTAATCGCGTTCAGCAATCGCCTGGATGAGCGAACCCTCGGCAGCTGCGAGAGACGCCTCAAATGGCCGCGGGTCGATGCGATAGATCACATCGCCAGGCTTCGTCACTGCGCCGTCGGCAAGTTCCTGCTTCAGGAGAAAGCCCTCGACCCGTGCGTCGATGTCGATCGAGCGTGGCGAGACGACAATTCCCGGGAACGACTGATCGAGCGGGACATTTTCTGAGACCACGAGAGCGGTCGTGACTGGCACGAAGTTCGGGCGCTCTGGTGGTTGCGGCGGTTTGACGCATGAGGCCACACTAATCAGTACGGGAATCAGCACAAACGTTGGAATTGCGATCTGGGGCAGATTCATGATGGGTCCTTCATTCCTGCGGATCGCTCCGCCGATTGATTCACAGCGCCGTCATCCCAGCCTCCGCCGAGAGCGCGGTAGAGGCTGACGAGATTGACAGCGACATTTCCCTGACTGCTTGCGAGCGATCGCTCGACATCGAGCAATTCATTCTGCACCGTGAGGAGATCTCGCAGACTCGTTCGCCCCACGGAATACTGCTTCTTCGCGAGGTCATACGAACTCTGCGCGCTCGCGACCGCCTTCTTGTAGAGCAGCACCGATCGCTGCGACTGCACGAGCGAACTGATCGATGACTCGACATCGTTGATCGCGCCCAGCACAGCGTCGCGGTATCCAGCGAGCGCAACCTGTGCACGCCCCTTGCTCTGGGCGATCATCGATTCCACGTATCCGCCTTGGAATGCCAACCATGAAACGGTCGGGCCAAATCCGTAGGCGATGTTGCTTGCGTCGCCCAATCCTGAGAATTGGTTTGATGCGAGGTAGAAGTTTCCAGAGAGCGAGAAGATGGGGAGATTGAGTGCTTCGCTCGCGCCGATGTTCGCGACAGCCGCGGCCACGAGGCGTTCGCTGCTGCGCACATCAGGTCGCCGCCGAAGCAGGCTCGCGGGAATGCCGACTGCGACGGTTTCAGCCCCATTGGGAATTGGCGCGGCCTTATCGAGCAGTATTTTCATGGGTCCCGGCGTGGTCCCACAGAGGTTCGCGATCGACGCGATCGCTGTTGCGAGTTGAGCCTCGATCTCTGGCACGCTTGCTTCGATGAGGTCGAGGCTGGCCTGCGACTGGTTGACGTCGAGCTGAGTGTTCGTCCCGGCAGCGAGTTTCGCCTTCGCCAGTTCGAGTGTCGTCTTCTGGTTCGCAACCGCTTCTGCAAGAATTGCCAACTGCAATTGAAGCGTCCGAACATTCATGTAGCCCGTGCCGACTTGCGCGCGGACAGAGATGAGGACTCCTCGAAGGTCTTCAACTGACGACTCGAGCGTGGCCTTCGATGACTCGACCAATCGTGCCACCCGTCCCCAGATGTCGATCTCCCAGCTCGCCATTGCCGCGCCACCTGCCCAGACGTCATATGGTTGCGTGTCGACTCCCTGTGCAGCGAGGAACGCGATGTTTGTCTTGTTGCGCGAGTACTCAATCGCGGTGTTGATGGTGGGCCAGAACTGGCTCTCGGTCATGCCGAGTGTCGCCAGCGACACGCGCACATTTGCGAGCGATTTCTCGAGTGTGGCGTTGGACTGCTGCGCCTGTTCGATGAGTTGATCGAGGACTGGATCGTGAAACTGCTTCCACCACTCTTTCAGATCAGGTTCGGCGGCGGTGACAGCACCCTGCGGCGGCTGACTCCAAAGTTCCGCGGGAAGTTCCTGCGGAGTCTCATAGTTTGGACCGACCTTGCAACTCGGTGCGTTACAGACCAGCGTGAGCATGAGCAGCGCGCTGACCCGAAGTGGTAAAGAGCCTACGCGCATGAGGGGGAGCGAAGTATAACTCGGCCAACCACCAATCCGCGATCAAGGATGCTTCACGAGACGCCGCAGACCTTCGCGACCTGCGCGGACCACTCCTTGAAACTCTTCTCGAGGCTGCCCCACACGCTCATCTTCTCCACCGAGAAGCGCGATGTGTTCTTCACGCCTGCGAATTCGTAGAGCAGTGCGCCGGTCGCGCCGTCGACGACCTCGATCGCGACCTGCCCGTATCCGTAACCACTCCCCAAGATTTGCGACTGCGGGGCGATGTTGAGCGCGGTTGCGTTCGGGTCGGCCTTCGTGATCTGTGCCTTGACAACAAGCGTGTTGGGCCCAGCGGCGGCCGCCGGCAGATACTTCTTGGTGAACGCAGCTTGCAAGTCAGACAGAAAAGTTGCCGCGAGACCCGGGAGATCTTCCGGGCTGCCATATGCCTTGGCGTTGTAGGCATCCGCTGCGACTGCGACCGGCGCGACATGGACCGCCTGATAGGTGGTCCAGTCAATGTTTGGCGCGAGGTATGTCCACGTGCCGTCGCTTGACTCCTTCATAAGGTGCGGCTTCGTGAGAAAACCAGTCGGCGCACTCGTCATCGCGTGCTTAGAGCATCCGCAGAGCAGCGTCGCGATGAACAAGAAGAACGCCGCAATTGTCGATGTGGTCATTCGCGGAGTCTAACTAATCGCACGGGCCCCAAGCGCCGAGGAGCGCACCGAGATCGCTGCCATCGACGATTCCGTCTGCGTTGATGTCGCCGAGGCCGGTTGATCCCCACGCTGACATCAAGATGCCAAGGTCGGCGCCGTCAACACTCGCGTTGCCATTGAGGTCAGCGGAGCACGCTGGCGAACTCCAGAGCGCCGCTGCGAATGCGAACGCAGCCGGTCCTGTCGCGTCGCCGATTCCGCGCGACGGAATGTCGTCAAACGGCGGGTGGATTCCTCCCCAGATGCGACTCAGCGCGCTCTGATCTGCGGCGTCGTAGTAAGTCGCGAACTGCAGCGTGAGGTTTGTGCTCGGTCCGTCCTCGAAGACGAGATACTGATTTTGCGTAACGGAAAATGATCCCAGACCTCCAGGAAAGAACTTGCTGCCGGTGATCAATTCCAAGACGTGTGCAGCCGCGCGACTGTAGGCACTGTGGCCCGATGTGTAGCCACCGAACGGCGGCGTCACGAACGTCGGTCGTTGGTACGGCCACCACTCTTTGCCGAGAGTCCAACCAACGCCCGCGACATCGATCGCAGGATTGTCGATGGCATATGGTCCGCGCCATGCCTTGACTGCGATCGCACCCTCGTTGCCCTTGAGGTGTTCGTGCCGAGCGCCAGGCGAAGTCGTGAATGCAGTGACCAGTTCGATCTGGTCAGGGATGAGGTGGATCCCTTCCGTACTGAAACTGGCGCTCGCGGGTTCCGAGCACTGCCCCTTCGCACACATCCACCGAATCGCGCTGATCGGTCGCGATGTGTCGTACCAACCTTTGGCTCCCCACACGCTGACCGCCGTGTCGTGCATCGCTCCGCCGAGCGCGAGGTAGGCCTTCACGTCGTACTCGAGAGGATCGAGTTCGGGTCCAGTGCCGCCGATGCGTCGATGGGAAAGCGGGTGATCCATCACATGATTGAGGATCGTGAACCAATGACCAGGCGGAGTCTCGCTCGATGGTCCATCCGCCCAGAATTCGGCGAGCACACGCGCGTAGTCGCCGCGCTTCACCAGTTGCGGCGCGTATGGTTCGCCCGTGATCGGGTTGACCGCGTAACCCGCGCCCGTATCGCCGCCACCGAGAAAGTCGTAGTAGGACTCGTAGTTCCATCCCGTGGGCGGTGTGCTGTTTCCCATGCTCGCTGGGGAGATGTCCCATATGACGCCATCGCTGGGATCGAGTTGCCCACTCCACGCGACAACCATTTCATGTCCGCGTCGCCAGAGTTCGTCGCCAGCGCCGCCAATTGCGGGCGGCGCGCCCGGGTCGTGATAGACAGGCCACGTGTGATTTCCTCGGAAGTAGTCGGTGCGGTCGTCGGCAGTGAGTGCAAACGGCGTGACGTTGCCCCATTCTGCTGAGAGAAATGGGGGAAATCCGCCTGGGATTGGGATGCCGTTCTGGTCGATGAAGTATTGGAGCGCGAGTGGTTGGTAGCGCCGGACGTCAACGATTGACGGATTGCCGGGCAACGCCACGATGAGCGCCGGGTTGACTGGTGCGTAGTACTGATTTGCATAACTGCCCGATTGATTGGAGCCGTCGGCGAGACCGAATGCAATGACCGCCGCGCCGACGCGATTGCCGATTGCAGCGGGCGAGTCGCCAGTTGTGCTGGTATTGGCGGCGTCGTACCCCAACTGAACCATGAGCGATTGGTACTGGGGAGCCATCGTCGCGAACCCGGGGCTCGCGGCGAATCGATTCAGCAGCACTCGGTATGCGGCGAAACTGATCGCCTCGCGGCGAGCTGCCTCGATGTCGGCTGAAGAGTTCCGTTCGGTGAAAATCCAAGGATCCGCCTGCGTGTCAAACGTCGCCCACGCATCCCACAGTGCAACGCTCATGTGGCAGAGATTGCGCGCATGAATCGTTGGACGTCCGAAGTCGAGTCGAATCGACTGCAAGAGCATTTCGTTCCACCGGCGAGCGACTGAATGTTCTGCGAATGCCGGGGCCGTCACGGACATGATGAGGATGGCGGCACAAATGGTTCGCAGGAATGAAAACTTGGCTTTCTTCATGGCGACCCGTGAGTCAACATAGCACGGGGGAGCGGATGTTCCAGTTGAACTCTCGGTTCTCAACTGTTTCTTGGCAGTTAGACTCCACTTTCCATGCCTGCGCGCACTGTCACCCTCGGAATTCTCCAACACGCGAGCCCGATTGGTACATCGAAGGGCGACTTGCTTGATCGTGTAGCCGCGATGGCTCGCGAGGCAGCCGCGAAGGGTGCGCAGGTCATCGCGACCCAGGAGTTGTTTGTCTCGCACTACTTCTGCCAGCAGGAAGACTCGGCGCTGATGGATCTCGCGGAGGCGATTCCGAGTGGACCCACGTGCGCGTTCATGTGTTCGCTCGCGAAAGAATTGAACGTTGAGATCATGGCGAGTTTGTACGAGCGGCGCACGCCTGGCGTTTATCACAACACCAGCGTCTATATCTCTGCGGCGGGGGAGGTGATCGGGAAGTACCGCAAGATGCATATCCCCGACGATCCGCGCTTCAGCGAAAAGTACTACTTCACGCCAGGGGATTTGGAGTGGCAGGTCGTCAACGGGGCGCACGCAAAGTCTGGCATGCTGGTCTGCTGGGATCAGTGGTATCCCGAGGCTGCGCGCCTGACTGCGCTGAAGGGAGCGGAGATCATTTTCTATCCGACCGCGATCGGTTGGTATCACGGGGAGACTGAAATCGACATGCGACATCAGCGCGAAGCATGGATCACCATGCACAAGGCGCATGCGATCGCCAACGGCGTCTATGTGGCGGCGATCAATCGCATTGGTGTCGAGAAGGACTTGAAGTTTTGGGGAACGAGCATCGTGTGCGATCCCGCGGGTCAAGTGATTGCAGAGGCGCCAGTCGATCAACCCGCAGTGTTGGTTGTTCCATGCGATCTTTCTCGCATCGAAGAACAGCGGCGGGGATGGCCGTTCTTTCGCGATCGGCGCATCGATGCTTACGCCGGTTTGACGCGCAGGGTGCTCGACTCATGAAACCTGGGACAACCCATGAAGCGCCGAGGCTCGAGGGCAGCGCTGCGGCGCAGGGTTTTCGCATGCCTGCAGAGTGGGAGCGACAGGAGTGCGTCTGGCTCGTTCGACCGCACAATGAAGAGACTTGGCCAGGATGCTTGAGTGCTGCGAAGGGCGAGTGGGACGCATGGCGAGCGAAGTTGGCGCAGTGCGTTGAGGTTCGTGAAACCGGCGCGCTCGGCATTGCGACCAACGACAGCTGGATTCGCGATTTCGGTCCGATTTTCGTGAAGCACGCGGCGCGTGGGATCGCTGCACACTCGTTTCGTTTCAACGGTTGGGGCGACAAGTATGAGGCGCGCACGCTTGATGATGCGGTGCCGACTGCGATCTCCGCTCGGTGGAGCATCCCGATGTGGCACCACGATTTCGTTCTCGAGGGGGGATCGATTGACGTGAACGGGACTGGAACGGTGCTCACGACGAGCCAGTGCCTTGCGAGCGAGAATCGAAATCCCGACAAGGCGAGAGGGCACATCGAGTCGACGCTTCAGGATGCGCTTGGAGTGACCAACATCGTGTGGCTCCCGGGCGGGATCAAGGGCGACGACACCGATGGGCACATTGATGACATCGCGCGGTTTGTCTCGAGGGACACGATCGTGGCGATTCGTGCGCCGCATGGCCATCCCGATTTCGAAGTGCTCGAGGCGAACTGGGAAGTGCTGCAGTCGGCAGTCGACGAACGCGGAGAGCGGTTCAAGATCGTTGCGCTACCTGTGCCGAACCCAATCGAATACGACTATCCAGCGGATCGCTTCGGAGCAGGGGGACGCAGCATGATCCCAGCGAGCCACGCGAATTTCCTGCTGAGCAACGGGACCGCATTCGTGCCGATATTCGATTCGGGCAGTGACGAGCGCGCTCTGGAAGTGCTTGCGAGCGTGCTCC
The DNA here is from genome assembly GCA_964356445.1 of uncultured Singulisphaera sp. Lineage (GTDB taxonomy): Bacteria > Planctomycetota > Phycisphaerae > Phycisphaerales > SM1A02 > F1-60-MAGs104. Next base: position 5,945 of record CAYHHO010000057.1, on the reverse strand, counting down.
CAGGTTGGAAGATCGAAGCGGTCGCCGCCAGAAACCTCGTCGTCGGCCTTGGAAGCCTGCACTGCTTGAGTTGCCAGCAGCCGGGGTGAGTGGGGCGCGTCTCGCTGTGTTCACCAGTGAACGCGCTGGCGTACAGCCGTCCATTCGTGATCCACGCCAAGCTCATGAGCCCATTCATCGAGATAGGCACGATCGAATGACTCGCCGCTGATGCGGATCATGCTCGCGATGTCACGCAGGTGTTTGTCCGATCCGCCTTCTTGAAATGAGCGGAGCTTCATCAAGATGACATCTTCGGCCGATGAGACGGGAATCGGATCGGTGGGGTCCATCGCAATGGCGCGCACACGTGCAAATCGACTTTCGTTGAATGGGGTTCTCTTGGGAATCATGAAGTCAACCTTCAATGCGCTTGGCACATGAATGACATTGAACTGGCCAAACTCGCCGATGGCACTGCGCATCGCATCCTCGCTGAGGTAGAAGCGGGGCTGGGGGAATGCCATCACCAATTCGGCGGGATGTCCAGCGTGCATGTCGGCAACAATGTCGACATCGAGTGTTGCTCGGTACTCGCCGTACACCATTGCCCCCATTGAGCCTGTGACAAAGTGTCTGATTCCAAGCCGAGTGAGCACAGCGCTTGCGAAGGTCAGTATGTCGCGCGGCCCACCAATGGAGTCGCGTTCGACTTCATCCATGACTCATCCTGCGGCCTACCTCTTCCCTGAGGCGAACATGATCCCAATTCGGGTGCTGACGCTTGAGCATGTATGAGATTGCCTCGCGTGCTTCGATCACCATGCGATTGGCCATCTCCCACTTCTGGGACGGGGACATGGTTTTCAAAATCACAACGGTGGCGGCATCAAGCAATTCGATTCGCCGCAGGTCAATCTGCACGTACGGAGTCTATAAGGTGATGGGGTCAACGCCTCGTTTGTGGCATGATCCACTTGGGAGGTCCGTAGGTTCGTGAAGCATGCTGATCCTTGCAAGTGAGTCCACGGACCAGCGCAGCCCCGATATGCAACCGGCCGCGGGGGGGTTGTTCATGCGAACAGTCCGGTTCCCGGATGGTTCGTTCGCCGCGCGGCAAGTTGCCCGCGAATCAGACAGTCGACGCAGCGCCACGGGTCAAGTTGTCCGCGGGCTCAGACATGCTGCGCCTCGCTGCGCAGACTTGCTCGGCTTGCAAACTCGCCGCGGACGAACTTGCCCCGCGTCGCTGCGAGGACGATGAGTGTGGGGGGCAACTTGACCCGCGGCGGAGCCGCCGATTCAGCGCTTCGGCTTGAACATCCGAAACAGCCGCGTCATCGGATCGTAGAACTCATCAACGACACGCTCCTTCATGGGGATGATCGCGTTGTCGGTGATGCCGATGTGTTCAGGGCAGACCTTGGTGCAACACTTCGTGATGTTGCAGTAGCCGATGCCGTCCTCATTCTTCAGGTCTGCAATGCGATCCTCGGTGTCGAGCGGATGCATCTCGAGTGCCGCGGTGTACATCAGGAAGCGCGGTCCAACGAATTCGTCGTGCTTGTGATGGTCTCGCAGGACATGGCAGACATCTTGGCAAAGGAAACACTCGATGCACTTCCTGAACTCTTGCACCCGATCGATATCGGCTTGATACATCGTCCACGAACCATCGGGGTTGTCAGGCTTGCGCGGCTTGAAGGGCTTGATCTTCTTCTTGACTCTGAAGTTCCAACTGACATCGGTGACAAGGTCTCGAATCGACGGAAAACTGCGAAGCGGTTCGACCGTGACCACTTCGTCGGGCGGCAGGGTGTCCATGCGCGTCATGCACAGCAGCCTCGGTTGGCCATTGATTTCTGCGGAGCATGATCCGCACTTGCCGGCCTTGCAATTCCAGCGCACAGCGAGGTCGGTTGCGAGTTCAGCTTGGATGCGATGGATGCAGTCCAGTACGACCATTCCCTCTGAGACCTGCACGGGGTAGGTCTGAAAGGAACCGCCGGACTGATCGCCCCGCCAGATGCGAAACTGCATCGTTCGAGTTGCGTCTGCGGGTGGGGTGGTTGAAGCGGCGAAGGTCATGTGGTGTAGTCCGTGCGGGTCACTTCATTCGTTCGACGATGGCCTTGAGATCCTCGCGCATGGGCACGACTGGTCTGCGACGGACTTCCATCGAGCCATCCGCTGCCTTCTTTGTGAGGAGGTTGAATGTTCCACACTCAGCGCTCTTCTGCGGATAGTCGTCGCGGAACTGCGCGCCGCGGCTCTCCTTGCGTTCAAGCGCGCAGCGTGCGATGGATTCAGAGACGGTCAACATGCAATGCAGGTCAATCGCTGTATGCCATCCAGGGTTGTACTCGCGGTGCCCAGAAACGCCGACATTTGCGTATCTGCGCTTGAACTCGTCAATCTTCGTGAGCGCGAGTTCCATTTCATCCTGCTTTCGCACGATGCCGACGAGATCTTGCATCGCGTCTTGAAGTGCGTACTGGATTGCAAAGGGGTTCTCACCTGCGGGACGCCCAAAGCACGCCTCGATCGAACGCGTGATCGACTCAACTTCGGCAGAGTCAACTTCAACCGCTCGGTTGGCTTTGGCGTATCTCGCCGCGTGCTCGCCTGCGAGTTTTCCAAAGACGATGAGGTCGCTGAGAGAATTCCCGCCAAGCCTGTTCGCACCGTGGAGTCCGCCAGCAACTTCCCCGGCTGCGAAGAGCCCAGGGACGCATGATTCCTGCGTGTCGCCGTCGACGGCGACACCGCCCATCACATAGTGAGTCGTCGGTCCGACTTCCATCCGTTCGGTCGTGATGTCGACACCAGCAAGCTGCTTGAACTGGTGATACATGCTCGGCAGTTTTCGCTTGATGTGCTCGCTGGCGTTTGGAATCTTCTCCTTGATCCAGCCGATGTCGAGATAGACGCCGCCGTGCGGCGAGCCGCGTCCGGCCTTGATCTCTCGGTTGATGCACCGCGCCACATGGTCGCGCGTAAGCAGTTCCGGCGGGCGATTGGCGTTCTTGTCGCCGCAAACATATCGCCAGCCCTCTTCCTCGTCTGTCGCGACCTGATTCTTGTACGCGTCTGGAATGTCGTCAAACATGAAGCGCTTGCCTTCGCTGTTGCGGAGCACTCCACCTTCACCGCGCACGCCTTCGGTGACGAGAATCCCGCGCACGCTCGGCGGCCAGACCATCCCCGTTGGATGGAACTGCACAAATTCCATGTCGAGAAGTTCTGCCCCAGCGTGATACGCGAGCGAGTGGCCATCGCCAGTGCCTTCCCAACTGTTGCTCGTGATTCGAAACGACTTCCCGATGCCGCCTGTTGCGAGAATGACCGCCTTCGCCTTCCACAGGTGCATTCGCCCGCGCTCGCGGTCGTAACCGAGTGCGCCCGCAATTCGGCCGCCAGATTTCAGCAGCGAAACCACCGTCATCTCCATGAAGACTTCCATTCCCTGATGGATTCCGTGATCTTGAAGAGTGCGGATGAGTTCGAGCCCTGTTCGGTCGCCGACATGCGCAAGACGTGGGTAGCGATGACCGCCGAAATTGCGCTGAAGAATCTTGCCATCCTTCGTTCGATCGAAGACGGCACCCCATGCTTCGAGTTCGCGCACGCGCTCGGGGGATTCCTTCGCATGGTGTTCTGCCATGATCGGGTTGTTGAGGTACTGCCCGCCGCGCATCGTGTCTGCGAAGTGAACTTCCCAGTTGTCGCGGTCGTCGACATTTCCCATCGCCGCGGCCATGCCGCCTTCAGCCATCACGGTGTGTGCCTTGCCGAGGAGTGACTTGCAGATGACGCCGACTTTCACTCCCGCGCCAGACGCTTCGATCGCCGCGCGCAATCCTGCGCCGCCAGCACCGATGATGAGCACATCATGCTCGTGGACGATGTATCGATCAAGATTCGTCACAGGATTCTCCAGTCAGTCCACGCGCCGCTTGCGCACATGCGAACGTAGATGTCAGCGAATCCGACGCCGAAGAGGCTGATCCAGGCGAAGAGCATGTGTCGTTCATTGAGCCAAGTGACGCGCTTGTATCGACCGAGGCGCCCACTGCTGCACGAAAGGCAGTCGTGCTTGCCTCCGACGAGATGTCGTAGGCAGTGACAGCCGAATGTGTACATGCCCAGGAACAGCGGATTCAGCACGAGGACGATCGTGCCCACGCTGATCCCAAATCCAAGCGTGCCGTCAGCCTTGTAGTGCGTAAAGCTGACGAGACCGTCCCACGTCAGCAGTCCGATGAACGCGATCGCGGCATAGAGAAAGTAGCGATGGATGTTCTGAAAGATCAGCGGAAACTTCTGCTCGCCTCGGTAGTTCTGCCCGCGAAACGCTGGCTCTCCGACAGTGCAACTTGCTGGATCGCCCCAGAATGCCTTGTAGTAGGCGCCTCTGTAGTAGTAACAGGTGAATCTGAATCCCGCCGGGAAGGGCAGAATCAGCAGCGCAGGCGAGAAGAGCAGCCATGCAGGCCACCACGCTGGCAACTCACCAAGCCACGCGTGACCCGAGTGAATTCCGCGTGGATCCCACAGCACTGGTGAGTAGAAGGGAGAGAGAAGGCGCTGCACGCCCGGCTGCTCGACACCGCCGATGAAAAAGTTGTTGCCTTGAAACGCGGCCCACGTCGAGTAGATCAAGAAGGCGCCGAGCCCCGCGAGCACGAGGATCGGAACGATCCACCAATAGTCCTTGCGTTCGGTCTTGAGAAAACCGCGAACCTGCGGAAGCGACACTGGACTGCGACTCATGACTGACTCTCCTCTGAACTCGAACGTGAAATCAATGAACCGAACTTCGACTGCGACGAAATCTCGACTACGAATGCACAGCCACTGCGCTTCGTGCGGTCGTGAGCGAGAATAGCTCGTGGAGGTTCTTCGTGTTCTCCATGGACATGATCACCTTGCGGAGTTTTTCGCAGGCATCAAGTCCAATGACCTCCCCACCGAGCGCGTTGAACTTCACGGAGATTTCTTCTTCTGTCATTGGGTCGCGCGGGTCGCCCTTGGGGACATCGACGCGGGTTGCGTAGGACTTGCCGTCCTTCGTCGTGATGGTCACGCGGCTTGGCTGAAACTTCGGGAAAAGCGCTTCGAACTCTTCGTTCGCAACGACCTTCACCATGTCCATCACTGGAATCAGCGACTTGTCCATGACTCGTTCTTCCTTGAACTGAAGCGGCGTGACCATGCCATCGACGAGTCCCACGGCCATGCAGTACGGCAGCGAGTGATCGGCGGTCTCTTTCGAGTCCGGTCGGTACTTGTGCGGGTCGCCGAGAATGTCAGCGGCGCGAGCAATGACTTCCACCTTGATTTCGGTGACTTGGTCGGCGCGCAGGTTGTTGTCCTTGATGGTCTTCATCATCGCTGTGAGCGGCGCATGGCTGAGCGCTTCGATCGGAAAGCTCTTCATGCCGCAGTCGATGATTCGGAAGTGGCACTTGGGGCAGGTTGGGAGAGCGTCGACGAGCATCGCGGCATCGAACGAAGCGGGCTTGCCCTTGTACTGCACATGATTGAAGACTGCGAAGAGACCTTCCTTGCCATCGATGATGTGTTCAGGACCCGAGTAGCCGTGGCGCGCAAGGAGCGCGCTCTCGGCGCCCATGCGTCCCGCCCATGGATCGACGGTGTTTTTCATGTTGGTCAGTTTGCCTGCAGTCACAGCGCCGGGGCAGAACGTGCGCGACGCGCTGATTCCCATCGCGGCCACCATTTGCGGCGGAGTGAGATTGAGGACGCGTCCCGCGGCGATCGGTGCAGCGAACGCACTGAGCGTTGCGTGATGCCAACCGTACTCGCGCACGCCGGGAAGGCCGAATTCGCAGAGTCGCATCTCGATCTCGTAGGCGATGACCGTCGCGAGGATGAGTTCGCGACCGCCGAGACCGTACGCCTCGCACAGCGCCAACGGCGCAGCGATCAAGTCGCTCGGATGA